>JBKOYM010000062.1:0-11890 GCA_046725375.1 Actinomycetota bacterium
CCGTTGCACTCTCATCAGCTACGACCGAGCGATCAGCGACGTGTCCGGGTGGCCGCGAGCCGCAGGCTATCCACGGCATGAGCGGTCATCGCGCCGCGATGAGGTGCACTTCTCCATTGCACTCTCATCAGCTACGACCGAGC
This sequence comes from Actinomycetota bacterium, assembly GCA_046725375.1. Lineage (GTDB taxonomy): Bacteria > Actinomycetota > Actinomycetes > Propionibacteriales > Nocardioidaceae > DATFRX01. Next base: position 144 of record JBKOYM010000062.1, read on the forward strand.
GATCAGCGACGTGTCCGGGTGGCCGCGAGCCGCAGGCTATCCACGGCATGAGCGGTCATCGCGCCGCGATGAGGTGCACTTCTCCATCGGTGTAGACCGTTGCCGTCGTGTCGGTTGTGCCGTAGAGCCGAGCATCGACCACAAGTTGGGCGAAGCGGCTCATCCGTATCGCAGGAGTGCCGCGAGGGTCGAGCAGCGTCGTCAGATCCTCTTCCACGCGCATGTTCTCCCCGGTGAAGGTCAGAAGGATCCGCTCGTCTAGTTCGACGATCAACCTTGCCGGACGGTCCATTGCCAGGGTCAGGTCGTACTGGTTCTCCATCGGGCGCCCGCCATACCAGCGATCGGGGAGATGAAGCCCAACCGTGACCCCACGGGCGAAGAATGCCTCGATGACGGCTGCGAACCCTCGACGGTCCGGGGCAAATCGCTGATCGACACTCTCCATGGTCTGCAGTATTCATCAGGGCTTGCCTGGGCTCATCCGCAAGACCACCCGACCCGCGCACGCTCATCGGCATGAGAGTGCAGTTTCAAGAGCGCCAACTGGCGGCGGTATGACGTATGCATGAGCGCTGCCCGTATCGGGGTCGGGCAGCGCTCGTGATGGTGGGTCAGGCCTTTGAGATGTCGATGCGTTTGGGCTCGGGTTTGACCTCTGGTCCTATCGCCACGCTGACCTCGAGGATGCCGTCCTTGTAGGTGGCGGTGACGTCGTTCTCGTCGGCTCCTTCGGGGAGCCGGCAGGTACGGCTGAACGATCCGTACCGGAACTCGGACCGCTTTGCCTCCTGCTTTTCCTCGCGGCGCTCGGCCTGGATGGTCAGGATCCCGTCGGCGACGGTGATCTCGACGTCCTTGTCGGGGTCGATGCCCGGCAGTTCGACCCGAATGACGTACCGGCCCTCCGCCTGGTAGTCCTCGACGCGCATCGAGTGGGTGTCGGAGGGACGCCACAGCGGGATGGTCGGGAAGCCCTCTTCCAGCCAGTCGAAAAGCTCGGACAGGCGTCGCGGCTCACGCCGTGCGGGCATACTCATCGCTACCTCCTCTCGTCGTAGCTCTGCCTCCATTGTCAGGACACCGCCGGATGGGCCGGCACAGCAGGTGGCGGGCGGTCCGGATCAAGGGGCCTTGCTACGAACCCAGCAGCGCCTGACCCAGCCGATCAAACGAAGCCAACGGCTCGTGGCCCGTCCACCAGGGCGGGGCATTCGGCCCGTTCAAGCCGGCGCCTGGTCGAGGCCGCGGCGGTCGCGGCGGTATGACCTGCCTACCCCATGCGCGGACCGCAGTGGAAGGGAGCGCCTCGGGCGAACGATGGGATGACGGTTTCGAGGCGCCGCTCGCCTCAAGGCCGCCAGGGGTTGTTGGTGTTCGTCGGCACGTGGGTGCGGCCTCGTCGCGACGTGCGGCTATCGGACGACCGGTCCCGACAGCGGCGGTTAGGCCGCTGTCGGAGATGATGGGTTGATGCCGCAGCTTGCTGGCGCCGCGCGGGGCGTCCTGCCCGATGGTGTGATCGCGACCGTCGGCCGTATTCCGGGCGTGAGGTCGGTCGAGCTGGTCGGCTCTCGGGCGGACGGTCGGGCGACTTCGCTGTCCGACAGGGATTTCCAGGTCCAGACCGATGCCTTCCCCGCCGTTCAGCGGTCACTTCCGCGGGCGGTTCTCCGGTTGCGTCCGGTGGTTGCCCAATGGGACCGGTTGAGCCGGACCTGGTGCTACATGCTCATACTCGGCGGACCGCAGAAGGTCGACCTGATCTTTGCCGAGTCCCATGCCGTGCTGCCGCCGTGGACCGTCGAGCCGTCGACGCTCGCCGGGATCGACGAACATTTCTGGGACTGGATGTTGTGGTTGCGCTCCAAGCAGGCAGTCGGCATGGCGTCGCTGGTGCAGTCGGAGCTCGACAAGCTTCACGCTCACCTGCTCGGGCCGATGGGGGTCGCCGAGGTGCCCAAGACCATCAGGGAGTCGATCGACGCGTACCTGAGGGTCCGGAGCGAATGGGAGGGTCTGTTCGACATATCCGTCTCGCGGTTGCCGCAACAGGCGATTGAGCCCGCCATCACATCCGCATAACCCACCACCGGCAGCGTGCTCTTTCGGGCTGCGAAGAACGAGCGTCGCTCTGAAGTAGCACCGCTCGCGGCGTTATGACGCACGTCCGGGCGCCGACATCATGGGTCGCCAAGCACCGCTTAGCTGAGGCTAGTCAGGCAGCCTCCTGAGCCTGGCATCTTCGTCCGGGAGTCGGAGCATCCCACAGACGAGCATGGGCCTCTGTGTTAACGGGAACGCTTATCGTCGCGGGGTCAGGGTTAGGAGGAGCAGGGGCCGCCCGCTTTCGACTCGCCAGGCCTCCACAGCGTTGACGGCCAGCAGGATGGTGGCCACCAGCGCCGCGACGGCAAGTTGTGGGAGAACCGATGCCAGGGCGGCGATGGCGATGCAGGTGGCGGCGCCGAGGAAGCGGGGTAGTCCGATGGCGCCGAACATCCGTTGTCGGGCGTAGCAGAAGCCGGCGAGGAAGAGTCCGGCACCGGGTGCGAGCAGGTGTTCGGTCAGTGTGTGCGGTGTGTCGAGTGGGTGGAGCAGTGCTTTCTTCATGCCGACTGCGATGCAGATGATCGCGATGACGTAGACGAGGTGGGCGTAGCTGAATACGTCGCGAGCGATGCGGGTTTGCACGGGGTCGGTGCTGAGGCTGTGCCGGGCCGCTGGCGCGCCGTAGTGGAAGTAGCTCCACCAGAGCAGCGTCATGATGATGAAGCACAGCGCGAGGGTGATGGCGGTCGCGGGTCCCAGGCGGATGGTCGTGGCGTTGGCGCCGACGGCGACGACTGTCTCGCCGAGGGCGATGATGAGGAACAGGCCGAACCGTTCGGGCAGGTGTGCTGTCTCGAACCGTGCACCGCCCGGTCGGCGGGTCAGCACGATGGGGGCCAGCATCTCGACGACGACTGCGGCGGTCCACGCGGCGACGCGTGCGTCGGCGGGGGCGAGTGCGCCGAGTACGAACAGTGGACCGGCGATGAATAGGCTCGCTGCGAACGGCTCGACCCGAATGTCGCGGAACCCGTCCTGGCGGTGCCGCATGGTCCACAGCAGTAGGCGCAGGGCGCAGTAGCCGCAGGCGAACAGCGGCCCTCGGCTGGTGTAGGCGTGGGGGATGGCGATCGCCATGCTCAACCCGCAGCCGGCCAAGGCGAAGAGGGTTAGGCGGCCGCGCGCGGTGTCGAGGGCGGCGCCTGCGGCGTTGCCCAGAAGGGTGACGCCGACCCATCCCCACCACAATGGGAGGAACAACAGCATCGTCCGCGCGGCATCTGCGGTGCCGGTAGCGTCAGCGAGCGTTCCGGTGATCTGGGTCACCGCGAGCACCCAGACCAGGTCGACGAACAGCTCCGCCCAGGTCACCCGCTGCTCGCTCAGGCCGGTGCCGGTTGTCATGCGTTCAGTGGGCTTTCAGCTCGGGTGGGTAGAGGAAGTAGTTCGCGGCCGACGCCGCCTGCGCTCCCTCGTGCACCGCGGCCGTGACCTGATTCGAGTGCAGGCTGGTGACGTCGCCGGCGGCGTACACTCCGGGCGCTGAGGTCTTCTGCTCGGTGTCGACCCGGATCCACCCGGTGGTCGCGAGCGCGACGCCGAGCCGGCGGGCGAGGGCGGTCTCGGGGGTGGCGCCTTGGATGCTGAACAGCGCGTCGAGGACGAGCTTGGCCCCGCCGCGGGTAGTGATTGCCTCCAGCAGGCCGTTGCTGCCGTGCGCCTCGGCGATCCGGTCGTGGATCGCCGGGATGCCTGCGGCATTCAGGCGCCGGCGGAACGTCGAGCTGATCTGGTCGGCGTCGCTGTTGGTCAGCAGGCTGATCCGGTCGGTCAGGCTGTGCAGCTGCATCGCCTCACCGGCGGCCGCATTGGTGTGTCCGACGACCAGGATGTTGCGGCCCCGGTTCTCGTAACCGTCGCAGGTGATGCACCAGAACATGCTGCGACCGACGTAGGACTCCCATCCGGGGAAGTGTGGGAAGTGGTCGAGCACCCCGGTCGCCAGCACGACGGTGCGGGCGTGCCATTCGTGGTCTTGGGCGTGTGCGATGAAGCCGCGGCCGGCGTCCCCGTCGATGCGGGTGATCGTGTGGTGCAGGACGCGGGCGGTGCGGTAGCGGCTGAGTTGCTCGCGGGCCAGCTCACGTAGGTGCACCGTGGCCACCCCGTCCGGGAATCCCAGGTAGTTGCGGTTGACCTGGTGGTGAGTGGATCGTCCGTGGCGGCTGTCGAAAACCAGCACCTGCCGGTTGTAGCGGGCCAGGTACAGCGCGGCGGACAGCCCGGCGGGTCCACCGCCCACCACGACGGTGTCCACGGTGGGGTCCGCGTCAGACACCGAGGGTTTCGATCACGAGCCTGGCCGCGGCGGCTCCGGAGTACTGCTGCTGCCCGGTCACGAGCAGGCCGTCGCGCACCGCGTGCGGCTTGAACCGCGAGGACACGATGAAATTGGTGTCGGACAGTGCGCGTGCACGGTCCTCGATGCGGAACGGCTGGATCGTTGTACCCACGTACGCGTCGGCGTAGTCCTCCTCGCTGTTGGCGAAGCCGGTCCAGGTCTTGTTCGTGACCAGCAACTCGCCTCCCGGTAGCCGGGTCTTGAGCAGAATGCAGGTGGCGTGACACACCACTGCGGTGATCTTGCCGGCGAGGTAGAAGTCGCGGGCCAGGTCGTGCACCCGCGTGTCGTCGGCGAACGTGATCATCGGACTCTGACCGCCCACGAAGAACACCGCGTCGTAGTCCGCCACGGCGATATCGGCGATGCGGGCGGTGTCCTCGAGCCGGCCGGCGTGCCGTGGCGAGTTGAGGAACCCGAGGCTGATCAGATCCTCGGCGCTGTAGCCACTGTCGTCGCGGGGATCGCTCCACGAGTCACCCTCCACCGGGCCGCCGTCCGGGCTGGCGAAGCTGACCTGGTAGCCGTGTTCGGAGAACTCCCAGTACGCATGGGTCAGCTCGGCCCACCAGAACCCGACCGGCCAGCCGGTGATCGGGCTCACCGCCGGGTTGGCCACAACCATCAGCACCCGCTTGGGGTGTTCCGGGTCGAGCACGTCGATCGTCGCGGACATCGCGCTCACCGCTCCTGTCGGGCCAGCTCGGCGGCGACAGCGTCGGCGCCCAACGCGATCAACCAGTCCAGCGGCGCACCGGGTGCGTGCCGGATCATGCGGGCAACCAACTCGGCGGTGACCGCGTCGTCCACAGCGGAGGAAGCACCGGCGACGAGCTCAGCCACCGCGGCGCGGTAGGCGAGCAGGTAGTCGCGTTGCTCCTCGAGCAGACCGAGCGTGCCGGGCACGCCATGCCCCGGATACAGCAGCGACGCGTCGGCGAGTGTCGTCGTCAGCTTGTCCAACGTGGACAGCCAGCGTGTGGTGTGCCCGTCGGCGGTGTAGGAGTGGGTGCCGTGGAAGGCGATGTCGCCGATGAACGCGACCGGCGCCGTTCCGGGCTCGTCGGCGGGCCGTACCAACAGCACCGAATCGGCGTGGCTCTCGCCCGGCCCGAGATCGTACGCCACGACCGCCAGCCCGCCGATCCGTACCGTCTCGCCGTCGGGGAGCACCGTGTTTGGGTAGTGGGTCGTCGTTGGCCACTGATCGCCGTAGATCGGCGACCACTGCGCCCGCTTCGCGTCGGCGATCAGGCGGATCGTGCGGTCCACCGCGGCCGTGGCCAGCACCGGCACGTCGTCGGCGCCGGCGAACTGGATCGTGCCGTTGAAGTGGTCTGGGTGGGCATGGGTCAGCACGACCGCGGCAACTGGCTTGCCGAGGGCCTCTACCCGGGCCACGAGCTCGGCGGTGTCGTCGACCAGCAGGCTGGTGTCGATCACGACGATCCCCTCCACGGTCTCGACCGCGTACGCGTTGACGAACAGGCCGGCGTCGCCGGCGACGTGAGTGTGGATCTTCACGAGTGGCTCTCCTCGAGATCGCGACGGCTAATCCGGGCGTTGAGCGTGGGTCGTCGCCAGCCGGTAGGCGAGCCGCACGACAGGAAGCCGGCCGGTTCGAGGTAGCGGGCGGTGCGCAGCGGCTCGGCTCGCACAGACGGGCACCCGCCGGTGCGAGCCACCCATGGAGCTGGTCCGATCACACCGCTTCGCACGCACACCGGCAAATAAATCCCACCGACCAGTTCGCGGCCAAGACAAAACCCGCCGGGATTGATCAACCCCGGTTATCGCCGCAGGTCAATGTGGTTCTATGACATCGTGGACGTTGACCTGCGCCTGCTGCGCGCCTTCCTCGCGATCGCCGAGGAGCTGCACTTCGGTCATGCCGCCGAGCGGCTGCACATTACCCAGCCGGCACTGTCCCAGCAGATTCAGCGGCTGGAGCGCCAGATCGGTCTGCGTCTGCTCGACCGCACCAGCCGCGCGGTCGCGCTGACTCCGGCCGGCCAGACATTCCTGGCCGAGGCGCGGCGCACGGTCGCCACGGCGGACCGGGCAGTGGCGGTCGCCCGGCGGATCGCGCGCGGCGAGCGGCCCGAGCTGGTGGTGGGGTTTCTGGCCCAGGGTGCCGCCGAGCAGATGGCGGCAATCCTCAGCGACTTCCGGGCACGCCAGCCCGACGTGGTGCTGCACATGCGGGCCATGCGATTCACCGACCACCTTGCCGCGCTGCGTACCGGTGAGCTTGACCTCAGCCTGCTCCGGCCGCCGTACGGCAGTGATGAGCTCGACGGAATCGACATGGCGACGTTGTGGTCTGAGCGCCGGGTGGCCGTCGTCCCGGCGGACCACCGGCTGGCTGGACGCGACGCGATCAGCTTCGATGAACTCGCCGGGGAGACCTTCGTCCGGGTGCCCGACGCGGTGTCACCAAGCTGGCGGGCCTTCTGGCAGGTCGCCGAACGCCGACCCACCGGCCGCGCGTCGCGTCTCGCCGACGAGGTCGTGGACAGCGTGGAGGAAATGCTGACCGTGGTCGCCGCGGGACAAGCAATCTCACTCACCCACGAATCGGTCGGCCGCTTCTACGCTAGGCCGACCGTGCAGTTCGTGCCCGTAGTCGACATCTCGCCCTCGGTCCTCGCGCTGGGATGGCGGGCCGACGACCGCACCCCCGCCGTCCGCGACTTCGTCGCCGCTGCTCTGGCAGCCGTGGAACACAAGGACACCGACAGCGACGGCAACCCGTCCAGCGGACCACCCAGGATATAGGCAAGCCTTGGCCGGTTCGCAGGCCGTCCGCGATGGCAAGGACACCAACAAGCCGCCGGCCGAGGCAGGGGCCTGTCGCACCGCTCCCCAGCATGCCGTGGGAGGAGCCGAGCGACCGGCCAGGTTGTGCGGTCTGCGCGCGCGGTCGTCGACCATGCTCCAGTGGGTCCCACGCGGACCCGCTCCGTGCGGCGACAGCAGCGAGGCCCTTCGGCGTAAGCGGGCGCCCGATCTCCATCGCTTCGACGAATGGCCCGAGGGGGTGACCTCGATCGCGGCTGGAAGGACGCGTTTTCGTGGTCGAGCCGGCGCATGCCTCGATATGATGGGCTTTCGCGGCCGTTGTAGTCGTCCTCGCGAGGAGCGCTGTAGGTCTTGAAGCACCGGTTTGATGGTCTACGCGTCGGAGTCAGCTCATGTCGAGCAGCCTGACTAAGCGTGCCGGTGCAACGACGCGATAGGCGTCCTCGCAAAGTTCAGCAACCTCGTCCCAGTCGACCTCGTTGTCGAGTCGCACGCCTACCCAGCCCCGGGCTCCTACGTACGGCGGGCGGAAGTACCGACCCGGTGATTCTGCGACCAGCTCGTCTTGGGCGCCGGCCGGGGCAGCGCACCACATGTGTGGGAAATCGTGGTCGTGGTGGCCGTCGGGCCAGAGCATGACGAACTGCTTCTTGATGAAGAACGCAGGTGACCTATGGCTCGGCCGCTCGGTGACTTCGGGCAGCCGCATGCAGATCGCTCGCACATGGTGGGCGATGTCCCATGAGGGCACGTCTGGACCATACCGTCGGCCGCGCTCGGTCGGCGGCGGACGGCTTTTGGGTCGTAGGCGTGGGAGTCGAACGAGCGGGTCGCGGCAGATCCGTGTGCTGCTTGCGTCGTCATCTGACACGCTCTCGGGCATGCACGTCATAGTCGTAAACCTGCGTGATCAGACCTGGGAGATCTCCCGCCCGCAGTACCGGGTCTATTCGATGTGTCCCAGGGGCATCCGAGACGGTTGACACGGTGGGGCCAGATCAGGAAGAGCGTCATTTGGTCTGGAAAGCCGTCGAGCTGCCATGGGTGGTGGCGGCGACCATGCCGACCATGAGGTCGACGGCGGCGCGGTTGGAGAGGCGACATTCAACACACAGCGATCGCCAGGTTTGGAATGCCATTGCGTGCTCGACCGCGACCCGTAGGGTTTTGCTCTTCCGGTCGGGGAAGGGGTGAAGGAGGGTGTCGCGCCAGCGTCGTTCCACCTGTAACCGGCCGGCCCGGATGCGGGCGGGCACGGTTTCGGCGTCCCGGTGGATCATGGTGAGCATCTGCTGGCCGGACCGGTAGTAGCGGTAGAGGTCGGTGAGGCCCGCGTGGAGTCGCGTCAGCTGGTCGTTGTGTTGGGTCCACGCGTCGGGGTCGGGGAGCCGTTGGCGGGACAGCCACTGGCTGGAGCAGGCCGCGAACAGGGTGTCCGCGTCCGGGAAGTGGCGGTAGACCGTCGCGCGGGTCACGCCGGCATACTCGGCGATCGCGGACACACTGGCGTGAGCGGGACCGACGGTCCCGTGCAGGGCTTCAGCTGCGTCGACGATCCGTCCCCTGGTCCGTAACTCGTCTTCAGCACGTTTTGTCTTCTGGTAGGTACGCCCTTTAGTTGAACACAAGTGTTCATCGAAACTTGTTGACATCCACCCTCCACAAGAGGACATTGGCGATACACAACTGTACTACGGAACTGTCGAGGAGCGGCACCATGGGACCTATCGAGGCACCGGAGCTGACCATTCTGCATCCAGGTGAAGGGCAAGAGCGCGACCTGGGCACGATCGGGGTCGTGTTCAAACTCTTCGGCGAAAACACCAACGGCAACGTATCCATCGTCGAACACCCGTTCCCGGTCGGCGCCTCCGTTCCTCCCCACATGCACACACGCGAGGATGAATACTCCATCGTCACCGAAGGCGAGATCGGCTTCCGCTCCGGCGACCGCGAGGTCGTACTCGGCGCCGGCGGCTACATCACCAAACCTCGCGGTGAAACGCACACGATGTGGAACGCCGGAACCGCGCCGGCCCGAATGATTGAAGTAATCAGTCCTGCGGGCTTCGAGCACTTCTTCTGGGGCGTGGGAGAGATGATGGCCTCCGGCGCCCCCGACCCCGAAGTCCTAGCTGACCTCGCCCAGCGGCATGGAATCGTGTTCGGCGACGCACCATGGCTCGACGACGTCATCGCGCGCTACAACCTCACCCCGCCACCCGGCCGCCAACCCTCCCCGTAGCCACAAGCGCCAGAGCGCCAACGCGATCTCGAAGGCTACCGAAACTCGGCAGACCCGGACGCTTCGCCGGGCCGAAACGCGGCGGAGTGACGCACCTCGTCGCATGAGAGCGTTTCACAAGCGCGCGTTCTGGATCATAAAGGCCGGAGGCTACAGGTGTTCCGGGCCCGACTACGTGCGGTTGGGATCAGAGCTCAGTGTCCGGAGCTGCTCCCAGTGCCCCTCGGAAACGAAGGCGATGTCGCCGTCGACCACCGTGATCGCCGTCTGATCGTCCATCACGTACGCCGTGTTCGGGATGCCGGCCGCCCACTGCTCCGCCTCGGCCATGGAGTTGCCTGGCATGCCGTCGGCAGCCAGGTGAGGGCAGATCGAGAAGTCGACCACGCCCAAGGTGGTTGCGTCGCCGGTGGGTGGTCGCCACTGGATGAAGTCGTCCTCGACACGGGGGGTCATCACCATGCTCCCCGCGCTGAGCCCTACCCAGACGGTCTCGCTCAACGACGGCAGCAGGTCTGCCAGCCCGGACTCGCGCATCCAGTGGCACAGGTAGAGGACGTCGCCGCCCGCGACGAGCAACGCATCGGCCTCCCGGACCAGCGGCACCCAACGTTCCCTGTCGATGCTGGGCAGCGCGGTCAGCTCCAGCACGCCGACGGACTTCCAGCCCAGGTCGACCATGGGATTCTGGGAGTTGCCGGTGATGAACTGCCAAGCCTTCACTCCCGGGCCGACCATCGGATGCCCGTACTGCGCGGTGGGGATGCAGAGCGCGGTGGACTCGGCGATCGGCTTGCCAAGGAGCTCGCCGAGCGCGTCGCGGATGCTGGCGTTCGTCACACCCCCGGAGGTGAGAAGAAGCTTCATGGTGTCTCCTGAAAGTCAGTGTGGTCGATACGGAAGGGCGACTGTGGCGTCCCGCCCACCCCTTCCACGAACGGCCCCGCTCCGATCCGACACATCTGACCAGATTCCTTCGAGGACGTCCCCACCCGGAGGAGACGCGGCTGCTGATGCGGCGAAAAGACGCACCCGACGTGATCGGGCAGCCCGCGGCGCCTCGCGGTTTCCTCTCGGCGGCGAAGGGGCGTGCGCACTGCGGAGGACCTGACGGCTGTGGGTCTCCGTCGATGCACACTCATCTCGGCATAGCGCGCACTTCAGCTGATGTCTGCTCGCGTTGACGGACGGTGAGCGGAGCACCACGGCTCGGCGGCGCCGCCGAGCTATTTGGAGGACAACTCTGTGGCGGTAACCCCGGGGTTCTGAACGCTGTTGGAAGGACCCGTAGGGGAACTCCTGACGCCTGGAGTGGACCAGAGTCAACGACAACCATCCTCCTTGTCATTGGAGGGTTCGCGGTGCGGATTCGAGCGTCGGCTCGCCTCTGACCGGTGCAGGCGCACCCCACCTCGATGTCGGGCGGGTGCTGACGATCGTAGGCCGGAGTGGAACGTGTCAGGGGTCGGATTTGCCCGATCACATGGTGGCCCTTCTGATGACGGCCCCGGTGCCATGCAGACCGGGACCGCCAGGACGGCTTGGGCCGCTTGATGTCGAAACGGCCGGAGCCTGGCTGTGGCCGTATAGCGCTCTTCGGCCGCAGCGTGCAGCGACCGTACCCGTTGGCCGCGTGTTTACTCGCCGGATGACAGGTCAACTGATGCCTGCCAGGTCGGCGACCGGGTCTTCACGGGGCTTGCCGGGCCTGACCGGGTCTGGCCTGCGGGTCGACATGGTGGCGCGGCTGGTCTCGGTCCCGACCGACATGCCCGACATGCTCGACATGCTCGACTCGGGCCCCTCCCAAGCGCCTGATCTGTCAGGTTTTGCGCCGGCCCGATGTGGGCACTGACACGGGGACACTTCGCGTGAGCGGGAGGAGACATGACGACGACGCGGCAGAACCGAGTGCCCGACGACCCCACCGCGGTCCGGGCCGACATCGAGGGCGGCCGCGCCAACCGGCGCGACACGGGGGACGACGACGGCCACCGGTTCAAGGTGACCCGGCTCAAGGAGGCCACCCGCGACACTGGCCACCGGGTGGGCGCGTTCGGCCGCCGGAAGCCGGTGATGCTGACCGGTGGAGGAGTAGCCGCAGCGGCGGCGGCCGCGGGTGGGTCGGTGCTGGCCTGGCGGCGCTGGGGTCGACGACACCGAAGCCGACGGTTCCCGATCGACCTGTCGGCCTGGCGATCCGCCTGGCCCGATCGACTGCGGCGGAGCTGACTACGCGGCCCGGCT
>JBKOYM010000026.1:0-10352 GCA_046725375.1 Actinomycetota bacterium
GGTTTGGCGTTCGGGCAAAACCGCCGTCCCCTCGCCCGCCGGAACCCTAGCTGGACTTGAACGCCTTGGGGATCTCTTGAACGGTCTCGATGGTCTTTTCGGGGGCCTTGACCTTCTTGAACTTCCGCTGGCCGATGAACGCCAGGAGAGCGGCGAGCAGGATGTAGAAGCCGGTCACGATGAGGTAGGCCCACCAGGGGTCGAGCCCGGCCCAGATGATGAACTGCGCGATCGTGATCGACGCGAGGATGATGACGATGAGGCCGATGAAGGCGGCCACCGCGAGCAATGCAGCTCCGGTGCCACCCGCCTTGACGCTGACCCTGAGCTCCGACTTCGCCAGCGCGATCTCGGATTGGATCAGAGTGGAGATGTCTCGACTGGCATCGGCGACGAGCCGTCCTAGGGTTGGCTCCTCCTCGTCGGAGATACCAGCCTCGGAGATACCGCTTTGGTCGTCTCCGGCGATGCTCATATCGCTTCTCCCTTCGGCGTGACCTTCCCGATCTTCGGTCCGCACGCTGAGCCTATCGACAGCGCCGCCGTCTGCTCGTAGCGAATCACGTTGCGAGGGATCGACTTCTCCGATGGAGGAGTACGACCGCGACCAGGGCGGATAGCAGCGATCCGATGAGTACGGCGGCCTTTGCCTCCTCGGTCAGCTCGCCGTCGAACGCGAGTTCGGAGATCAGCAGCGACACGGTGAACCCGACGCCTGACAGGACGCCGACTGCCCCGACGTCACGCCACGCGAGGTCCGGGGCGAGCTCGGCTCGGGTGAGCCGCGCTGTCAGGTAGGCGCCGCCGGTGATGCCGATCGCCTTGCCCAGCAAGAGCCCGAGTGCGATGCCGATGACGATCGGCTCGCCGACGAGATCCCGCCCGAAGTCGACGCTCACCCCTCCAGCGAGCAGTGCGAACGCCGGCACCGCCACGCCGGCGGCGATCGGCCGTACGTGGTGTTCGTGGATCTCGACCGGCGAGCGCTGCTCGTCCGGGTCGGGCCGGACCCGGGTCAGCAGGCCGAGCGCGACGCCCGCGACGGTCGCGTGCACTCCGCTCTCGTAGACGAGCCACCAGGTCGCGACTCCGATCGGCACGAGCACCCAGACGGCACTGATGCGGCGATGCTGGCACCACGCGTACGCGGCGAGCAGCGCGATCGCGCCGAGCAGGGGCGCGACGTGCAGGTCGTCGGTGAAGAACAGGGCGATCACCACGATCGCGCCCAGGTCGTCCACGACGGCCAGCGTGAGCAGGAACGCGCGCAGCGACGAGGGAAGCGAGCGGCCTACGACGGCGAGCACTGCCAGGGCGAAAGCGATGTCGGTAGCCATCGGGATCGCCCAACCGTGGAGATCACCGCCGCTGTTGATCGCGATGTAGACGAGCGCTGGCATGAGCATGCCGGCGAGCGCCGCAGCCACCGGTACGAGGGCGTCGGCCGCTCGGCGGAGCGATCCGACGACGAGTTCGCGTTTGAGCTCGAGGCCGGCGACGTAGAAGAAGATCGCCAGCGCGCCGTCGGCTGCCCAGTGTTCGAGCGTCAGCGGACCCAGGTCGAAGTGGCGGAGGTCGTCGTACGACTCCTGCCACCCAGAGTTGGCCCAGACGAGCGCGATCACTGCGGCGCCCAGCAGCAGCGCCCCTCCCACGGTCTCCTGCCGGAGCGCGCGACCGAGAAACGACTCCTCGCCCGGTTCGGGGCGCAAAAAGATGCGGCGTCGGAGCGGTAACGAGGGCTGCTCGTGCGGCACGATAGGTCCACTTCGGGTCGGTTGGATGTGAGCCGACCAGACTTCCCGGCACGCCGTGGGGCAAGCCTAGCGAAATCGCGATGGCTGCCCTCCATTCATGGCCTGGAGGGCGTCTAGTGGGGTAGGGGACGGTCTCGTGTGGTGGCCACGCCTGCGACTTCGACGGTGATCGCGCACGACACGACAGTCGCGGCCACGGCGTACCGGCGTAACGTCGGTTGCATGAGCGAAGGCACGCCCGTAGGCCAGGAGACCGACGTCGAGCGGATCAATCGCAACTGGGCGGAGCTGCTGCAGGAGCTACGGGTCACCCAGATCGGCATCCAAATCCTGACGGCGTTCCTGCTCGTCGTGCCGTTTCAGAGTCGGTTTCCGGTGCTGAGCGAGGAACAGGAGTGGCTCTATGTCGGCGTCCTCATGGGGGCCGTGGTCAGCACCGGATTGACCGTCGCTCCGGTGTGCTTCCATCGCGTGATGTTTCGGCGGCGGCTGCGGCCGTGGCTGGTGGAGGCCGGTGACCGGTCGGCACGGGCCGGGTTGTTCACGCTGGCGCTCACCATGTGCGGTGCCGTGCTCCTGGTCGTTCAGGTCGCCGTAGGGTGGGTCGGTGCGTGGATCGCGGCGATCGCCAGCGTGGTGTTCTTCGGCATTCTGTGGTGGGCGCTGCCGGTCAGCGTCCTGCGACGGACACGCTGACCCCGATGACGAACGCGGCGCCGACCAAGACCGTCATCGTCGAGGCGAGCGTCCGCAGCTGGCGGCGCATCGCCGGACGCTCCTCCGGCAGCGCGAACACGCGACGTGTCGGCACGGACGCCAAGCCGCCACCGTCGCGCAATCGCGGACAGGGTTAGAGGGCTTTGAGCAATCCGGAATCGACGGCGATGTCGGCGCCCGTCGTGCTGGCCGATCGCGGCGAGACGAGCATCGCCACCTGGTCGGCGACCTCTTGCGGTTCGGCCAGGCGGCCGGTCGACAGGCCCATGGCCTCCGGCACGGCGGCGTCGAGGACGTGGTCTCGATTGGTGCCGAAGCGGTCGGCGAGGATGTCGGCAACGCCGCCTTCGTCGGTCCACCAAGGGGTACGGACCGGGCCCGGCGAGACGGTGTTGACGCGAATCCCCTGCGGGGCGTACTCCTCTGACAGCGCCTTGGTCAGATTGGACAGTCCGGCCTTCGCGGCAGAGTAGTCGACGTTCGGGAACGGCTGGCGGGCGTGGGTCGACGAGACGTTCACGATCGTGCCGCCGCCGGCTCTCAGCATGATCGGAATGGCCGCGCGGACAAGCCTGACGGCGGCGAAGAGGTTGAGCTCGAACATCGCGCGCCAGTCGGCGTCGCTGGCGTCCATGAACGACGTGCGTGGCATGACGACACCGGGTGGTGGCCCACCCGCGACGTTGACCAGGCTGTCCACGCCGCCGAACGTGTCGACCGCGTGGCCGACGATCCGGTCGGCGGCGTCCGCGTCCATCAGGTCGGCGGCGAGGTGCGACAGCACGTCGCCGGCCACGCCGTCGATGTCAGGTCCGGCAGTACGCGACACGGCGACGACTCGAGCTCCCTCGTCGAGGACCGTACGGGCGACCGCGAGGCCGATTCCCCTGCTGGCGCCGGTGACAACGGTGACGTGATCTTTCAGGTCGAGGTCCATGCCGTTCACGATGACGCGCCACGGGCCCCGACTCTGGCGGGATTCGGCCGTCGCGTCAGTCGGTCCAGGGGCCGGCGCCGCCGATCCGCTCCGGCGTGATGCGCAGGATGTAGCCGCCGGGCGCGGCGTATTCCGGAGGTGGAAAGGTCACGTCGGGGCCGATGTAGACATGCGCCAGCCGCTGCAGCAGCGCCGCCGCGTCGCCCTGCTCGACTCGGCCCCGGCCGTGCACGACGAGGTACTCGCGCAGCCCCATGGCGTTGATCGTCGGGCTCTCGACCGACAAGACGACGCGCGGGTCGCGCCGAACGTTCCGTAGCTTCTGTCGCGGGTCCAGGTGGCCGCTAACGATCTCGTCGCCGTCAAGGCCGACCCAGACGCAGGTCACCTGCGGACTGCCATCGGAGTTGAGCGTGACGAGATGGGCGAGTGCGTCGGACTCGAGGAGATCGCGAGTTGCCGGGTTGAGCATAGTCATGAGTACAGCCTCCCTCGCTGGCGCGTCAGTCCCACACCACCCGCGACCGATCGTTGTCTCGGTGGAGATCCCGACTGGAGCCGCCGTCGTCTTCAATGGCTATCTGCCGCATCGTTCACTGCCCAACACCGGCCGCCACGGTGTGCGGCGGGCTCTCGTCAGCCATTACATGAGTGCCGAGTCGCTGCTGCCGTGGTTCGACCCGACCGAGCCGGAGCCGATGGCGATGCTCGACCACCGCGACGTCATGCTCGTCGCCTGCCGGGATCCGTACGCCTTCAAGGGCACGACCGACGTCATGCGTCCGCACGTGCGACCGGATCGCGAGGGCGGCTGCGTACGGTAGTCGCGGCGAGCCGACTCCCTGAGGCGCGAGTCGGGTCGGCGAGATTGGCTCCCACGACAGACCCCTGATTGGCCCGAGCACTCCTCACGTGTTCTCGTTACGGTTGCGGCATGCCAGATCACGCGCAGCTACTCGCCTTCTTCGCTGCTGCCTTGCTCCTGGCCGCCATCCCGGGTCCGGGCATGTTGTACGTCCTGGCGCGCAGCCTCGGCGGTGGCCGCGGTGTGGGCCTCCGATCGTCGTTCGGCACGGCGATCGGCGGCGCGGTCCACGTCGTCGCCGCGGCGGCCGGTCTCTCGGCGATCCTCGCGACATCGGCGGCCGCGTTCGCGGTCGTGAAGTACGTCGGCGCGGCGTACTTGATCTGGCTCGGCTTGTCGACGATTCGGAGCGTCCGACGATCGGGTCCGGTGCCAGACCTGACGGCCGATGTCGATGCCGGCGCCCTTCGGCAGGGCATCGTGACCGAGATGCTCAACCCGAAGACGGCGTTGTTCTTTCTGACGTTTCTGCCGCAGTTCTGCCAGCCCGAAAACGGGCCGGTCGCGCTGCAGGCGGCCGTGCTCGGCCTGATCAGCGTGCTGCTCAACACTGCCGCCGATGTCGTCGTCGCGTACGTCGTCGGGCCTGTGAGTCGGCGGCTGATACACAACGTGCGGCTGTGGCGACGGCAGCGGCGGGCGACGGGCGGGCTGCTCGTCGGACTGGGGATCTACGCCGCGGCGCGCCACTAGCGTGCTACCCGCCAGACTGGGGTCGTGCCGACGAGTCCGGATCCGCCGCGGTGCGTGCTGCACGTCGACCTCGACCAGTTCTTGGCCGCGGTCGAGGTGCTGCGGCATCCGGAGCTGCGCGGCAAGCCCGTCGTCGTCGGAGGAAGGGGTGATCCGACTCAGCGCGGCGTCGTGTCGACCGCGTCGTACGAGGCCCGCGAATACGGCATTCGCTCCGGCATGGCCCTTCGTACGGCGATGCGGAAGTGCCCCGATGCGGTGTTCTTGCCGGTCGACGAACCGGCGTACCTCGAAGTGTCCGAGCGCGTGATGGAGACGTTGCGGAGCTTCCCCGCTGTCGTCGAGGTGCTCGGCTGGGACGAGGCGTTCATGGAGCCGGACCCGGTGCCGTCCGACCCGGAGGAGATGGCGCATGACATCCAGCGGGCCGTGCGTGACGCGACGGAGTTGTCGTGCTCGGTCGGCATCGGTGACAACAAGCTGCGGGCCAAGATCGCGACCGAGTTCGGCAAGCCCGGCGGAACGTTCCGGCTGACCGACGACAACTGGTACGAGGTGATGGCCGACCGTCCCACCGACGCCTTGTGGGGCATCGGTCGCAAGACGGCCAAACGCCTTGCTGGGTTGGGGATTGAGACCGTACGCGACCTCGCGCTCTCCGACCCGCGATGGCTCGCCGAACAGATCGGCCCCACGATGGGTCCGTGGCTGCGCCGGACGAGTCGGGGCGTCGACACCTCGCCGGTCGACGCGTCGCCCTGGGTGCCACGCTCACGCGGGCGGGAGACGACGTTTCAGCACAACCTGACCGACTGGGACGAGGTACGGGCCGAGGTGAAGCGGCTCGCGTCGGAGGTCACCGCTGACGTCGTCGCCGAGGGGCGGCCGGCGATCCGGATCGCGATCAAGGTTCGCTACGCGCCGTTCTTCACCTACACCCGCAGCGTCGGCCTCGCCGAGCCGTCTGCCGACGTGGAGCCGATCACCGCGGCCGCCCTCGAGGCCCTCCACCGACTCGATCGCCGCGACCCGATCCGGCTGCTCGGCGTACGCGCCGACCTGGCGCCGGTCGAGCGGTGAGTCCGATGGACACCGTCATCGTCGATGGACGCACGGTCGCGTACCGTCGCGCCGGGAGCGGGCCACCGGTGCTCCTCCTTCACGGCGGCCTGAGCGACAGTCGTGAGTGGCTCCTCCAGCTGGAGGCGCTCTCGGACGAGTTCGACGTGGTCGCCTGGGACGCGCCGGGGTGCGGCGGCTCGTCGGATCTACCGGCCGATGTCGGCATGGCGGGCTACGCCGACACCGTCGCAGGATTCGCCGAGGCTCTCGGACTGCGTCGGCCGCATCTGGTCGGGCTGTCCTTCGGCGGCGGCCTCGCCTTGGCGGTACGAGAGCGGCATCCGGACCTGGCGGCGTCGCTCGTACTGGCGTCGGCGTACGCCGGCTGGGCAGGGTCGCTGTCGCCCGACGAGGTCGCGGCGCGCGTCGCCAGAGTCCGGGCCGATGCCACGCGGCCGCCGGAGGCCTGGATCTCGTCGTACGTGCCGAGCTTGTTCGCCCGCCCGGTCCCGCCGGACGTACTCGATGGGGTCGTCGCGGTGATGCGTGACGTCCGGCCCGCCGGCATGCTGGCGATGGCCGAAGCCTTCGCCGCCGCCGACCTACGTCACGTGCTGCCGGGCATCGATGTCCCGACGCTCCTCGTTTACGGCGGGGCCGACGTTCGGGCTCCGCACTCGGTGGCGGCGGCGATGTACGCTGCCATCCCGCGGTCGGAGCTGGTCACGCTGCCGGGCGTGGGTCACAGCATCAACCTCGAGGTGCCAGACGCCTTCAACGACGAGGTACGGCGCTTCGTCCGGGCGGTCGCGACCGCGTGACCCGCCGCCGCAGGAGGGCTGCAGTGGCGGCGGCGATGAGCGTGGCGCCGGCTGCGCCGCCGGCGACCAAGCCCCACGTCGGCCGGTTGCCCGACGCGTCGTTCGCGTGAGTGGCCGGCCCGTTGGATGGCGAGTCGACTGCCCTCGCGGTGCCGCCGAGGCGCTGCACGATCGCGGTCAACTGGCGGCCGGTCGAGAGCCAGCCGGTCGGCATGGCCATGTCGTACATGACCTGTCCCTCGGGCATGAAGACGACGGGCCCCGCGATAGCGAACGGATAGAGCTGCTGGTGGATCAGCCGGCCTTTGCGGGGCACGTGCAGATCGGGGACGTGGTAGATCAGGTCGAACCGCGGGCCGAGATCGCCGGCCGGCGCATCTTCCTCCCACAGTGCCCCTGCGCCGCCCCAGAGGCGCGTGATCCGCTCGAGGGAGACGAGGCTGTGATCGGTGCCGTCCATGGTGAGTTGCTTCGTTCCGATGCCCGGCCCGGAGATGGTGGCCGAGTCCGGTCCCTTCGCCGTCGCCGGTGTTCCGACGGCGAGCAGGACGAAGGCGGCGGTGATCGCGGCGACGACCAGGATGGGGCGGCGCATGGCGTACTCCTTCGAACGAGTCGTCTGCCCTACACCGCCGCGGTCCCGATGGTTCCGTCAGCGCACCGACTCGGCGATGGCAATCGCATCGGGGCGGGTGAGGTGGCCCTCGAGCCGGTACGTGACGCCGCCCGACTGCCAGAGCAGGGTGCTGCCGGCGAGTCGGGCGGTTTCGTCGCGGACGACGCCGTGCCGGTCGACATAGCGGACCGCGTGGGGGCGGTTCAACCAATACCCGGGCGCCGGGCCGATGTCGACGGAGACGCCCTCGCTCATGACGGTCTTCTCGAAGATCGGCTCCCACCGCCCGTCGAACTCGTCGAGCCGGATCGCGTTCGTACCCGATCCGTAGAGCAGCGACACCACCCGTGCCGAGTCGGCGATCTGGACTCGGTCCGGCGCCCCGAGCCGGGCCGGCACGCCGACCGGAAACGCGGCCCGGTCGCGGGCGGCGTCGAGGTTTGCGGCCCGCTCGCCGGGCAGCGGCGACTCCGGTGTGGCCGGCGCGTCGGTGTCGCCCCAGCGGACGTCCACTCCGGCGAACCGGACCACCTCGGCCAGCGCCGCTCGGGCCTGCGGCGACACGGCTAGTCCGAGAGCGAGGGCGGCCGCGATCACAGCGGCCAGCCGACGTCGCCGCTGGGTCGCCGGCCGCTCGGCCCTATCGCCGATCCGCGTCCGTACCGCGGCCCGGACGTCCGGCGGATCCGGCACGGCGAGCATCGATCCGAGCTCGCGGAGCTCGCGCTCGAGGTCAGCCATCGGTCACCTCCACTCCGAGCCGGGCCCGCAGCCGGCCGAGCGCCCGCGACGTCCGAGACTTGACCGTGCCGCGCGGCAGCGACAGCGTGGCGGCCGTCTCGGACTCGCTGAGCTCCAGGAAGTACCGGCAGATCAGGACCTCACGATCCTTGCCCGTCAGCGCGCGGACGCCGGCCAGCAGGTCCTGGCGGCGTTGCTCGTCGGCGGCATGCCGAAACGGCTCGTCCGTGGGGAGCAGGTCGAGCGCTCGTACGGCCAGGCGCTCACGCCGCGTACGGCTGCGTACCGCGTTTTTCGCCTCGTTCGCCACGATCCGCAACAGCCAGGGCCGAAACGGTGCATCGAGTCGATAGCGCGGCAGCGCGCGGTACGCCTTGACGAACGCCTCCTGGACGACGTCGTCCGCGTCGCCGGCGGCGCCGAGCAGGTACGCCAGCCGGTGCGCGGGCGCGGTGTACCGCTCGACCAGGACCTCGTAGGCGTCCGGGTCGCCGTCGAGCGCGCGGCGTACTGCCTCGGCGTCGTCCGTACCGGCCTCCTTGATAGCCCGACTCGACTGTCCTACACCGCCGGGACCGTGGAGGTTCCGCCTGACGAGTGATACGGATTCGTGACGGCGACGTCAGCCGGAGTCGTAGAGACCGTCGTACGCCGCGCGCGTCGCGTCGGACTGGCGCGGCCCCTGTCCGACCGACCATCGGCGGGTCGGACGGTCGACGGCGATGGTCGTCCAGCCCGATCCGTCCTCGTCGCTGAGGTGGATCAAGAGCGTGTTCGGATCGTGCTCCACCCGGAGCCTGTGCCGAGGGTTGGACGCCTCGTGCAGCCCGCGGACGGCCTTGCCCGGCTCGGGATCGGGCGCGACGAAGGACGTCCACCGGCGACCGCTGTGCGGTGGTCGAGGCAGCTTCTCGGTCGGCATGGTTCGCATGCTATGCGCGGGTAGGTGTGGGACTCTCCGCAAGAGCCGCAAGGAGATCTGTGGAAAGTACGAGAAGTAGTGACCACCGTATGCGCGTCCAACGGCTTGCCATCGGTGCCGATCGGCGTCACCGATGGCTTGCTGGAGAGGCGAACCGGATGCCCGCACACGTTCCGCGCTTCCAAGAGTCCGGCCAGCCGTCCGGAATCGACACGCCAGCGCAGCACCAGCTCCAGCTCATCCGGCCGCGCCTCCGGGACCTCGACCTTCTGCATGATCCCATGATGCTCACCACGGCCGGATAGCGATACGTCTATGCCGCTGATCGCGCCACCATAACGAGCCGAGTGGACCGCTGCCATGCCATGTAAAGGATCAGCCGAATCATGACAGTCAAGCGTCACCCGAAACATGACAGGGTCATCGAGAACGCAGTAAAGGAGTTTGGGACTCACTGAGTTTGGGCCGTTTTCTGGGCGGGTTTTGTCAGTGGCGTCGTCTAGCTTTTGGTTATGGCAGTCTTGGGGGGCTCGCCGGAGCGCATACATCCGGTAGCCGGGGCAGTTCAGACGATCAGCGCTGCGTTGGACGACATCGCCGACGTGCCGCTGTGGTCGCTGCCCGACCACGAGGTCGAGACGCTCTTGGCTGAGTCACATCGCTTGGAGGCGCGGCTGCACGAGGTGACACTGCGGTTGGTCGCGGAGGCGGATCGCCGGCGAGCGTCCGACCGCGCGGCGGCAGGGTCGACGATGGCGTGGTTGCGTGGTCGTCTGCAGATGTCGCCAGGTGAAGCGAAGCGGCACGTGACGCTGTCCGCGGCGTTGGCCGGGCGGCTCGAGACGACCCGGAAGGCGTTGGCCGAGGGGACCATTTCGCGAGAGCACGCTCTCGCCGTGACGAAGATGATGGACTCCTTGACGACGGGCTTGGGGGCGCAGCTCAGAGCCGATGCGGAGAGTCAGCTCGTCGATTGGTGTCGTCAGTTCAATCCCTCCGACGTCGCAGGGCTTGGCCGCAAGCTGTTGGAGGTCATCGATCCCGATTCCGCGGAGGAGCGAGAGGCCAAGCTGCTGGAGAAGCAGGAGCGAGACGCGGCACGCCGGCGCCACTTGACCTTCGGCTCCGATGGGTTCGGCACCCATGTCCTGCGCGGGAAGTTCGACTCGGAGTCGGCGGCGATGATTGCCGCCGCACTGGATCCGTTGGCCCAGCCGCGAC
>JBKOYM010000128.1:0-8400 GCA_046725375.1 Actinomycetota bacterium
GCCTTCTACAGCGGGCTCGGCACGGCGCTGCGCGAATACGGCGGCCGGGTCCTCGTCGTACGGCCCGGCTTCGTCCGGTCCAGGATGACCGAGGGTCTCGGCACTCCGCCGCTGTCGACGACGCCCGAGGCGGTGGCCAAGGCCGTCGTCGATGGAGTCGCGTCCGGTGCCGAGCTGATCTGGGTGCCGAAGCCGATGCGGTGGGTCATGACCGTCGTACTGCACCTGCCGCGGCCGGTCTTTCGGCGGCTTCCGTTCTGATGTACGGACCCATCCTCCGGCAGGCCCGGCGATTCGTGGTCGTCGGCGGGCTTGCGGCCCTCGTCGACTACGGCAGCTACCGACTGCTGCTGTTCGCCGACGTGCCGATCGATCCGGCGAAGGCCGTCGGTTTCATCCTCGGCACGACCCTGTCGTACCTGCTCAACCGGTCGTGGACCTTCGAGGCAGCCGGTCGCGCTCACGTGGTCGGCCGGTTCTTGCTCCTGTACGGAGCGACGCTGCTGGTCAACGTGGCGGTCAACGCCGCCTTCGTACGCCTGCTCGACGGGGTCACCGGCCGAATCACGATCGCCTGGCTGATCGCCCAAGGAGTCGCGTCGACGCTCAACTTCCTGGGCATGCGTAACGTGGTGTTCGCCAGCCGCCCGACACCGGAAGATGCGTCCCATGAGTGAGCCCCGGCCCGATCGGGCTCCGGCTTATCGCATCGTGCTCGCGTCGGCGTCCCCGGGTCGCCTCGCCACGCTGCGTCGCGCCGGCGTCGAGCCCGAGGTTGTCATCTCCCATGTCGACGAGGGCCGCGTACGCGTCTCGACGCCGGAGGCCCTCGTCGTGACCCTGGCCCGGATGAAGTGTCGCGAGGTCGCCGGCCGGCTCGACGTCGCCCGGACGACCTTGGTGATCGGCGGCGACTCCATGCTCGAACTCGAAGGCGAGGCGCACGGCAAGCCAGGCACCGTCGAGGCCGCGACCGCACGCTGGAAGGCGATGCGCGGACGCACCGGCGTCTTGCACTCGGGACACTGCGTACGCCTGCTCGACCCGACGTCGTCTCGGGTACGCGAGGCGTTCGGGGTCGCGTCGACGGTGATCCACTTCGGCTCGCCGTCGGACGCCGAGATCGACGCGTACGTCGCGACCGGTGAGCCGCTGCACGTCGCCGGTGCATTCACCATCGACGGGCTCGGCGGGCCATTCATCCGAGGCGTCGAGGGCGACCCGCATACCGTCGTCGGCCTCAGCCTTCCGCTGCTTCGCGACCTCCTCGCCGAGCTCGACGTCGCCTGGCCGGACTTATGGAGCTGACGCCTCGCAGGCTGGGGCGCCGAGGAACCGGGAGTTCCCGCTCGGTCCAACCAGCCTCGCTCGTTCCTCGCAAGGCGGCCCGTCCCATCCACGGACGCTCGCGGGAACTCCCGGTTCCTCGGCTCGGGCCGTGCGTAGGCTGGCGGTCATGCGAAACGTCGTGCCGCTACTGGCAATCAGCTTTCTGGCCGTGAGCTGTGGGGGTGATGATGGTGGGGCCGAGGAGCCGGCGACTGGGGTCGAGGAGTCGATCACTGTCACGAGCAGCGCTTTTGAGGAGGACGAGGCGATACCGACTCAATACAGCTGCGATGGTGATGGCGTTTCGCCGCCGCTCGCGTGGGAGGGGGTGCCGGATGATGCTGGGGCGGTGGCGCTGGTGGTCGACGATCCGGATGCGCCCGGCGGGACTTATGTGCATTGGATCGTGCTCGACATCGGTCCGGCGACGACGTCAGTCGACGAGGGCGAGGTGCCGAGTGGTGGGATCCAGGCCGCGAACTCGGCTGGCGACGCCAGCTACACCGGCCCATGTCCGCCCGAGGGCACGCATCATTACCGGTTCACGGTGTACGCGTTGGACGCGCCGACCGGACTCGACGACGGCGCGAGCACCGACGACGCTCTGGCCGCCGTCGATGAGCACGCGACGGCCCGAGGCCGCCTGACCGGCACGTACTCACACTGACGCCGCCACACTGAGGGTAGGCAAATCCTGAACACGCCGGCCTGTTCAGGATCTGGCTACCGCCAGTGGGCCGGCTACTCGACTGGGAGACCGAGCCCGCGGGCGATCACGATGCGCTGCACCTCGGACGTGCCTTCGCCGATCTCGAGGATCTTCGCGTCCCGGTAGAAGCGGGCGACCGAGTACTCCTCCATGAAGCCGTAGCCGCCGAACACCTGGGTCGCGATCCGGGCCGCAGACACGGCCGACTCCGTTGCGTAGAGCTTCGCGATCGACGCGGCCTGCTTGAACTCGGCGGGCGGCGCGCCGGCGTCCTTCATCGCGGCCGCCTTGTAGACCAGGCCCCGTGACGCCTCGGCCATCACGGCCAGGTCGGAGATCTGGAACGCCACCCCCTGCTTGCGGCCGATCGGCACCCCGAACGTCTCCCGCTCCTCGGCGTACGCGACCGACATCTCCAGGCATGCCTCGATACAGCCAAGCGCCAGTGCCGCGATCGCCACCCGGCCGTCGTCGAGCGTCGCGAGGAACTGCGCGAACCCGCGTCCACGCTCCCCCAGCAGATGATCCTCCGGCACCCGTACGTCGGTAAACGTCAGCGGATGGGTGTCGGAGCAATGCCAGCCGAGCTTGTTGTACGACGGCTCGGCGACGAACCCCTCGCTATCGGCCGGCACCAAGATCGATGAGATCTCAGGCGTGCCGTCGACCTCGGTGCCGGTACGGGCCGTCACGGTCACCACCGACGTCATCGACGACCCCGAGTTGGTGATGAACTGCTTCGATCCGTTGACCAGCCACGCGTCGTCGATCAGCTCGGCCCGGGTCCGCGTCGCACCCGCGTCGGAGCCCGAGGCCGGCTCGGTCAGCCCGAACGCCGCCAGGGCCCGGCCCGCCACCAGATCGGGCAGCCACCGCTCCTTCTGTTCCTTGCTACCGAACGTCAGGATCGGGTTGATCCCGAGACCGACCGCCGCCTCGAGCGTGATGCCGATGCCCTGGTCGACCCGACCGAGCTCCTCGATCGCGACGCACAGACTGGTGAAGTCGCCGGCGCCGCCGTACTCCTCGGGCGCCGTCAACCCGAACAGCCCGAGTTCACCCATCTTGCGTACGACGTCGACCGGGAAGTGGTGCTTGTCGTCCCAGTCGGCGACGTACGGCGCGATCTCAGCGCGGGCGAACTCGCGCACGCTCTGGCGAAACTCCTCGTGCTCGCGAGACAGCGCGAAACTCATCGGGGTCGGCCCTCCGGTAGCTTCCTAACGGCCTCAACCTACCGCGCCCGGGGCGTCTCGGATCCGGGCCTCCCTCAGCCGGCCGGTCGGCCACCGAGCCCGCTGATGTCCGCCTTCCGCGCGTATTACGGTCGCTGCGCCTTGGCCGTGGTCAGCGCATCGAGGTCGAGTGTGATGCGTCGGCCGTCGAACTCCAGGGTCGCGATCTCGGTGAGCTCGGCGGTCTTCTCGTACGCGTCCTTGACCAGGCCGAACGCAGTCAGCGTCACCGGCTCGTCGAGATCGACGATCCAGTAGCGCTCGATCCCGGCCTCGGCGTACTCGGCGAACTTCATCACGCGGTCGACGCGCCGGGTGCCGTCGGAGAGCACTTCGATGGCGAGCCGGATGTCGCCGCCGTCGAAGTGCGGCGGGTTGGTCGCGACCAGGTCGGAGTCCACGACCACGACATCGGGAATGCGCGCCGTGAGCGGGCTCTCGGCAACGACGACGCCGACCTCGATGAGCGCACTCAAGCCCTCGGGTAGTTGCGCATCGATCAGCCCGCCCAACCGCATCGTGGCGCGCTGATGGAACGGCAGCGGCGGCGGCACCACGTGCAGGATCCCCTCCTGAACCTCGGGTCGGTAGCTCTCCTCGCCAGGGAGAGCTAGCCACTCGTCGAGGGTCAAGAGGTGGTGTGGCTGGGTCACGACACTCATTGTTGCCCCATCCCCTCAGATCGCGACAGTGAGCATTCTGTCACCGGAGACGGACAGCCGGCCGGATATCCACAGCCTAGACTCTGTGCCCGGATGACCTGAACAGGAGACGACGCGTGGCCACAGTGGAGCAACGCCAGCTGTCGAAGGTGCTGATCGCCAACCGCGGCGAGATCGCGGTCCGAGTCATCCGGGCCTGCCGGGACGCCGGCATCGGGAGCGTCGCGGTGTACGCCGACGCCGACCGCGACGCCATGCACGTGCAGCTCGCCGACGAGGCGTACTCCCTCGACGGCGCGACCCCGGCCGACTCGTACCTCGCCATCGACAAGCTGCTGGGCGTGGCAAAGCGCTCCGGCGCCGACTCGGTGCATCCGGGCTACGGTTTCCTGGCCGAAAACGCGACCTTCGCCCAGGCGGTCATCGATGCGGGGCTGATCTGGATCGGCCCGCCGCCGGCCGCGATCGAGGCGCTCGGCGACAAGGTCCGGGCCCGCCACATCGCCGAGAAGGTCGGTGCGCCGCTTGTTCCTGGGACTCCGGATCCCGTGTCAGGGGCTGAGGAGGTCATCGCCTTCGCCGAGGAGCACGGGCTCCCGGTCGCGATCAAGGCGGCTTTCGGCGGCGGGGGCCGCGGCCTCAAGGTCGCTCGTAGCAAGGACGAGCTGGCCGAGCAGTTCGAGTCGGCGGTCCGCGAGGCGACGGCGGCCTTCGGCCGGGGCGAGTGCTTCGTCGAGCGCTACCTCAACAAGCCGCGGCACGTCGAGACCCAGTGCCTCGCCGACCAGCACGGCAACGTCGTTGTCGTGTCGACCCGCGACTGCTCGCTGCAGCGGCGGCACCAGAAGCTCGTCGAGGAGGCGCCGGCGCCGTTCCTGTCCGACCGACAGATCCAGACGCTGTACGAATCGAGCAAGGCGATCCTGCGCGAGGCGTCGTACGTCGGTGCCGGCACCTGCGAGTTCCTCGTCGGCCAGGACGGCACGATCTCGTTCCTCGAGGTCAACACCCGGCTCCAGGTGGAGCACCCCGTGACCGAGCAGGTGACGGGCATCGACCTGGTTCGCGAGATGTTCCGCATCGCCGCCGGCGAGCCGCTCGGCTACGACGACCCGGTCGTCCGCGGGCACTCGATCGAGTTCCGGATCAACGCCGAGGACGCCGGGCGCGGATTTCTGCCGGCGCCGGGGACGCTGACCCGATGGCACCAGCCGTCCGGCCCCGGCATCCGGGTCGACGGCGGCTATGACCAGGGCGAGACGGTGCCGGGCGCGTTCGACTCGCTCGTGGCCAAGCTGATCGTGTCCGGCACGTCCCGCGAGCAGGCGCTCGAGCGGTCGCGACGGGCACTCGACGAGTTCGCCATCGACGGCATGCCGACGGTGATCCCGTTCCATCGTTCGGTCGTCGACGACCCGGCGTACGTCGGCGACGGCGCGTCGTTCGGCGTCTTCACGTCGTGGATCGAGACCGAGTACGACAACCAGATCCGGCCGTACGACGGGGCCGCCGAGACGGCCGAGGACGACGAGCGCGAGCGGGTCACCGTGGAGG
This sequence comes from Actinomycetota bacterium, assembly GCA_046725375.1. Taxonomy (GTDB): domain Bacteria; phylum Actinomycetota; class Actinomycetes; order Propionibacteriales; family Nocardioidaceae; genus DATFRX01. Next base: position 5,490 of record JBKOYM010000128.1, read on the forward strand.
TCGGCGGCAAGCGAATCGAGGTCGTCCTGCCGGCCGGTCTGGCCCGCTCGTCGGGTGGGTCGTCGACGAAGCCGGCCAAGCGCCCAGCGAAAAAGGCCGCAGCAACAGCCGGTGGCGATACGCTCGCCTCCCCCATGCAAGGCACGATCGTGAAGGTCGCCGTCGAAGCCGGTCAGCAGGTGGCCGAGGGCGATCTCGTGGTCGTGCTCGAGGCGATGAAGATGGAGCAGCCGCTCTACGCCCACAAGGCCGGCACGATCGCCGCACTGACCGCCGAGGTGGGCGCCACCGTCGCCAACGGCGCACCCCTGTGCCGCATCGAGGACTGATTCGCTCGCGGCTGCGCGTGGGCGAAGGGGGCGTCGCCGAGATCCACGATGGGCGGCGGCTGCTCGTCCCAAGGGTGGTCGTGCGAGTCGAGCCCCACGAGAGCCGTCACGGCGTCGGTGCCGGCGGGCAGTTGGAGGGGCATCGAAGAGCAGTCACCGGTGGGGGAAACCGTCCCGACCGCCGTGTCGTCCGTCACGGGTGTCGACGCTCGACGTGTCCGAGGGGGCCACGGAGCTGTTGCTCGACGCACGGACCTGGCGTGAGAGCCGAGCCGGAGGTTGCTATCCCCCACCGATGACAGTTCGGGAGGACTCCACGGGCGCGTCTGGACCGACGCACCGGCTTCGGCAGCGGATCGATCGGCATGTGCCGTCGCGCTCATCGCCCAGGGGACGACAGCGGCGACGCCGACAACGACAGTGGCACGACGACTGACCCGACCCCAGGCTCGGGGGCCCGGACCGCTCGGGTCATGAGCAGGACCACACGTGTCGGCCCTGACCGCTGCAACCATCGTGCCTTCACCACCCCGAGTAGACCGAGTCGGCGGCTGCCGACCGATCCGTCACTGGCGACTGCTGTGTCTGGCGTACCTCTTGTGTTGTGTTGGCGGGCAGCGGGCGAGTCGACGACGTTGCTCGGTTCGCCGCTACTGTCAGCAACGCTATCCACACTGGGTCGCGTATGTCCACGCCTGTACGAATTAGTTGTTTTGCCCTGTACCTGATCAGCGGGCCGCACGAACTCCACACGCCACCGATGCGCAGCGGCGGCCATCTCAGGGGCCGGATCGGCGATGTCCTCGAGGCGCTCGATCGCCAACCCCTCGGACGTGAACGACTCGATGTCGTCGCGACTCAACGGCCACGGCGGCCCCTCGAACGCGTCGTCGAGCCCGGCGAACGCGATCACGAGCAGCCGACCGCCCGGGCGTACGAAGGCCGCGACGTTGGCGATGGCGGCCCGGCGTACCGTCACCGGCAGCGACTGGACCGTCAGGCTCTCGATCACCAGGTCGTACGCCCGGGTCCACGCCGGCGGCGGATCGAGCAGGTCAGCCGTCACGTACTCGACACGAGACCCCGGATGCCGGGACCGCGCGGTCGCGACCGCCGTCGCGGACACGTCGAACGCCACCGTCTCCGGCCCGAGCCCGGCGATGTGCTCGGCGTCGTCACCGAGCCCGGCACCGACGACGAGGGCGCGGCCGACGTCGCCCAGATCGCGTCCGGACGTCCATTCGACGAGCAACGGATTCGGGCCACCCCGGTCCCACGGCACGACCGCAACGCCGTTGGACGCGGCCGCGTACAGTCGCTCGAACCAGCCGGTCGGGTCGGCGGCCTCGAGCGACTCCGTCGCGAGCCGGCGAGCGGCCTCGTCGGGGTCAGCGGTCGCCATCGTTACGCATGGCACCCCACCCGTGCCATCGGTCGACTTCGATCCAGGCGCTGATCCGGTCGCGTTGGCGATTGGGGTATTGCTTGCCGGTGTAGTGCGTGGCGAGCCGGTCGATGTCGGCCAGCCCCTCGTCGGCTCGCATCTCGACGACCCGGCCCTGGAGGCTGACGTGGGTATGCCAGCCGGCTTCGTCGAGGACGGTCAGGCTCACCCGAGGGTCCTTGCGCAGGTAATCGAGACGCTTGCGATCCTCGTCCATGTTGACGAGGACCCGACCCTCGTCCCACAGATACCAGGTCGCCACTGACACCGGTTGCCCGTCGGATCGCACCGCCGTGATCACCGAGGGGTTGGGCTTCTCCAGCAGTCGGACGACGGACTCCGGAAGCGGTGGCTTCGCCACGGTCGGGCTCCTCACGTTGCGGGCGTATTTCCGACAACCGCCACGAGGCCGGCCTCATTCCGCCGAACCGCGATACCACGTCTGGGCGCGCTCCGGTGCACGGGTTCGAACCCCATGCGGTGTGTCAACAAGCCGTGCAGAGTACGCCACACGTCGACCGCACCGGCGCCGAGCCTCAGACCGTACGCCCGAGTCGACCGAGCAGCGCCTGGAAGGGGTCGGCACCCGGCGGTACCGGCTGTTCCGGCCCGAACATGCCTTCGCGCCGGATGTCACCGCCCTCGCGCTCGGCATTGAATCGATCGACCGTCGCCACTGCCTCCGGATCGGGCGCGTACCCGACACTCGCCCCGCGGGCATCCTGACCCATACCGGGCAGCATGACGCGGCGCCTGCCGATGATCGCGGTCACCCGAACCAGCTCATCCCCTGGCCGTGCGGGCGGCACCAGGCGAGCGGCTTGCGATCCAGCGCGAGTAGATGGACCGCGGAGTCCCACGGCGGATCCGGCAGACCCTCGTGATCGAGTACGTGTGGCGACTCGTTGGCGATCCAGTGGCCCGGGAGATCTCGTACGACGTCGACGAACGCGGCTCGGCGGTCCGGCGACACCTGATAGAGCACCGACGTATGGAACACAACCAGGGTCGCGTCTGCCGGCGCGCGCGCGGCAAGCGCCGGTAGGTCGTCCACGAGGTCGCCGCGCACCAGGAGCGGCGGGTCTGCTGCAGCGACCGCCGCGGCCGCGCGCAGTCGCGCCCTGCGGTGCGCGTGCTC
>JBKOYM010000174.1:0-24688 GCA_046725375.1 Actinomycetota bacterium
CGCGCGTCGGACATCGTGATCACCGCGGCGGGATCGCCGGGGCTCCTGACGCCGGACATGGTTCGACCCGGTGCCGCCGTCGTGGACGTCGGCATCACGCGGACTGACGCCGGCCTCGTCGGCGACGTGGATCCGGCGGTGGCGGATGTCGCCGGCTGGCTGTCGCCGGTGCCCGGCGGCGTCGGGCCGATGACCCGAGCGATGCTGCTCACCAATGTCGTCGAGGCCGCCGAACGGACATTGCCTGAATGAGTCGAGCGCTCCGTCCGTCAGTCGGGGGCTTGCTCTACAGCATGGTGGCCGTCAGCGTCGCGGTCGGCCTCATGCTCGCGGCGGCCGGTCCCTGGCGGATCGGCGTCGGCATCTGCGGTAGTGGCCTGATCGCCGCCGGACTCGGTCGGGCCGTGATTCCCGATCGGATGGCCGGCCTGCTCCGAATCCGTCGGCCCTGGGTCGACGTCGTGACGATGCTGGCGCTCGGAGTCGGCCTCGTGGTCCTGGCCGTGATCGTGCCGGACCAGCCCTAGGGTGCGCCTCCTAGCGACGGTTCCTGGCCCGATTCGGCTGCTGTGCCCGGAAGAGTACGAATCCGGCCGCCATCAAGATGACGCCACCAGCGATCGCCACGACGGCGGCCGTCAAGACAAGACCGGTGTTGCCGGACTCCGATCCGACGCCGTCATCGGCGGAATGTTCGGTGGCGTCGGACCCTTCTTCGGTGTTGGTGGCGGGATCCACGTACTTCGGCTCGCCCTCGACCGGGCCGTCGACGGCGAGGCTGATCTCGACCGGAGTCTGCCAGCAGCCACCGCTGGTATCCGACATCCGAAGCGAGAAGTAGTAGTCGCCGGCGATGGACATCGGGTAGATCGCCTCGGAGTAGTCCTCACGATTGCGATACCGCACCGGCACCAGGCCGGCGTGCACGCTGGTGCCGTCGTCGTAGGTCCAGAGTGAGCCAGTGGACGTCCCGGGCAGCAGCGGCAGGGCGACCGGGATGCGGTCGGGAGAGAAGACCGCCAGGTCGACGCTGCCCCAACCCTTGTCGCCAGCGGACGGGAGCCGGAATGTCACCGCGGGGGCTTGACCCCAGTCCACCGGCATCCGATAGAAGAGTTGCTCGCCGGGCTGGATCGTGTCGGTCCAGGTGCCGGGTGTGAGTGTCGGCGCATCGGCGAACGAGGGAGTGCCGGTCACCTTGCCCAGGCTTCGGCCGAGCGGGACCGGGTGGGGCTGATTGTCGGCTGTGCGAGCCGGCGCCGGCAGTCCTCCGGTCGTTGATACCGGAGGCTCCTCGACGATCACCAACTCGACCGGGCTGAGCGCCGGGTCGAGGCCCTTCGTACGCCGATCGTCGGCTCCGCCGGCGGCCACCTCCAGGATCAGCTGGTCGGATCTGAGGCAGGCTCGATCGACTGCGCTTGCGCTCGAGTGCCGTCGGGCCCGAGGAACCCAGCGGACCGCCGAGATCGCGCCGACGCCGTCACCGACGCCATCGGCCGCTAGCCGATCAGGCCTAGGCTGCGTACGGCGTCACGTTCGTCGGCCAGCTCCTTCGCCGTGACGTCGATCCGCGTACGCGAGAAGTCGTTGATGTCCAGGCCCTGGACGACCTCGTATGCGCCGTCGGAGCAGGTGACTGGGAACGACGACATCAAGCCCTCGGGCACGCCGTAGGAGCCATCCGAGCGGACCGCCATCGACACCCAGTCGCCCGCGGGCGAGCCGGCCAGCCAGTCGCGGGTGTGGTCGATCGTCGCCGACGCGGCGGAGGCGGCCGAGGAGGCGCCGCGGGCCTCGATGATTGCGGCGCCGCGCTTCTGGACGGTCGGGATGAAGTCGTTCTCGAGCCACGACTGGTCGCCGATCAGCTCGGCCGCGGGCTTGCCGTCGACCTCGGCGTGGAACACGTCGGGATACTGCGTCGCGGAGTGGTTGCCCCAGATGGTGAGGTGCCGGATCGCGCTGATCGGGGCGCCGGTCTTGGCGGCGAGCTGCGCGAGCGCCCGGTTGTGGTCGAGTCGCATGAGCGCGGTGAACCGCTCGGCCGGCACGTCGGGCGCGTTGGACATCGCGATCAGGGCGTTGGTGTTGGCCGGGTTGCCGGTCACGGTGATCCGGATGTCGTCGGCCGCATGGTCGTTGATGGCCTTGCCCTGCCCCGTGAAGATCGCGCCGTTGGCCTCGAGGAGGTCGCCGCGCTCCATGCCCTTGGTACGCGGCCGTGCTCCGACCAGCAGGGCGACGTTGGCGCCGTCGAACGCGACGTTGGGGTCGTCGGTCGTCTCGATGCCCGCCAGGTTGGCGAACGCGCAGTCGTCGAGCTCCATCACCACGCCCTCGAGCGCCTGCAGAGCCGGAGTGATCTCGAGCAGCCGGAGCTCCACCGGAGTGTCCGGGCCGAGCAGGTCCCCGTTCGCGATCCGAAACAGCAGGCTGTAGCCGATTTGGCCGGCCGCGCCTGTGACGGCGACTTTGACGGGCGTGGCGTTCACGAATACTCCTCGTATCGGTCGACGTGTGGCTCGGACGCTAGCAAGCCGGATCCGCGGCTCGGCGCCCGGCCGGGCAACGAACCGATCGAGTTCCGAGTCGTGGTCGGTGTAGGGCGGTCTTGACCGACCGTAGGTCGGAACTCACGCGGGTCAGCGATGGCCGAACGCTGCGGATGAGATATCTTGACGTCAAGGAATCTGACGTCAAAGGAGACTCGGCCGTATGTCCAGGATCAAGGTCGCCAACCCCGTCGTGGAGCTCGACGGAGACGAGATGACGCGGATCATCTGGCAGTTCATCAAGGACCGCCTGATCCATCCGTACCTCGACATCGATCTGAAGTACTACGACCTCAGCATCGAGAGCCGGGACGCCACCGACGACCAGATCACGGTCGACGCGGCCAACGCGATCAAGGAGTACGGCGTCGGCGTCAAGTGCGCCACCATCACGCCGGACGAGGCCCGGGTCGAGGAGTTCGGTCTGAAGAGGATGTGGCTGTCGCCCAACGGCACGATCCGCAACATCCTCGGCGGCGTGATTTTCCGCGAGCCGATCGTGATCTCCAACATCCCGCGACTGGTGCCCGGCTGGACCAAGCCGATCGTGATCGGGCGTCACGCCCATGGCGACCAGTACAAGGCGCAAAACTTCGTCGTGCCCGGTCCCGGCAAGGTCACCATCACGTACACACCGGACGACGGCGGCGAGCCGATGGAGTTCGACGTCGCCCAGTTCAGCGGCGGCGGGGTGGCGATGGGGATGTACAACTTCGACGACTCGATCCGCGACTTCGCCCGCGCGTCGTTCCGGTACGGCCTGCAGCGCGGCTTCCCGGTCTACATGTCGACCAAGAACACGATCCTCAAGGCCTACGACGGGCGCTTCAAGGACCTGTTCCAGGAGGTCTTCGACACCGAGTTCAAGGCCGACTTCGAGGCGGCCGGTCTCACGTACGAGCACCGGCTCATCGACGACATGGTTGCCGCGGCGCTCAAGTGGGAGGGCGGCTACGTCTGGGCCTGCAAGAACTACGACGGCGACGTGCAGTCCGACACGGTCGCGCAGGGCTTCGGCTCGCTCGGCCTCATGACGTCGGTGCTCATGACCCCGGACGGCAAGGTTGAGGCCGAGGCGGCGCACGGCACCGTCACGCGCCACTTCCGCCTGCACCAGCGGGGCGAGAAGACGTCGACCAACCCGATCGCGTCGATCTTCGCCTGGACTCGCGGGCTCAACCACCGGGGCACGCTCGACTCGACGCCGGACGTCGTCGACTTCGCCGAGACGCTCGAGCGGGTCTGCGTCGAGACCGTCGAGAGCGGCAAGATGACCAAGGACTTGGCGCTGCTCGTGGGTGGCGACACCCCGTGGCTGTCGACCGACGAGTTCCTCGCCGCGCTCGACGACAACCTGGCGGCCGAGCTGGGTTGATCGCGCTGTCGGCGCAACCGTTGGCGTGAACTCCCGTTCTCGCCAAGAGTTGGCGCACTTTCGCGCGAACAGTTGACCCGGCCGCCTCGCAACCGCGCTAGAGTCTTGGCCCGGGGCGACACTCGGGAGAGCTACGGTGAATTCATGAGGGTGGTCATCGCTGGGGGGCATGGTCAGATCGGAATGCGTCTCGAGCGGTTGCTCACGGCGCGAGGCGATGTGGTGGCGGGTCTCGTACGAAATCCGGATCACATCGCCGATGTCGAGGCGACCGGCTCGGCCGCATACCTGTGCGATCTCGAGACGGCCACGGTCGACGAGGTGGCCGGGCATCTCGTCGACGTCGAGGCCGACGCGGTGGTGTTCGCCGCCGGCGCCGGGCCCGGCAGCGGTGTTGCCCGTAAGGACACCGTCGATCGCGGCGCGGCCGTCCTGCTGGCCGACGCGGCCGAGAAGGCGAAGGTCCGCCGCTATCTGATGGTGTCGGCGATCCGGGCCGACGAGGCGCCACCGCCGCGGTCCGACCCGGCCTTCGGCGCCTACCTGCGGGCGAAGGCCGCCGCCGATCAGGACCTGCGCGGGCGCGACCTCGACTGGACGATCCTGCGTCCGGGGAGCCTGACCAATCAGCCCGGCACCGGACTGGTGCGGCTCGGCTCGTCGGTGGGCTACGGCGACGTGCCACGCGACGACGTCGCCGCCGTCTTGGTGGCGCTGCTCGACGAGCCGCGAACGGCCGGCAAGACGCTCGAGCTGGTCTCCGGCGGCCGTCCGATCACGGCCGCGATCCGAGCCGTCGTCGCATCCTGAGCGTCCGTGTCGGACCGACGAGCGAATCGGCATCGCGGGGGCCAGGACCCCCACAATGCCGATTCGCTCGTCCGTCCGAGGCCTCCGGGCGCGGGCGCGATCCTCACGTTCGGGGCGGTACGCCGGGCCCGTGACCTGATCGACTCGCGGTACGCCGAGCCGCTCGATCTCGACACGATCGCGGGGGAGGCCGGCTACTCCCGTTATCACTTCGTCCGGGCGTTTCGCGCGGCGTACGGCGAGAGCCCGGGACGCTATCTCACCCGGCGCCGCATCGAGCGGGCGCAGGACCTGCTGCGATCGGTGAACCTCACCGTGACCGAGGTGTGCCATCTCGTCGGCTTCTCGAGCCTCGGGTCGTTCAGCGCCCGGTTTCGCGAGTTGAGCGGGGTCTCGCCGTCAGAATTTCAGCGCGAGGCGCATCGACGTGGGCCGCCGCCGATCCCGGGGTGCTTCGTGTTGATGTGGACCGGCCCGGTGCCGACGCCGCCGCCGTCGCAGCGTGACAGCGCAACTTTCGAGAAGCGGACGAGCGGTCCGAGTGACTAGCGTCGTTGGCGTACGCACGAAAGGAGCACGACATGATCACCAAGCTGGGTGTGGCCAGCGTGTACGTCGAGGACGCCGACGAGGCGAAGGCGTGGTTCATCGACAAGCTCGGGTTCGAGGAGCGGTTCGACGTCACGATGGAGAACGGCTTTCGCTGGCTGACGGTCGGGCCACCGGGCGACCCGCAGTTTCAGCTCAGCATCGCGGTGCCCGGGCCGCCGATGCACGACGAGGAGACCGCCGCGTCGATCCGGGCGCTGCTGGCGAAGGGGGCGCTGAGCGTTGGCGCCTGGAACACCGACGACTGCCGCAAGACGTTTGAGGAGTACTCGGCGCGCGGGGTCGAGTTTCTCCAGGAGCCGCAGGACCGTCCGTACGGCGTCGAGGCGGTCTTTCGCGATCCGTGGGGCAACTGGTACAGCCTCAACGAGACCAACTACGACGCCTTCGACTCCGACGCGATGGCGAAGGCCTTCGACGAAGGCTGACGCTGCGCCCCAACACCGATCCGCCCCACTTGGACCCGCCATCCGCCGCGGATGGCGGGTCCAAGTGGGGCGGATGAGCGGGCCAAGTGGGGCGGATGAGCGAAGGGGCCGGGGTCAGCCGCCGGAGGCGTACAGCTGGGCCACGTCATCGGCCGAGAGGGCGCGGTCCCAGACCCGGACATCGTCGATAGCGCCGGGCCAGAAGTCCACGTCGTTGCCGCCGAAGCGAGCCCGGCCGACCGACAACGGACCGTCGGAGCCCTGCATCAGGCACTCGGTCGTCGACCCCTGCGCGACCCCGTCGACGTAGAGCGTGTTGTGTCCGCTCGTCGCGTCCCGGACACCGACCAGGTGGTACCACCGGTCGGCCACCGGCTGGAACGTCGACAATGCGCGACCCCCGGCCGTGCTGAACGAGAACCGGTTGGTGTCGGCCGTCTTCTGCAGGAAGAACGCCGACTGCACGTCGCCGTCCTGGCCCACCGCCGTGCGCCAGCCGTCGAGCCGGTCGAGCCGCACCCACGCCGAGACGGTGAAGTTGCCCGACGTGTCGAGCACCGGCCCGGCTGTCTCGGCGTAGTCGCCCGACCCGTCGAACTGCAGCGCCGTGGCGTGCTGTCCCTCGGTCCAGGTCGTATCGCCGGACAGCGTCAGGTCGGAGTCGCCCACCTGATCGCTCGCCGTCGTGCCACTGCCTTCGTCGGCCGGCCAGTACGCGAGCCCCGTCAGCCCAGGCGTCCCCGGTGGGTACGACGGCGCCTGGCTGGTCCCGTCGACGGAGTCGATGATCTTCTGGTTGATCGCCCGCACCTGGTCGAAGTCCATCTTCTCGACCTGACGGTCATAGGTGTAGAAGCCGTTGACCTCGTGCTCTACGTCGGTGATCTGCGTGTAGATGCCACCCGACAGAGCGCACGTGTCGGCCGCCTCGAGCAGATCCTGCTGGTTTTCGACGTACCGCTGGGTCAGCTCGTCCATGCTGTCGGTCATCTCGTACGCATGACCCTCGCCGTACCACATGTGGTCGTCGACCTCGAGCCCGAATCCGCCGTGCTCACCGTCGATCGCGACCCGCCGGTCGTCCGGCACCGGGGTCGCCGGCCCGACGTACTGGTGGAAGTCGATCACGTCGCCCTCGCCGGCGTCGCCGAGCGAGTCGCAGCAGTTGACGCCGCTGTGAGCGTTGACCAGTCGAGTCGGATCCTGTGCCTTGACGTCACGCGCGATCCGTCCGGTGGCGGTGCGATCCCACTCGCCCCAACCCTCGTTGAACGGCACCCAGGCCACGATCGAGGTCCAGCTGTTGTGCTCGCGGACCATCTCGTGCAGCTCCGACTCGAACTGGTCGCGCCACGGCCCGGCTGGGATGCGTCCGGTCTTCGTCGCCGGCATGTCCTGCCACACCATGAGTCCGAGCCGGTCGGCCCAGTAGTACCACCGGTCCGGCTCGACCTTGATGTGCTTGCGCACGGCGTTGAACCCGAGCCGCTTGTGCTCGGCGAGGTCGAACCGCAGTGCTTCGTCGGTCGGCGCCGTGTTGAGCCCGTCCGGCCAGAAGCCCTGGTCGAGTGTGGCCAGGTTGAACAGGATCCTGCCGTTGAGCGCGATTCGCGGTCGGCCGTCGGCGCCATCGACGATGCTGATCTCGCGCATGCCGAAGTACGAATTGACCTGGTCGACAACACGGTCACCATCGCGTACCCGCACCTGAAGCTGGTAAAGAAATGGCGAGTCCGGTGACCATAGCGTCGGATCGGGCACCGGGAGTACCAGCTCCTCTCCTGCCTGACCGGTCACCCGCCCGACTGCCCGCTTGCCGTCGAGCGCCACCGCTTCGACTCGCTCGGATGTCGCGCCCGGCGCATGCACGGTCAAGCGCAGGGCCTCGGCGTCAAGGTCGGGCGTCATGTCGAGCTTGGTGACGTGGACGGCCGGCACCGGCTCCATCCACACGGTGCGCCAGATGCCCGAGCTGCCTTGGTAGAAGATTCCCCGATCCGGCACCTCGCGCTGCTTGCCGATGGGCTGCCAGGTTTGGTTGGTCAGATCCTCGGCCCAGACGATCAGCTCCTGCGGACCGTCCATTGGTTGCCGCAACGCGTCCGTCACGTCGACGTCGAACCCGTCGTAGCCGCCGCGATGCGTCGTGACCAGCTGGCCGTTGACCCAGACCTTCGCGTCGTAGTCGACGGCGCCGAAGTGCAGGATCAGTCGTTCGCCGCGGCCTACCGCCCATCCGGACGGCACCTCGAACGTACGGCGATACCACATGCGGTCCTCGCTGCGCATGACGCCCGATAGCGCCGACTCGACGGGGTAGGGCACCAGGATCCGCTCCTCGAGGTCCTGACCCGTCGGCACCGCGTCACCGCCGGCGGCGGCGGCGAACTGCCAGACGCCGTTGAGGTTGACCCAGCGGGGCCGGGTCAGCTGGGGACGCGGATACTCCGGCAGCGCGTTGTCCGGGCCGACCTCATCGGTCCATGGCGTGCTGATCGGGGGCTCTTTCGGCTCCCAGGCGGGGGCCGCGACTGACGAGGCGGACATCGTGGGCCACCCTAATCCGGCGAGCAGGAGCGAACCGACGGCGGTCGTCGTCGCGAGGGTACGGATGGTGTGGACGCGCATCGATTCACCTCCGCCCGGTCGAGAAGGCGTACACGGTCGTCGAGTCGTAATCCTCGCCGGGTCGCAGCACTGTCGACGGGAAGTTGTCGTGGTTCGGTGAGTCGGGGAAGTGCTGCGTCTCGAGCGCGAACGCATCGCCCTGCCGGTAGACGTTGCCGCTCGTGCCGACCAGCGTGCCGTCGAGGAAGTTCACGAGGTGGCCCCTCTCTCTGACATCGTTGTCAACGTGTGGACGAATGTCGCGCTTCGAACCTCCTTGTCGCCGGCCGGTCTTGCGCTCGGGGTTGGGGTGGTGGCGCTGCGCACCGACCCGTCGCGCAAGACCAGCCGGCAGGCGGTCAGGTACAGGTGATCTGGGCGTCGGCCCAGTCGGCGTGGTCGAAGTTCGGCCCGCCGTTGTCGAGGACCCGCAGTTGGAGCACGTCGACGCCGGCGAGATCGGCGGACAGCGGGACGGCCGGGTCGCCGCCGGAGACGGTCCCGCTCGACGCCAGCTGCTGCCCGTCGCCCCAGAACTCGAAGGTCACGTCGCCCTGTCCGTTGGTCTCGTCGTCGATGCCGACCTGGGCTGCCACCGTATCGCACTGGCCGGCGGTGAAGTACGTGACGGTCGACGGCGCGTGGAGGCCGAGGCCCTTCTCGTACGTCGTGCCCGCGATGGTGATCGGGCCGCCGTCGCCAGCCGCTTGCTCGCCGTTGCTCATGTCGCGTTCGATCGGGCCCCAGAAGCTGGTCGCCTCCATCCAGTCGATGTCGGACAGGTAGTGCTGCCCGGCCGGGATCGGCTCGACCTGAAGGAACGACGTGGGTTGCGTCGCCTGGTAGCGCACCTCGTCGGACAGCCAATCGGCGGTCGCCTCGACGTCGACCCGGCCGGTCTCGGGACTCGTCGTCGACAGGGTCCAGTCGACACTGGTCGACTGGCCCGGCGGCAGCGCCGGCAGCGCCGACACGTTCTGGGTGGCGGTCCAGCCGTCAGGGACGTCGAGGCCGAGGCTCAGCTCCGAGATGGCCGTGGCGCCGTCGTTGTAGACCGTCGTCGTGACCGTGGTCTCGTCACCGACCGCGGTGTAGTACGGAGCCGCCGCGTCAAGACTCACCAACGGCGGGTGGCTCGCAGCGCGGGCCGCCGACACGACGTACATCTCGGCGGCGTGCGAGGCGACGGAGGCGCGAATCGTGCCGCCGGACGTACGTGTGGTGTCGGCCCAGACGTCCCGTACCGAGTAGAACTTCGACGACCGGAGCCCAAGATCGCGTGCGGTCGTGGCGACCGTTTGGGTGTTGGCGCCCCGGTTGAGCAGGACGACCGCGGTCGAGCCGTCGGACATCGGCTTGCTCCATACCTCGGTGTCGCCGTCGTCGCGGAGCTTCGATCCCTGCTCGCCACCCCAGTCCTGATTGATCGCGACGACATCGGGGTCGGTGAGCTGGTCGAGCACCCACGGCTCCATGTCACGCACGTCGTTGCCGGCGATCAGAGGGGCGTTGAGCAAGGCCCAGAGGCTCATGTGCGCTCGGCTCTCGGCCCGGGTCAGTCCATCGTTGCCGACCTCGAGCATGTCTGGGTCGTTCCAGCCGTTCGGTCCGGAGTACGCCTCGAGGCCGACCTGTTGGTCGAGCAACGACATCACGCTGTCCCATCGGTCGGTGATGTCGCCGGTCGTACGCCAGAGGTGCCCGCCGACGTCGCGGCCCCACAGCCACGGGTCGTTGGAGCCCCATTCGCAGATGCTGTAGACGATGTCGCGTCCGGTCGCGGCGAGCGCGTCGCCCATCGCCTGGTACCGCTCGATGGCCGGGACGCCTTGGTTGTTGCAGTTGTCGTACTTGAGGTAGTCGACGCCCCAGTCGGCGAACGTCTGGGCGTCGATCTCTTCGTGACCGAGGCTCGCCGGCAGGCCCTGGCAGGTCGCGGTGCCGGCCGACGAGTAGATGCCGAGCTTGAGTCCCCGGGCGTGCACGTAGTCGGCGAGCGCCGCGATGCCGTGTGGGAAGTCGACCGGATCGGGCTGCAGCCGCCCCTCGGCGTCGCGCTCCGGTGCCATCCAGCAGTCGTCGATGTTGACGTACTCGTACCCCGCGTCCCGCATGCCGGAGGCAACGATGGCGTCTGCGGTGTCGCGGATGAGCTGCTCGTTGATGTTGCAGCCGAACGTGTTCCAGCTGTTCCATCCCATCGGCGGCGTCGGCGCGAGATTGCCGAGGGGGTGGTCGTCGGCGGCCGGCGCCGTGTCCTGGGCGGGGCCGGCACTGGCGGGCGAGGCGGCGAGGGTGAGTGGGGCCGCGACGATCGCGAGGGTCGCGGCGAGGACGGTGGATCTGCGCATGGCTGTCCCTCCGGTGGTCGAACGGTCCAGAACCCAAAGCGATGGCGGACGAGCCCGGCCCGGACCTGACCGGAGGCTAGAGAAGAATGATCAAATAGAGCAATACAATGACCGGAAGTGATCGAGATTTCGGTCCTACGTGACCGATGTGTCATTCCGGTGATCGGACGGTGACGCTGTGTTTGCAGCCGAACGGCGGCAGGCGATCCTCGCCATGGTGCGGGCCAACGGCGCGATGTCGATGCGGGAGCTGGCCCGCGTCACACAGGCGTCCGAGGTGACCATCCGGCGCGACTTGCGGGCACTGGAGGCCGAGGGTCATCTCAGCCGACGCCACGGCGGCGCCGTCGCGGTCGGCGGCAGCGTCCACGAGCCGAGCTACACCGAGAAGACCCACGTCGCCGCCGAGGAGAAGGCCGCAATCGCCGAGGTTGCCGCCGGGCTGGTCGAGGATGGTGACGCCCTCGTCCTCGGCCCGGGGACGACGACGCAGGCTCTGGCCCGCCGCTTGGTCCGCTTCCACGAGCTCACCGTCGTGACCAACTCGCTGCTGGTCGCCCAGGCGCTGGCGCGGGCCCGAGGGGTCGAGGTGTTCGTCACCGGCGGCACGCTGCGGGGGCCGATTCATGCGCTCGTCGGAGGCAGCGCCGAGCAGGCCCTCGCCGCCCTGCGTACGCCGAAGGCCTTCTTGTCCGGCAACGGGCTCACCGTCGAGCACGGCCTGTCGACGCCCAACCTGCATATGGCGACGATCGACCGCGCGATCGTGGCGGCCGGTCGGCAGGTCGTCGTGCTGGCCGACCACACCAAGGTGGGCGTCGACGCGATGGTGCAAACCCTGCCCGCGTCGCACATCACGACCCTGGTCACCGACGACGGGGTGCCCATGACCGAGCTCGAACGCTTCCGGACCATCGGCATCGACGTCCGGGTCGCCGCCGTCGGGGTCTGACGGTTCCGCCGCGAGGCCGGGGCCGGGCGACGCAAAGGGGCGAGTTTTGGCGTGAAATACAGACTTCGCCCGCCGCCAAACCTGGATCTCGCGCCAAAACTCGATCCCCGAGCCGGCTCGCATCCTGCAGACTGGCGGGGCCGTCGCTGGCAGACGGAGCCTTGCGCTGCCGGATGGGGCTATGCTGCGCCGTCGTGGGTCGGCGTCGGGCTCGCCGCCGCTGGACGGGGCGTCCTTACGTACTCGCTGACTCTCGATCGCTCACGCCGGCGCGCCAGCGTTCCCACGCCGACGCCGCGACCATGACGATCACCGCCGCGACGTAGCCGGCGAGCACGTCGATGACGTAGTGCTCGCCGGTGTAGACGAGCGTCAGCGACATCAGTGCGGGGTACGCCAGGAGCAGCCACCGCGCGGGATGGTGCAGCCGGGTGATGCCGTACAACGCGACGAGCGTCGAGACGGCCGTGTGCAGCGACGGCATCGCCGCGACCGCGTTGCCGACCAGCATGTCCGGGCCGAGATCCAGACGGGCGCTCTGCAGCCCGACGGCGTCCCACCCGCGTGACGTGATCCGCTCGACCGGTTCGTCGAGGTAGCCCCGGTCGCTGGCCCACCAGGGCGGCGCAAGCGGATAGAGGATGTATACCGTGAGGCCGAGCAAGTTGAGCCCGATGTACCGGCGCATGTACGGCAGCCAGGCGTCGCGGCTGCGCAGCCACAAGACGACGGCCACGGTGAGCCCGACGATGAAGTGGGAGTAGTACGTCGTCGCGAAGACCGTGTCGTACCAGTCGCCGCGCGAGCTCCATGTACACGGCTCGCCGCACCAGGCGTCTTGCAGCGCAGCGGTCGGGAGGGTGCCGCCGAACAGCCACTCGTCGAACCGGATCGCTGACGTGACGTGCAAGGGCATGCCGAGCTCGTCGGCGAGCCCGCGGCTGTACATGTAACCCATCAGGAGCGCCAGCGCCGGCCACCAGTCGCGGGCGAAGGCGAGATGTCGACGGGCCGGCGCTTCGATGTTCCACGCGACCGTCGCCAACCAGAGCCAGGCGAAGATCACGATCGGGTCGGTCGGCAGACCGACGACGATCAGCCAGGTCACGAACAGCGCGGCGTAGCTCCCCATGGCGATCGGACGTCGTCGCCATCGCGGCTCGACGCGAATGCCTACCGCCGCGACCTCGGCCGCGGTCTCTTGCTGTTCGGTCACAATCGGGCCGTTCCGTCCGGCGTGCGTCTGCCGTTGGCAGGCCGATGCCGCGGGTGGCTCGGCCGATCCTGGGGCGTGGCCGGTTTCGCGTACGCCGGTACGCCGGGGGGCCGGAGAGAGCAGGTCCGCACGAACTGGAGCCTATCGACTGACGTGTCAGGAGCGTCGGGTCCGGGCCGTGAGCCGACTCGGTCGGAGGTGGAGTCTCGCTCTCGACGTCCGGACTGGCGAGGGTTTACGCTACCGATGTCTGGTGCGCATCATGAAATGGGTTGTATCATGCGCAACAAGGCTCGCCTTCGTGCCCTCCATGGCCTCGTCCGTGACGCGCGATACGAGGTGCTGCCCACTGCCAAGGCGGAGGCGGCGATCCTCGAGCATCTGACGCCCGGTCGCTCCGTCACCATCACGGCCTCGCCCGGCAAGGGGCTGGCGGCCACGCTGGATCTCGCCGAGCGGCTCGCCGCCCAGGGCTACTACGTCGTGCCACACCTCGCGGCCCGGATGGTCAGCGGCCGCGCCGAGCTCGGCGAGATCGTCGAGCGGCTGGCCACAGCCGGCGTCGACAACATCTTCGTGCCCGCGGGTGACGCGGACCCGCCCGCGGGCGACTACGCCGGTGCAGTCGACCTGCTGGAGGATCTGACGGCGATGGGGTCGCCGTTCGCCCATGTCGGGGTGACCGGCTATCCGCAGGCGCATCCGACGATTCACGACGACATCACCGTGCAGGCGATGTGGGACAAGCGGCGGCACGCGACGTACATCGTGAGCAACCTGTGCTTCGACCCGGTCGTGCTGCGGCGCTGGGTGACGCGGCTGCGCTCCCGTGGCGTGACGCTGCCGCTGGTCGTCGGCCTCGCCGGGCCGGTTGAGCGGGCCAAGCTGCTCACGATGGCGGCCAAGATCGGCGTGGGCGAGTCGACCCGGTTTCTGGCCAAGCACAAGGCGTCGTTCGCCCGGATCGCGAGTCCCGGCGGATACAGCCCCGAGCGCTTCTTGGAGCGCCTGTCCGGCACCCTGGCCGATTCGGCCTCGGTGGTCCAAGGACTGCACATCTTCACGTTCAACCAGATCGCCGAGACCGAGGCCTGGCGGAGCTCGATCCTCGCCACATCCGGCGATCCGTCACTCAGACAGGAGTCATCCGCCAGCTAGACAGCAACCATCCGACACCCGGACCTGTCTAGGTGACGGATGGTCCGTGTCCCAGTGGCGGATGACTCCTGTCTGAGTGACGGATCGCCGTTGCGAGGGCGTGTTCGAGGCGGTGGTCGCCCACGTCGAGCTCGGTCAGGGGGAGCCCGAGGATGCCGGCCGCGCGGGACGCCAGGCGACGCAGCTCGTCGTCGGGCCGCTGCGCGAGCCAAACCACCCGGGTGTAGTGACCGAAGTAGTCGTCGCGCAGCTCCGGGTATCGGTCCAAGCCGAGCTCGGTCACGACGAGGCGGTCGAACGCGCGGACCAGGAAGTCGGTGAGGATGTACGTGCCGGGCTGCCGCTCCAGCATCGTACGGAGCCGGTCGGCCCCGCCGTACATGTCGTAGCAGTGCAACCCGGGCAGCCGGCGCCAGCCGCGGCGCTCGCACAGCTCGTCGAGCGCGCCGTACGTGCCGCAGTCGGCGTAGCCCACGACGACCGGGCCGCCGGCGCCGATCGCCTCGGCCGCCGCCTCGACCTCGGCGACGATCCGCTCGGGGCGGTTGTGCAGCAGCGGCGGCAGGGGATGCACGTCGGCGGCCCAACCGCGTCTGGCGACGATCGCCGCGATCGGCTGCGCCAGGGCGCCGCACGCGATGATCGTGGCCCGGGACGCATCTTGAGGGTTTTGGGTAGCCGGGGCTGCCGGAATCCCTAAAGATTCGTCATCCCTGCGGGAAGGCCAGCTGCTCGACGAATCGGTCGTTGAAGTCCGCTCGGTCAGAGAGCTCGACATAGTGCACCTCCTCCAGCAGGGTCTGGGCGCCGGCTCGTTCTTGCATCGAGAGCAGCGTCATCTTGGCCCCCTCACCGGCGACGTTGCCGGCGCTCACGATGCGCAGCACCGACAGCCTCGGCACCAGCCCGATCCGAACGGCGCTCGCGGGTGAGAGGTACGACCCGAACGACCCGGCAAGCAGCACCTGCTGTACCTCGCGCGGCTCGACCCCGAACTCCTCCAGCAGCAACGACCACCCCGTCGAGATCGCGGCCTTGGCAAACTGCAACTCGCGAATGTCGCGCTGCGACAGGTACACCGCGTCGGTCGGATCGCCCTCGGCCTCGCGCCACCGAAGGACGAAGGACCGCTCTCCCCGTATCTCGGCGAGCCGCCCCGCGAGCTTCGGCGCCACCGAAACCGCCTGCTCGTCGGTCACGAACCGCCCACTCGCGTCGACCAGGCCGACCCGTACGAGCTCTGCCACTGCGTCGACCAGGCCGGAGCCGCACAACCCGGCCGGCTCGACATCGCCGATCACGTCGAGCTCGACACCCTCGTCGGTCAGCTTGACGACCTCGATCGCGCCGTCGGCGGCCCGCATGCCGCATCGGATCGCGCCGCCCTCGAACGCCGGGCCGGCCGGAGCCGCCGTCGCCAGGATCCGATCACCGTCGCCGAGCACGATCTCGCAGTTGGTACCGACGTCGACGAACAGCCGGATCCGCTTGTCGCGATCCATCCCCGACGCCAGCATCCCGGCGACGATGTCCCCGCCGACATAAGCGCCCAGCGCCGGCAGTAGCAGCGCCGGGGCCGCCGGATGCACAGCCAGCCCGAGGTCGGCGGCGGTGAGGCCACCCGGCGCCGCCGTCGGCAGGATGAACGGCGCGACGCCGAGCGGCTCGGGATCGATCCCCAGCAGCAGCGACGTCATCGTGGCGTTGCCCGCGAGCGCGACCTCGTAGACCTCGCCCGGCTCGACTCCCGCCTCGGCGCAGACCGTCTCGGTCAGCTCGGCGAGTGTCTCGTGCGCCAGGTCGCGCAGCCGCCCGAGGGCGTCGGGGTCCATCATCGTCGCGCTGATCCGCGTGATGACGTCGCCGCCGAAAGGCTGCTGCTTGTTGAGTCGCGACGCGACCGCGGCCGGCGTGCCGGTCTCGACGTCGACCAGCGTCGCGACCACCGTGGTGGTGCCGAGGTCGAACGCGAGCGCATACCGGCGCCCGGTCGTGTCGCCCGACTCGACGTCGATCAACAGGTCGTCGACGACGATGGCGGTGACCTTGAAATCGCTCGTACGCAACACCGACGGCAGCCGTCGCAGGGCATGCAGATGTACTCGTGGCTCCAGGTCGTCGATCGCCGCCAGCAGCCGCTCGACGTCGGGCGTCTGGTCGGTCAGCGTCGGCTCCTCGAGCTCGACGTACCGCTTCTGGATCGCAGGCCGCAAGATGACCTGCCGCCCGGCCCCGACGGTGGCAGCCTTCGGCCGCGTCACCAGCGGCGGCACCTCGATGTCGAGGTCGTCCTGCGTCGTCACCAGACAGGCCAGCCGCCACCCGTCGGCCAGGTGCTCGGCGTCGAATGCCCGCTCGTCGAGAGCGTTGACCGGCACGCCGCCGGAGTTGTCAGGCGCATTTTGCCCCCCAGGGCCATATGCGCCTGACAGCTGCGTGCGCACCTTGCACTTCTTGCAGGTGCCGTGGCCGCCGCAGGTGGAGTCGATCGCGATGCCGTTCCAGCTGGCCGCCTCGAAGACGCTCACGCCTGGCGGCACCCGGACCTCGCGCTCGGCCGGGCTGAAGTGCAGCCGTACGCGTCCGGTGCCGGCGGCCTCGCTCACTGGGTCTCCTCGCACGCTCGTCGACCCCGCGAGCCGCTCGCTGCGTTGCATGGTTCGCTCGCAAGCTCGCTCACTATGGCTCCTGCTTGGCCCGGAACGCCGCGATCCACGACATGCCCCACTCGTCGGAGCCAAGCAACACGTCGCCAGCCCGTACCGACTCGACGATCGAGGGAGTACGGGCATCCATGATGGCGCTGGTCAGGCCGGCGCCCATCGCCATCGGCAAGAACGCGCCGCCGAGCGTATGCCGGCCGGGCATGCCGAACGACACGTTCGACGCGCCACAGGTCGTGTTGAGCCCGTACTTGGCGCGGATGCCGGCGGTGGTCTCGAGAAACGTACGCACGACGGTCGCGTCGGCCCCGATCGGCATCGCGAGCGGGTCGATCACGATGTCGGCCATCGCGATGCCGTACTCCTGCGTCGCGACCGACACGATCTTGTCGACCAGCTGCAGCCGCTTGTCGGACTCCATCGGGATCTCGTCCTCGTCGTTGGGCAGCGCGATGACGGCGGCGTCGTGCTTCTTGACCAGCGGCAGGATCGCCGCGAGGCGGTCGTCCTCGGCGGTCACGCTGTTGACGAGCGCGCGTCCGTCGTACGCCTGCAGGCCGGCCTCGATCGCCTCGACGACCGAGGAGTCGATGCAGATCGGCAGGTCGGTCTTGGACTGCACGAGCTTGATCGCCCGGGCCAGCAGGTCCGGCTCGTCGGTCAGCGGCACGCCCATGTTGACGTCGAGCACGTCGGCGCCGCCCGCGACCTGGGCGTCGACGTCGCGCTCGATCGCCGAGAGGTCGCCGGCCCGCAACTGCTCCTGGAAAACCTTGCGGCCGGTCGGGTTGATCCGCTCACCGATGACGCAGAACGGCTGGTCGTCGCCGATCGTGACCTGCTTGGTCGCCGAACGCAGGATCGTGTGCATGAGCGACCTCAGGCGGGTACGGCGGAGCGCCGCTGCTGGACGAGGGACTTGGCGAGCTTCACCGTCGCGGACGCGTCCGGAGCGTACGCGTCGGCGCCGACCGCGTCCGCGTACTCCTGGGTCACCGGAGCGCCGCCCACCATGACCGTGACTGACTGCCGCAGCCCGGCCTTCTCCAACGCATTGAGGTTGGCCTTGAACATCGGCATGGTCGTCGTGAGGAACGCCGAGAAGCCCACGATCTCGGGCTTATGCTCGGCCACCGCTTCGACGAACTTCTCCGGGGACACCTGGACGCCGAGGTCGATCACGTGGAAGCCGGCGCCCTCGAGCATGATGTTGACGAGGTTTTTGCCGATGTCGTGGACGTCGCCCTTGACGGTGCCCATGACGAACGTGCCGACGGTCTCCGCCCCGGTCTCGGCCAGCAGCGGTCGCAGTACATCCAGGGCACCGGCCATCGCCTTGCCGGCGATCAGCATTTCTGGCACGAAGAAGTCGCCGCGCTCGAAGCGGGCGCCGACCTCCTCGAGCGACGGGATCAGCGCGTCGAACAGCAAGGTCTCCGGACCCATGTCAAGCTCGAGCCCGGCGTGGGTGAGCTCCAGCACCGCAGGTCCGTTGCCCACCAGTGTCTGGTCATACAGACCCTGCAAGATCTCGTCGGGAGTCATACTTGAACCGCCAAATTCCTCTGGTTGGTGTGGATGCCTGGTTGCTGGGCGGATGCCCCGAGCATGCGGGACAGCCGGCCCGCTTCGGCGACGAGCAGGTCGCCGATGTCACTGGTCGAGTCGTCGAGCCGGAAGTCGGGCCCCGAGATGCCGATCGCCGCGCGCGTGCTGCCGTCGCTGAACCGGACCGGGGCGGCGATGCCGGTCAGGCCCTCCTCGAGCTCCCCGTGGGTCACGGCGTAGCCGCGGCGGCGAACCGTGGCGAGCTCGCGACGGAGCACCTTGACGTCGGTGACCGTCTCGTCGGTACGGCGCTCCAGCGGACCCTCGGGCAGGGTGAGCGCGCCGTAGGCGTACATCACCTTGCCCATCGCCGAGCAATGCGCCGGGACGTCGACGCCGACCCAGTTGACCGCGCCGAGCAGGTACGTGGAGTCGATCTGCGCCACCTGGACGACGGCGCCGACACCGTGCGGGACACCGAGGTTGACGGTCTCGCCGGTCTCCTCGTTGACCCGGGCCATGATCGGCTGGGCGGTCCGGATCACGGCGTCGATCTGGTCGTGGCGTGCCGCATAGATGGCGAACAACGGGCCCGGGTGGAAGGCGCTGTCGGTGTCGCGCTCGATCAGCTGGTGGCGCTCGAGCGCGTTGAGGACGCGGGACGCGGTCGATCGGGCGAGCTCGGTCTCCTCTACCAGATCGCCGAAGGTCCGGGGGTCGTCGGCATGCACGATCAGCGCCAGCAACTCGGCTGCCCGGTCGATGGCCTGGGTCCCATTGCTCAACCGAAGACTCCCGTTCGCTTCAGATCAATTCCACTATGTGGAACCTGGCTCCCACATAATGAGGGTAGGATTCGCGCATCGGGCGGGTCAAGCCCAGCGCACAGCTGTCCACGATGCGTTCCCCCGGAGGCGAGATGTTCCGCAATCGGATGCCCCGTTACGAGGTGTTGTCGGGCGACGCGATGGAGGTGTTGGACGCCGGCTGGCGGCGCCTCATCACCGAGGTCGGCGTCGAATTCATGTCGGACCGCGCACTCGAGCTGTTTCGCGAGGCCGGTCAGAAGGTCGAGGACCGTACGGTCCTCCTCGACCCCGAGTTCGTGCTCGAGCAGGTGGCGAAAGCGCCTGGTGAGTTCGACGTCGCGGCCCGAAATCCGGAGCACTCGATCCACATCGGCGGCGATGCGATGTCGTTCGGCGCGGTCTACGGACCGCCGTTCGTCCGCGAGGGAGATGTACGCCGCGACGCCACGATGGACGACTTCCGCAACTTCACCAGGCTGGCCCAGTCGTACTCCGTGCTCGACTCGGCCGGCGGCGTCATCTGCGAGCCGAGCGACGCCCCACTCGACAGCCGGCACCTCGACATGACGTACGCGCTGCAGACCCTGACCGACAAGCCGTACATGGGCAACGTCGTATCCGGGGTCAACGCCCGCGACACGATCGCGATGGGCGAGATCCTCTTCGGTGGCCGGGAGGCGATCGAGAAGGCGCCGGTCAGCATCTCGTTGATCAACTGCAACTCGCCGCTGCGCTGGGATGACCGGATGCTCGATGCGCAGTTCGAATACTGCGCCGCCGGGCAGCCGGTCGTGATGACGCCGTTCCTGTTGATGGGCGCGATGTCGCCGGTGACGATTCCGGCCGCGCTGGTGCAGCAGATCACCGAGGCGCTGTCGGGCATCGCGCTGTCGCAGCTGATCCGGCCCGGGACGCCGGTGATCTTCGGGTCGTTCCTGTCCAACATCGACATGCAGTCCGGATCGCCGCAGTTCGGGACGCCGGAGTCCGGCATCGGGTTGCTGTGCACCGGCCAGATCGCGCGGCACTTCGGCCTTCCGTTCCGGTCCGGCGGCGGCCTCACGTCGTCGCAGGTGCCCGACGCGCAGAGCGGCTACGAGGCGCTGATGACGCTGCTGCCGACGTTCCTCGCCGGTGCCAACTGGGTGATGCACTCGGCCGGCTGGCTCGAGGGTGGCTTGGTGGCGGGGTACGAGAAGTTCGTCATCGACACGCAGCTGCTCGAAATGCTGCAGGTGGAGTTCACCCCGCTCGAGATCGACGAGGCGTCGCTGGCCTTCGACGCCCATGTCGAGGTCGGCCACGGCGGCCACTTCCTCGGCGCCATGCACACGATGGAGCGCTTCCGTACCTGCTTCTACCGGCCGTTTCTCAACAGCTCGGACAACTACGAGCGCTGGATGAGCAAGGGCGAGGGCGCCGACACCGCGGCCCGCGCCACGAAGCAGTGGCGGCAGCGGCTCGAGGAGTACGAGCCGCCGCCGCTCGACGATGCGATCCGGGCCGAGCTCGAGGAGTACGTCGTGCGCCGCCGGGCCGAGCTCGGCGACTGAGTCGACTACGTTCGGTCAGGGCTTCATCGACGGCATGTGACCGAGCTGGGTCATGATGGTCGTGGCGTTGTAGTAGATCTCGACCTCGACGGCCGGGGTCCACTGATCGAGGCTAAGAACCTCGCGATTTCCTTCCGAACCGGCTGAGTCTGCGCCATCTTCGAAGTACCGTGGGCGCTTGGTGGATAGCCGCCGCGGCTGGCAGCGACCCCGTCGCCGCTCGCCGGATCAGAGGGACAGGCCGGCGGCGGACATGCTGCGCGGGGTGAGGGAGCTGTGATGCGTGCACTGATCGTCTACGAGTCGATGTTCGGCAACACCCGAGACATCGCCTGGGCTATCGCGAAGGGTCTGGCGCCCGCCGTGTCGGCCGATGTCGTCAACGTCTGCGACGCGCCGCCGGAGCCAGCTCCCGAGGTCCAGCTCCTCATCGTCGGTGCTCCGACGCTCCTGTTCGGGTTGAGCAGTGCTCGGACGCGGGCGGCGGCCGCCAATCGCGCGGGTCACCCGTTCGCGTTGCCGGCGGTCGGGGTCCGGGAGTGGCTCGAGGCGATGCCCCATGCCGCGGGGCGGCGAGACGCGCTCACGTTCGACACCCGGCTTCGGGTCCACGGACTGCCCGGCTCCGCTGCCAAGAGCGCGGCCAAGCGACTCAGCAGGCACGGTTATCGGATGCTGTGGCCGTCGCGGACCTTCGTCGTCACCCATCCGAACGGAATGCTCGCGGAGCGTGAGCTTGAGCGGGCTCAGCTCTGGGGGCGTTGGATCGCCGACGGCATCGAGATGAGGCACGCGCGGCTGTGACGAAGCACGCGCCGAACGCTTCGCGTTCTCGATAACGACTTCATCCGTTTCTTTGGAACCGATCGGCACGGAGTCATGCTCTAAGTAGCGGAGTACTCGGCGGGTCGTTCGTCGCCGGGTCCGGCAGCGCCAGTGTCGCCGCGAGCCGGGGATTGCAGTCGTACGGCAGGCCGTGCGGCTGTCGTGCTGGAGATCGGGGCTGTGATGCGAGCACTTATCGTCTACGAGTCGATGTCGGGCAATACCCGCGACATCGCCTGGGCCATCGCGGACGGTCTGAGGTCCGCACTTTCGGTCGACGTCGTCGAGGTCGGCATGGCACCGGCCGTGCCGGATGACGACGTCGACCTTCTCATTGTCGGAGCTCCGACGCACCTGTTCGGCCTGAGTCGGCCCCGAACCAGGGTGGCCGCCGCGCGACGCGTCGGCCTGCCGCTCGTCATGGCCGACGCCGGGCTCCGCGAGTGGCTGGACGGGTTGCCGCGCTCCCAGCAGCAGCGCGATGCCCTCTCCTTCGAAACCCGGCTCCGCGTGGACGGCTTCCCCGGATCGGCGGCGCGCGGCGCGGCGAAGCGACTTCGCAAGCGCGGTTATCGGATGCTCTGGCCATCACGCGGCTTCATCGTCACCGGGCCGAGCGGGCCGCTGGTCGAGCGGGAGATCGAACGGGCTCAGCTGTGGGGCCACTGGATCGGTGGCGGCATCCAGGTGAAGCAGTCGCGGCTCTGAGCCACGCCGAGTGCCGCGGGATCCTACGACATTCCCGATCTGGTGCACAGGGGCGGACCGGGCCCAACGGCCCCGGGCCGACAGGCGTGGGACTCTGCCAAACCGGTCCGCCTCGGGGTGATGCTCACGACGGAGGAAACCGTCATGCGCGCACTCATCGTGTTCGAGTCGATGTTTGGCAGTACGCGCGCCATAGCCGATGCGATCGCGGGCGGCTTGCGAACGGCGATGCCCGTCGACGTCATCGACATCGAGGAGTCGCGGAGCGCACTCGGCGTCGTGCCCGATGAGGTCTCGCTGCTCATTGTCGGCGCACCGAGCCACCCGCTGGGCCTCAGCAGCCCGAAGTCGCGGGCGGCCGCCGCCGGTCATGCCTCCCGGCCGATGTCCGTCGCCGACGTCGGACTTCGGGAATGGCTCGGCGCCCTGCCGCCGGTGTCCCGTCCCCGAGACGTGCTCACCTTCGAGACCCGTCTTCGCGTACGAGGCAGGCCTGGATCGGCGTCGAAGGCCGCGGCCAAACGCCTGCGCAAACTCGGCTACCGGATGCTGTGGCCGGCCCAGACCTTCTACGTCGCCGATCTGACCGGCACGCTGGTTGAAGGTGAGCTGGAGCGGGCTCAGATGTGGGGACGCTGGCTCGGCGTCGGCCAACGGACCGAAGCGCCGCGCTGACCCTCCGACCGCCCGGCGCTACTGAAACACCACGGTCCGGGTGCCGTTGAGGAGTACGCGCGATTCGGTATGCCAGCGTACGGCGCGGGACAGGACGATCGACTCGACGTCTTGTCCAGCCCGTACGAGGTCGGCCGGCGTCATCCGATGGCTCACACGCGTGACGTCCTGCTCGATGATCGGCCCCTCGTCGAGGTCGGACGTGATGTAATGCGCGGTCGCGCCGACGAGCTTGACGCCACGGTCGTGCGCCTGGTGGTAGGGCTTGGCGCCCTTGAATCCCGGCAGGAACGAGTGGTGGATGTTGATGGCCCGTCCCTCCAGCGCCCGGCACGCTTCCTCCGACAGCACCTGCATGTAGCGGGCCAATACGACCAGGTCGATGTCGAGCTCGTCGACGAGCGTCACCAACTGCTTCTCGGCGTCCTGCTTCGTCTCCGGCGTCACCGGAATGTAGTGGAACGGGATGTCGTACGTCGACGCCAGCCGTTCGAAGTCGCGATGGTTCGACACGATCGCCGGGATCTCGATGTTGAGCGAGCCGGTGCTCTGGCGAAACAGCAGGTCGTTGAGGCAGTGTCCGTGCCGCGACACCATGATCAGCGTGCGGTAGGGGGCGTCGGCAGGGAAGATGTTCCAGTCCATCGAGTACGAGGCCGCCACCGCGTCGAACGCCTCCTTGAGGTGGTCCAGGGTCATCGTCGGCTTGAGCACCTCGAAGTGCACGCGCATGAAGAAGCGCTTCTCCAGCCGATCGATGAACTCCTGGGCATCGACGATGTTGCCGAAGTGCTGGACGAGAAACGACGACACCGCGTACACGATGCCCGGACGGTCCGGGCAGGCGATGGTGAGGACGTACTCTGGCGTCGCGGTCGGGTCGCCAGGCGTCGCGGGACTGCTCGACATGGCGCCCATCCTGACGCAGACGACCGGCCCGGAGCCATGCCGGGGAGCTGAAATGTCAGCGTTTACCCGATGCTGGGTTGTGGATCGTGCATTAGTGTTTCGACATGAGCAACTCGGTCCGCAGTGCCACTGACGCCGGTGCCACCGTGCAGTCGGTCGATCGCGCGATCACCGTCTTGGAGATTCTCGCGCGGACCGGCGAGTCCGGCGTCACCGAGATCGCGGCCGAGCTCGGAGTCCACAAGTCGACGGCGTTTCGGCTGGTGGCCGCCCTGGACCGGCGGGGATTGGTGGAGCAAAACGCCGACCGGGGCAAATATCGGCTCGGCGTCGGCATCCTCCGGCTGGCCGGCGCGACGACGGCGCGGCTCGATGTCGTGCAGGAGGCCCGGCCAATCTGCCAGCAGCTGGCCACCGACACGGGGGAGACGGTCAACATCGCCGTGCTCTCCGACGGTGCGGCACTCTATCTCGACCAGGTCGCCGGCTCGTCGGCACTGCAGCCGCACAACTGGGTCGGCCAGCGGATCCCGCTGCACGCGACGTCCAATGGCAAGATTCTGTTGGCCTGGCTCGCCGACTCGGAGGTGTCGAGCCAGGTCGGCCGGTCGCTGCGCCGCTATACGCCGACGACTATCACCGGTCTCAAGGAGTTCCGGGCCGAGTTGACCGCGGTACGCGAGCGCGGGTACGCGGTCGCCGTCGACGAGCTGGAGATCGGTCTCGCCGCCGTCGCGGCTCCGATCCGGGGAGTACACGGCGACGTGCTCGCGTCGCTGTCGGTGTCCGGCCCCACATTCCGTCTCGACCAGCGGGCGGTCGACGCCGCGGCGCACGCGGTACGGGCGGCGGCACTCGACGTCTCGCGGCGGCTGGGTTGGCGCGACGGGTAGTCGGCAACTCCCCGACCTCGGCGCCGTGTCTGAGGGATTTGCTC
>JBKOYM010000009.1:0-12718 GCA_046725375.1 Actinomycetota bacterium
TCTCGTACCTCGGGGACGGGATGAGTTTCGTCGCGGTGGCATGGCTCGCGATCGAGCTCTCGCCGCAGGCGACGGCGGGGCTGTGGGTGGGCGGGGCGGTGGCCGCCTACACCCTTCCCGGCGTGGTCGGCGCTCTCGTACTCGGGCGCCGGCTGCGCCGGGTATCGGCCAAGCGGCTGCTTCTCGTCGACAACGTCGTGCGCGGCGTGTTTCTCGGCGTCATCCCGCTGGCGTGGCTGGCCGGGTTGCTGACGCTACCGCTGTACGTCGTGCTGCTCGCGGCCTCCTCGCTGCTGCACGCGTGGGGCAGCGCGGGCAAGTACACCGTGCTGGCCGAGTTGCTGCCCGACGACCAGCGGCTTGCCGCCAATACGCTCGTCAGCTCGCTCGCCTTCGCTGCGACGATCGCCGGACCCGCGATCGCCGGCGTGCTGGTGACGTACGTCAGCTCCGCACTCGTGCTGGGTCTGGATGCCCTCACGTACGTGTTTCTCGCCGTGCTCGTCGTTCGCACCCGGCTGCCGGAGTCGGGGCATGCGTCCCCTGTCGACCGGGCGGCCGCCCGCGGCGGGCTCGGGCTGATGCGCTCCTATCCCGAGCTGCTCGGGCTGCTGACGCTCACTTGGTTCTTCAACTTCCTGTACGGCCCGGTGGAAGTCGCTCTACCGCTCCACGTGACCGACGACCTGCACGCGTCGGGCTCCCTGCTCGGTCTCTACTGGGCGCTGTTCGGCATCGGTGCGGTGCTCGGCGGACTCGCGGTCGGCGCGCTGCGGCAGCTGCCGCTCTGGCCCGTGACGATCGCAATCGTGGTCGGCTGGGGGCTCTGCCTGCTGCCCTTCGGCATCGACGTGCCGACGGCGGTCACGGTCGCGTGCTTCACGCTCGGCGGCGCGATCTACGGACCGTTCGTCGCGCTCTCGGTGACGCTGATGCAGGCGAAGTCGCCGCCTCAACACCTGGCGGCGATGCTTGCGGCCCGGAGCGCGGCGCTGCTCACCGCTTCGCCACTCGGCACCGCGATCGGCGGACCGCTCACCACCGCACTCGGCCCCCGGGCGACCCTCGGCGGCTCAGGACTCGCCACCGTGGCGCTCGGTGCCTTCGCATGCCTCCTGCTGACCCGACGCCGGACGGCGGATTGAACTCACGTCGCCCCGCTCGTCGGACCGATCAGGAATCGAGAAGTGCCGGCCTCGAGCCGCGGCTATCGTGACTGCCATGGACGCCACGGGCGCCACGACACGGGAGGAAACGATGAGCACGAAGAAGGCAACACCGAAGGCCGCCAGTCGCACGACCGCGAGCGGTAAGAGGTCCCAGGGACTCACGGCCGACGAACGAGCCGCACTGAAGGAGCGCACCAGGGAGCTGAGAACGCAAGCGCGTCGCGGCTCGCTCGCGACCAAGGCAGACGGCGAAAGCGACGTACTCGCGAAGATCGCGGAGATGCCGGAACCGGATCGCATCATGGCCGAACGACTCCACGAGATCGTCAAGGCCACAGCGCCCGTCCTCTCGCCGAAGACCTGGTACGGGATGCCCGCGTACGCCAAGGACGGCAAGGTCGTCTGTTTCTTCCAGAGCGCGCAGAAGTTCAATGCGAGGTACGCGACGTTCGGCTTCAACGACGCGGCGAACCTCGACGACGGCGCCATGTGGCCGACCGCCTTCGCGCTGAAGAAGCTGACTGCCACCGAAGAGAAGAAGATCGCCGCGCTCGTCAAGAAGGCAGCGAGCTAAAACAACGTTCCCGGACCGCAACGAAGGCTCCGCTTGACCGAGGGAGAAACACCATGAGCCCGGCGACGCAGACGGACACGCAGGCACCTGCACGGCACGCCGCCGACAGCCATGATCTGATCCGCGTACACGGCGCGCGCGTCAACAACCTGAAGGACGTGAGCGTCGAGATTCCGAAGCGCCGGTTGACCGCGTTCACCGGCATCTCGGGCTCCGGCAAGAGCTCGCTGGTGTTCGACACGATCGCGGCGGAGTCGCAGCGGATGATCAACGAGACGTACAGCGCGTTCGTGCAGGGCTTCATGCCCACGCTGGCGCGGCCGGAGGTCGACTTCCTGGACGGCCTGACGACGGCGATCATCGTGGACCAGGAGCGGATGGGCTCCAACCCCCGATCCACCGTGGGCACCGCCACCGACGCCAACGCCATGCTGCGCATCCTGTTCAGCCGGCTGGGCGAGCCGCATATCGGGTCGCCCCAGGCGTTCTCTTTCAACGTCCCGACCCGGACGGCCAGTGGGGTCATGACCTCGGACAAGGGCCGGGGCGAGAAGACCATCGTGCGCAAGCGTGTCTACCTCGGCGGCATGTGCGGGCGTTGCGAGGGCATGGGTTCGGTCAACGACTTCGACCTCACGGCGCTCTACGACGACACGAAGTCGCTCAGCGAGGGTGCGCTCGCGATTCCCGGTTACAGCATGGACGGCTGGTACGGCCGCATCTTCAGCGGCGCCGGCCTGCCGATGGACAAGCCGATCGGAAAGTTCACGAAGAAGGAATTCGACAAACTGCTGTACGGCGAGCCGACGAAGATCAAGGTCGAGGGCGTCAACCTGACCTACGAGGGCGTGATCCCCAAGATCCAGAAGTCAATGCTCTCCAAGGACGTCGACGCGCTGCAGCCGCACGTCCGTGCGTTCGTCGAGCGGGCCGTGACGTTCACGCCCTGTCCGGACTGCGACGGCACCCGGCTCAGCAAGGAGGCGCGCTCGTCGAAGATCGACGGCAAGAGCATCGCCGACGTCTGCTCGATGCAGCTCACCGACCTCCGGGACTGGGTCCGGAGCCTCGACGAGCCGTCCGTGGCACCGCTGCTCACCGGGCTGCAGCACCTCCTCGACTCGTTCGCCGAGATCGGATTGGGATACTTGTCGCTCGATCGGCCTTCGGGCACGCTGTCCGGGGGAGAGGCGCAGCGTACGAAGATGATCCGCCACCTCGGCTCGTCGCTCACCGACGTCACGTACGTCTTCGACGAGCCCACGATCGGTCTGCACCCGCACGACATCCAGCGGATGAACGACCTGCTGCTGCAGTTGCGCGACAAGGGCAACACGGTGCTCGTCGTCGAGCACAAGCCCGAGACGATCGCAATCGCCGACCATGTCGTCGACCTCGGTCCCGGCGCCGGCACCGACGGGGGGAGCGTCTGCTTCGAGGGCACCATCGAGGGACTGCGGGGGAGCGACACCATCACAGGCCGGCATCTCGACGACCGGGCGACCCTCAAAGAGTCGGTGCGTTCGGCGTCCGGCGCGCTGGAGATCCGCAAGGCGTCGACACACAATCTTCAGAACGTGGACGTCGACATCCCGCTCGGGATGCTCTGCGTGATCACGGGCGTCGCCGGCTCCGGCAAGAGCTCCCTGATCAACGGCTCGGTGGCCGGCCGGGACGGCGTCGTCGTGATCGACCAGGGCGCGATCCGTGGCTCCCGACGGAGCAACCCGGCGACGTACACCGGATTGCTCGACCCGATCCGCAAGGCCTTCGCCAAGGCCAACGGTGTGAAGCCCGGGCTCTTCAGCTCCAACTCCGAGGGCGCCTGCCCCACCTGCAACGGCGCCGGCGTCATCTACACCGAGCTCGGCATCATGAACACCGTCGAATCCACCTGCGAGGACTGCGAGGGGAAGCGGTTCCAGGCGGCCGTGCTCGAGTACACGCTCGGCGGCCGCAACATCGCCGAGGTGCTCGCGATGTCGGTTGCCGAGGCCGAGGAGTTCTTCGATGACGGTGACGCGCGCACGCCGGCGGCGCACAAGATTCTCGACCGGCTGGCCGACGTCGGGCTCGGCTACCTCAAGCTCGGCCAACCGCTCACCACACTGTCTGGCGGCGAGCGACAACGGCTCAAGCTGGCCGCGCAGATGGCCGAGAAGGGCGAGGTCTACATTCTCGACGAGCCGACCACCGGTCTCCATCTCGCCGACGTCGAGCAGTTGCTCGGCCTGCTCGACCGGATCGTCGACTCCGGCAAGTCGGTGATCGTCATCGCCCACCACCAAGCGGTCATGGCACGGGCCGACTGGATCGTCGATCTCGGTCCTGGAGCCGGCCACGAGGGGGGCCGGATCGTCTTCGAGGGCACACCGTCCGACCTCGTCGCCGACCGCTCGACCCTCACCGGCGAGCACCTCGCGGCGTATGTCGGAGCCTGAGCGACGCCGCTCGGACATCACGATGACCTACCTGCGCGTCGCATAGCGCAAAAGTGTCCGGTCCTACGCCTTGGCCCTATGCGACGGCCCGGGAGCAGCCCATCGCCTCGCCGGGCGCGGTATCACGCTGGGTGTGCTGCAGGTGCGCTTCGCCCCAGACCCGGACGCTCTCGACCACGGGCAGGACTGTCGTCCCATACGGCGTAAGCCGGTAGATCACCGGCGCCGGGACGGGTCCGGTCACGATGCGCTCGACGAGCCCGTCGGCCTCGAGCTCGCGCAGCTGCTCGGCCAACACCTTGGGGGTGATCGGTGCGGCCCGGCGGCGGAGTCCGGCGAAGTGGGACTCGCCATGAGCCAGCCAGTACAACAGCGTCAGCTTCCACTTCCCGCCGATCGCGGCGAACGCGGCTGCCATCGGGCAGCCGGGGATCGGGTTGGGGCGTGAAGGGGAGGGGTTACCTGCAAGTGCCTTCTTGTTCATGGCCGCGCTCCGTTCGGATAGTCGAGTATGAACCTTCACCCGCAGCTCACCGCGCTGTACAAGCGGACCCTGATCGGATGCCTCTCGCTCCTCACACTAACCGCGATGGTGGCGGTGTCGAGTGTCGCGTCGTCGACTGCCGCCAAGTCTCCGGCAGCAACCGACGACGGCGGCCGACAGGACTTCGACTGGGAGATCGGCGCCTGGCACACTCGCGTACACGTGCTCGCCGACCCGCTGTCGGAATCCGAGGACGAGTGGCTCCAGTTCGACGGTACGAGCGTCGTGCGCCCGCTCCTCGACCGGCGGGCCAACGTCGTCGAGCTCGACGTCTCGGGCCCGAACGGGCGGATCGAGGCACTCAATCTGCGGCTGTACGAACCACAGGCGCAACGCTGGAGCCTGACGTTCGTCAACGCCCGCGACGGCTTGCTCACCCCCGCGGTGTACGGCGGGTTCGACGACGGTGTCGGTACCTTCTACGGCGACGATCAGCTCGGAGGGGAACCGATCAAGGTGCGCTTCCTCATCTTCCGCCAGGGTCCGGACAAGGCCCGGTTCGAGCAGGCGTTCTCCGACGATGGCGGAACGACCTGGGAGACGAACTGGGTCGCCGTGGACCGCCGACTCGACGGCGGCGAGTGAGTGCGATCATCGGCCGACTCAGCGAGCTCGGTCGTAGACGAGACACAATGTGCCGTGCTCGCCCGCCGCCTGACTGACCAGCGTCCACTGTCCCGCGGGCAGCCCGTCGTCGAAGAGGCGTGGTCCGCCGCCGAGGAAGATCGGAAAGATCGTGATCGCCAGTCGATCGACCGCATCGGCCGCCAGCAGCGCCTTGATGACGCTGGCACTGGAGAGCACGAGGATGTCGCCGCCCTCGGCCGCCTTGAGGTCGGCGACCACCTCCGCAGCGGGTCTGTCGACAATCGTGGTCCGCTCCCATGGTGCCTCGTCGAGGGTGGAGGAGAGGACCACCTTGTCCGCGTCGACGAGCCACTTCGCGAAACCTTCGTCGCGCGGGTCGGCACCCTCCATGCCGATGACGGTAGGCCAGAAGCCGAGGAATCCCTCGGCGTTGACCCGGCCGAGCAGAGCCGTCGTCGCCGGCTCCCAGAGGCTGGTCAGATGGTCGCGGGCGACGTCGGTGATGGCGTATGGCATCACCCAGCTCATGTCCTCCGGGTTGTCGGGCTTGGCGTAGTGGCCGTCGAGGGAGAGGCTCATGTTGGTCACGACTCTGCGGCCGCCGGTCTGCTCGGTCACTTCGTACTCCTTGTGTCGGTGTCGTGCTCGACTCGTGGAACCCGTTCTGTCCGTTGGAGATGTCAGAGTGACCCCAGCGACGGACCGACTGCCGACCGCCCATGCGCGAATCCTGCTACGAACGGAGCAATCCTATGAGCCGCGAGGTCCAGATCACCTTCGATGCCCACGATCCGCAGGCGCTGTCGTCGTTCTGGCGCGACGTCCTGGGCTACGTCCATCCGGCCCCTCCCGGAGTCGTACTGCCCGAAGGCGCCGACCCATTGGCCGCGTGGGACGACTTTCTCGAGCAGGTCGGCGTACCCGAGGAGGAGCGCAACACGAGATCGGCCGTGGAGGACCCGGACGGCAACGGCCCCCGGTTGTTCTTCCAGCAGGTGCCGGAGAACAAGATCGGCAAAAACCGCGTGCATCTCGACGTGCGTGCGGCGCCAGGACTACAAGGAGACCAGCGGATGGCGGCGCTGGAGGCCGAGTGCGAACGGCTCGTTGCGCTCGGAGCCAAGCGGCAACGCCGATTCGAGATCGATCCACCCTTCAGCAACGGCTTCATCGTCATGACCGACCCCGAGGGCAACGAATTCTGCCTCGACTGACACACCAAGGCGTCGACAAGCAGCCGCGGCTCGACGATCGATACACGGCGACGCGATGCTGTTTGGTCACCGGTATTACTGACGAACACTTGCTTGTCTACAAAGTCACCGATGATTAGGTCGAATCGTCACTTGTCACGAGTCAGCAGTGTCGCAGCCCGCCGAATTTCCGGATGCCTGACACAGTCCTCTTGACCCAAGACGACGGCGGGCGGAGCGTGGGGCGGGAGGGCAGCGCCAACGGGGACGCTGCGCCAGCAGATGGGAGCGCGTCATGTTCGTGCGCACAACCGAGGTCCAGGCTGATCCCGCCAAGATCGACGACGGCATCGCCGTTGTTCGTGGCGACATCTTTCCGGCAGTTTCCGAGATGGATGGATGTGTCGGGATGTCGTTGCTTGTGAATCGCGACTCCGGTCGCTGCATCGCAACGACTGCGTGGCAGTCCGAGAACGCTATGCGGGACACCGCCGAGAGAGTCATGCCCCTCCGGGAGAGGGCCGAGCAGAGCCTGGGCAGCAGCGCCAGCGAGGTGCGCCAATGGGAAGTGGCCACGGTGCACCGCGAACGTGCCGCACCCGAGGGCGCCTGCGCTCGTCTCACATGGCTCAGCGGCGACCCCGCGAAGGGCGATGACGCGATCGACACCTACAAGATGGCCGTCCTACCGCGCCTTGAGGCAATGGACGGTTTCTGCAGTGCCAGCCTGATGATCGATCGCGCCGCCGGTCGGGTCGTCGGAACCGCCGTCTTTGACAGCCGCGAAGCTCTCGAGGCCAGCCGCGACGCCGCCCAAAGAATCCGCGAGAGAGTCTCCAGCGAGCTCGGCGCCAGGATCGACAATGTCGAGGAGATGGAGCTGGTGTTCGCGCATCTTCACGTGCCCGAAATGGCCTGACGTGCTGCCGGCGCGGCTGGGGTACGGCACTCAGGGCACACCTGGCGAGTTCGCTCGCTCCACCGCTGCCGGGTGAAAGCGCCGGCGGGTCAGCGCTCGATCTCGATCTCGTCGAAGTCGAGCGCCAGAAAGGTCGGCCGGGAGACGACTCGGCCGCCGGGCTCCCGCGGGAACACGCGTCGTCGGGTGGGGAAGATGAGTCCGTAGGCAGCGCGAGCTTCGTGATGCCTACTACCAGGAGTATCTGAGAACAGAAGCCATCGAGATCGAAGGCGTCGTCGACACTCTTGCTGAGCTGTCGGAGTACGTCCGCATGGCCATCGTGACGACCGCGAAACGCGTGGACTTTGAGATCATCCATGAGAAGCGCCAGATCAGACAGTTCATGGATTTCGTCCTCGTCCGCGAGGACTACGAGCTCGCCAAGCCGCACCCGGAGCCGTACCTGACCGGATTACAGCGTCTCGGAGCCACCAAGGCAGAGACTCTGGTGGTCGAGGATTCAGCCAGAGGGCTGAGCTCAGCCGTGGCGGCCGGTATCGACTGTGTCATTGTCTACAACGAGTTTACGAAAGTCCACGACTTTTCACAGGCTAGCTATCGAATCGAAACTCTGAGTGAGCTGAAGGATATCATCTTTGATGTAATTTGAAATAGCACTTGCCAGTTTGTCCAATGCTCTTCTCAGAAGCGAATGAAGCACGGTATCTCAGCCGAGAGATTTGGACAGACGCGACGATCACCGACTTGAACGACCCTGCCTGCAGGTTGACAACCGCCACGTAGTTGTCACGACGGTCGGTTGGCAATCCGTCAACTACCTTGGCAATCGGCACTCGGTCGGTCACGAAGACACATCTGTTACTACTCCCGTTTATCAGTGCGCCGATAAGCTACATTATGTCAACTGACGAGGACGTTACGTCGCTCCCCATCTGATACGGCGGTGTCAGAGGTCCAGCGCGAGTCGAATGTCCTTGCGCTGCAGCATCCCTACGCACCAGGCGAAGTGGCCGTCATTCCCGGCTGCGCTGAAGCAGTTACTCGTGATCAACGCGTACGCGGCACGGTAGACCTGCAAGATCTGAAGGTCGTAACCGAATTCAGCGACCACAGCCTCGTTGAGGATCGCTTCGTTGTTTCGGGCCCGATCGCCGTAGCGGCATCGAATCGTGAGTCGCCGAGTGTGCTGAGGAACCCAAAGTCGAGAATCGCCACCCGATCGGCCAGTTCTCCCCCGAACTCCCCTGCCCCATCGAACATAGGTTCGTCCTCGAGTACGGGCTCGGCGACGACGCCTTCCCTTCCGCCACGCAGGACGCGACCCGGCCGGTAGCCGGCAGCGGTCAAGGCGACCTCTACGTCTGGGGGCAGCCTTGTCACGTCGCTACGCGTCAACCGACGCTGACGCCAAAGGCGTCGCCGCCGCTCATCGCGGCCGCGATCCGCAATGGACCGGTGGCCTCGTTGTGCCGGCTCTGCCGTTGCAGCACCCGGCCCAGCAGCAGATAGGCATACGTCTCCCCCGGCGCCCGGGCGATGACCTCGCGACTCTCGTCCTCCGCCTTCCGCAGTCGTGCCGAGTGGTAGTCCGCCCGCGCCAACAAAAGCCGCACCGCGACGTTGTCCGGCTCGGCTGCCACCAGTTCGTCCAGCAGCGGCGCGGCGGCGAAGTAGTCGCGGGCGTCGAAGGCGAACGTCGCCCTGTCGTAGAGCTCGGTCAGGTTCACCTCACGCATCCCGTCCATCCTTCGAGTCGATCAGTTGACGCTTCAACCAACCGCCGGGGCGGCGCGGCAATTCCGTGGGCCGTCAGTCCTCGACCGATCGGGTGTCGTCGTCGCGGGTCGCGCTCTGCAGCAGGTCTTCCATCGCCGTGAGCTCCTCGGCGAAGACGTCTCGACGCTGTCGTGGTCCGCACGACCTCAGGAGGCGAGCGAAGTCGGCCGATGCCCGGCTGATGCGCTCGCTCAGCCCAGCATCGGTGTGCTGGGCACCGAAGTCGTCGGTCGCGGCGTACACACCGGTCGGCGAGACAATCGCGTGCAGGTACGAAAACATCGGCCGCATCGCGTGCTCCAGGACCAGCGAATGGCGCTCCGTGCCGCCGGTCGCCGCGATCATCACTGGCATGTCCGACAGGATCTCTTCGGGCAGCACATCGAAGAACGACTTGAACAGCCCACCGTACGAGGCGTTGAACGCCGGAGTCACGGCGATCAGTCCATCCGCATTGCCAACCGCCTCGAATGCGGTCTCCAGATCGGAGGCCGCGAGGCCGGTCAGCATCGCATCCATGATCGCCCGGCCGAGCGGCCGCAACTCGAACGTCGTCGACGTCGCAGGCATGCCTTGTTCGGACAGCTCGGCGCGGACCGCTTCGTCGAGTCGATCGGCCAGCAGCCGCGTCGACGAGGGCTCTCGTAACCCGCCCGCCACGATGGTGAGCTTGGTCATCCTGACTCGCCTGCCTTCTCGGTCGCGGACTCCCCTGCCTTCTCTGCGGCAAGTACGA
The DNA here is from genome assembly GCA_046725375.1 of Actinomycetota bacterium. Taxonomy (GTDB): domain Bacteria; phylum Actinomycetota; class Actinomycetes; order Propionibacteriales; family Nocardioidaceae; genus DATFRX01. The sequence continues at coordinate 9,944 of JBKOYM010000009.1, forward strand.
GCGACTCATGGGTGGGCGCGTCCGGCACGTGCTCCGGCCGCCCCACCTCGAACTCCTTGCGCAACACCGGCACGACCTCCTCGCCGAGCATGTCCAACTGCTCGAGCACGGTCTTCAGCGGCAGCCCGGCGTGATCGATCAGGAACAACTGCCGTTGGTAGTCGCCGACGTAGTCACGGAAACCCAGCGTTCGCTCGATCACCTGCTGCGGCGAGCCGACCGTCAGCGGAGTCTGCGCCGAGAACTCCTCGAGAGATGGGCCGTGACCGTAGACCGGGGCATTGTCGAAGTACGGACGAAACTCGTCGACGGCGTCCTGGCTGTTGCGCCGCATGAAGACCTGGCCGCCGAGACCGACGATGGCCTGGTCGGCACTGCCGTGCTTGTGGTGCTCGAATCGCCGGCGGTAGATATCCACCATCCGCTTGGTGTGCGAAGGCGGCCAGAAGATGTGGTTGGCGAAGAAGCCGTCGCCGTAGAACGCAGCCAGCTCGGCGATCTCCGGAGTACGGATCGAGCCGTGCCAGACGAACGGCGGCACGCCGTCCAACGGTTGCGGCGCCAGCGTGAAACCTTGCAGTGAGCTCCGAAACTCCCCGCTCCAGTCCACGACCTTCTCGCGCCACAGGCGTCGCAGCAGCCCGTAGTGCTCCACGGTCAGCGGCACGGCCATCCGGATGTCCTGACCGAACCACGGGTAGACCGGCCCGGTGTTGCCGCGCCCCAGCATCAGGTCGACGCGCCCACCGGACAGATGTTGCAAGACGCTGAAGTCTTCGGCGATCTTGACCGGGTCGTTGGTGGTGATCAGCGTCGTCGACGTCGACAGGATGAGCCGCGTCGTCTGGGCGGCGATGAACCCCAGCAGCGTGGTCGGCGACGACGGCACGAACGGCGGGTTGTGGTGCTCCCCCGTCGCGAAGACGTCGAGACCGACCTCCTCGGCCTTGGTCGCGATCGCGACGGACGCCTGGATCCGTTCGGCTTCAGTCGGCGTCCGGCCGTTCGTCGGGTCCGGCGTCACGTCACCGACGCTGAAGATGCCGAACTGCATTCCCGACACGGCACCTCCTTACGACCGACACGTCTACGTCTGCGACCATGATGCCTGGTCGGCCCCACCGTCGGTCGCTGGCGCTACCGTCGGCGCATGGCTGACTTCTCCCACCAGGATCTCCGCGGCGCCCGGTTCGAGCGGGTCGATCTCACCGGTGCGGAGATGCGCGCCGTCGACATGACCGGAGCCCGGCTCCACGGGGTCGACCTGACCGGCGTCGTCATGCGTGGCGTCGAGCTGGTCGACGCCCACATCTACGGCGAGATCGCGAACCTCACGGTCAACGGTGTCGAGGTCTGGCCGCTGATCAGCGCCGAGCTCGATCGGCGCTACCCCGACCGGCCCAAGATGCGACCGACTGACCCCGCCGGGTTTCGCGAGGCCTGGGACGTCCTCGAGCGACTCTGGGACGAGACCGTCGGCCGGGCCCGTCGCCTCGATCCCGTGCTACTGCACGAGTCGGTCGACGGCGAGTGGTCGTTCATCGAGACGCTGCGGCACTTGGTGTTCGCCACCGACGCCTGGGTACGGCGCGGGATCCTCGGCGACCCGTCGCCATGGGATCCCCTGGATCTGCCGTGGGACGAGATGCCGGACACTCCGGGCGTTCCGCGCGACCGCGACGTACGTCCGTCGCTCGACGCCGTGCTGGAGCTGCGCCGCGACCGGATGTCAACCGTCGGCGAGATCATCGACGGGCTGACCGACGAGTCGCTCGACGGCGACACCGACCCGGTCGAAGGGCCGGGCTGGCCGCCACCGCGCAGCTTCCCGGTACGGGAATGCCTGTCGATCGTCCTCAACGAGGAGTGGGAGCACCGGCTGTATGCCGAGCGGGATCTGGCCGTACTCGAGTCGCGCGGCTCCTAGCTCTTCCCATGAGGCGCCGAGAGTCGGCAGCGCTCACTCGAAGGGCGTCGGATCCCCGGCCCCCCGACGGACCACCTTGGCGACCGCGCCGGACAGGTCGATGACGGTAGTCGGCTCCGGCATCGTCTCCCCCGAGTCGAGGACGGCGTCGATGACCTCATCGAGCTCTTCCTTGATCTGCCAGCCTTGGGTCAACGGCTCGTCCTGACCGGGCAGGATCAGCGTGCTGGACAGCAGCGGCTCACCCAGCTCGGTCAGCAGCGAACGTCCCACTCCGTGACTCAGGAGGCGTACGCCGACCGTTCGCTTTTTCGGATGCAGCAACCGGCGTGGCACCTCGTGGGTCGCCGGCAGGATGAACGTGTACGGCCCCGGCGTCGCGGCCTTGACCGCGCGGAACACCGCGTTGTCGAGGTGCACCAGCTGGCCGAGTTGGGCGAAGTCGGAGCACACCAGTGTGAAGTGGTGCTTGTCGTCGAGCTGACGGATCTGCTTGATCCGGTCCTTGCCCTCGCCGTTGCCGAGCTGGCAGCCGAGCGCGAAGCAGGTGTCGGTGGGATAGGCGACCAGTCCTCCCTCACGGATGATGTCGGCGACCTGGCCGATCACTCGTGACTGCGGGTTCGCCGGGTGGACGTCGAAGTACCGAGCCATGCGGGGAGCATAGGCCCGGCCCGGCGGTCAGTCGGTGCCCGACTCCATCGCGACCCGGTCGAGGATCTCGTCGTCCTCGTCGACCTCGCCCCGAGACGCGATCGCCTCCGCTCCCCCTTCGGGCATGTCGCCGATGAGCCGGGTACGGGGCGCCGCGCCGATCAGGTCGGCATGTGTCGTGCCGACTATGCCGA
>JBKOYM010000054.1:0-9703 GCA_046725375.1 Actinomycetota bacterium
CGCGACCGTCCCCGACACGATGAACGAGTTGATCAGCCCGGTCACGAGGTTGGACGACTCGTCGTTGACTGCCGTGTCGACATGGTCGGCGAGATTTCCGCCCGGGACGAGCGGCGGGGGGAACGTCGTGGCCGCCGATGCGTCGCGGCTCGCGACCACGATCATCCAGTAGATCGGGAAGAACGACAGGATCAGGGCCGCGCCGAGCGCGATGCGCGTCAGCGGCGTCGCGTCCCAGATGTGAAGGCCGGCGGCGTTTCGCCGACCCCTGCGCGGCCTCGAGGGTCGGGTCGGCCGGACCGATCGCCGGTCGGCCCGTGGCTCCTGATCGGTCTGGCTCACCACGGCACTCACTTCGACTCCCGGATCCGGTTGACGACCAGGTAGTTCGCCAGCGCGATGACGACGATGAGGGCGAACAGCAGCCACGCCGCCGCGGCCGCGAGACCGTAGTTGTTGCGCTCCCGGAAGGCCTGCACGATGTACATCGAGACCGTCTGGTACTGCCCGGTCGTCCCCCCGTCGAGCCGCCCGGAGCCGAACATCAGCGGCTCGGCAAACAGGGTGAGTCCGCCGATCGTCGAGATGAAGACGGTGAAGATGATCACCGGTTTCAGTTGCGGCACCGTGATATGCCAGAACTGCTGTCGCGACGACGCTCCGTCGATGACCGCCGCCTCGTAGAGTCCACGGGGGATCGCCTGCATGGCGGCGAGGTAGATGATCGCGTTGTAGCCGGTCCACCGCCAGTCGACCATGGACGAGATCGCGACCCACGCCGACGTTGATGTCTTGTGCCAGTCGATCGGGTCGACGCCGACATGGTCGAGAAGCCAGTTGACCATGCCGTACTGCGTTCCGTACATCTGGCTGAACACGATCGCGACCGCCACGACCGAGGTGACCATCGGGAGCAGAATTCCCAACCGAAAGAACAGCCGTCCCCGAAGCCGCTTGTTGAGCGCGTTCGCGACCAGCAGCGCCAGAAGCAGCTGCGGAACCGTCGCGACGACGAACATGCCGAGCGTGTTGATGATCGTCGTGTTGAAGCGTTCGTCGGTTAGTAGGTACTGGTAGTTGTCCAGACCGACCCATTCCTTGTCACCGGCCAGCTGCCAATCGTGCAGCGACACCCACAGGGTGAATCCCAAAGGGAAGGCGCCGAAGATCGCGAACAGAATGAAGTACGGCGACACGAACAGGTACGGGCTGAACCTCATGTCGGCGCGAGAAAGTGCTTGGCGTACACGTCCTCGACGAGGTCCCCAGGAGGGAGCGGGTTGCGTCTCCGCTTCCGACGCAACCCGCCCTGTCATGGTCATGGTTGGTCACCCACTGGTGTCGACGACTTCCTGACCGGCGTCGACGAAGGCGTCCCATGCTTCGTCCTCGGAGTAGGTCCCCTCGACGACGCCGTAGAGCACGTCCTCGACCGCGGCACGTACGGCGGAGTGCAGCTCGCCGTAGTACACCGGTTCGAACTCGGTGATCGAGTCGGCGATGATCTGGCCGACCGGAGCGTCGTTGAAGTACGGGTTGGTGCTGTCGGCCACGGCCGGATCCTGGTCCGCCTCGGGCGAGCTCGGGAACACGGCGACCGCCTTGTAGGCCGCCAGCTGGCTCTCCGGGCTGGTCAGGAAGTTGGCCAGGTCGGCCGCCTCCTCCGGATGGTCGCTCTGCGCCGGAACCGCCAGCCACGAGCCGCCCCAGTTGCCGCTGCCCCCGGGCACTCGGGCCACGTCCCAGTTGTCGGCGTTTTGCTTGCCCGAGGTCGACTCGATGACGCCAGTCATCCAGGCCGGGCATCCCATGGTGGCGAAGCCACCGGCCTCCATCGCGGCGTTCCACTCGTCGGTCCAGTTCTGGAACTTGCCGATCGCGCCCATATCGTTCAGCTCGAGCACGTAGTCGAACGCGGTTTTGACGGCGGGGGAGTCCGCCAGGACATAGTTGTTGTCGCGGTCGAAGTAGCTGATGCCGTCGTTGTTGAGGCCGGCTTCTTGCACCATCCGGATGTTGTAGATCTGGTTGGGGCTGTCGATGAACGCCGCGTCGACCCCGGAGTCGACGAACTTCTGCGCGGTCGCGGTGAAGCCGTCCCAGTCCTCCCACATCGCGCTGACCTCGTCCCGGTCGGTCGGCAGGCCGGCCTCCTTGAACAGGTCGGTGCGGTAGCACATCGCCATGCCGCCGACGTCGGTCCCGAGCCCGGCGAGCTTGCCGTCGCCCGTGTGGCCGAGCTCCCACTTCCAGGCCGGGTAGTCCGACTCTCGGGAGTCCAGGCCGTAGTCGGCCAGGTCGACCCAGGCGTCGTCCATCGCCATCATCTGGCCGACGCCCTGTTCCTCGATGGCGACGACGTCAGCGGCGCCGCTGCCCGCGTCGAGCTGTTGGATCAGCTGCGGGCGGTACTCGTTGTCGTAGTCGTCGGTGACGATGTTGTAGTCGACCGTGACGCCGGGATGCGACTTCTCGTACTGCTTGACCAGTTGGTCGTAGCCGAAGCCGGACCCGCCGAAGACGTCGACCTTCAGCGTGACGTCTTCTTGGCCACCGCCCGAATCGCTGTCGTCCCCGCCGCAGGACGGTGCCAGCAGCGCGATCGCCGCGGCTCCCGCCATCCACCGGAGTCTCAATCTCCGGGCCGCCTTGTTGCTGATCACCGTGACCTCCCTCTTTCGCGCTCCGCCAGCAGCTGTTCTCCGCAGCATCTGGGAGCGCTCCCAAACAGGGTGAGGGGTGAACTGGGAACGGTCAAGAGTCCTTTGGGAGCGTTCCCACGCTCCGTTACCCGATCGTTATGGCCCGGCGATCCGCCCCACTTGGCCCGGCGATCCGACTGACGGGCCACGCGACGACGACGATGTGGCAGCGTGGACGCCGTGGATGAGCGGCTGCGCGTTGGGCCGGTGAGCGTGCCGGCGGCCGAGCTGTCGTGGCGGTTCTCGCGTTCGAGCGGACCGGGCGGGCAGAGCGTCAATACGACGGACTCGCGGGTCGAGCTGTCCTTCGACGTACGGCGCTCGACGGCGCTGTCGCAGGAGCAGCGCGAGCGGGCGCTGGCGCGCTTGGCCGGCCGTACGGTCGACGGTGTCGTCACCGTGTCGGCGTCGGAGCACCGGTCGCAATGGCGCAATCGGCAGGCCGCGTTGGCCCGGCTGGCCGAGCTGCTCGAGTCCGCGCTGGCACCGCCGCCGAAGCCGCGCCGACCGACCCGACCATCCCGTGGCGCGCTGGGCCGGCGCCGAGTCGCGAAGGAGCGACGCAGCGAAACCAAGCGGCTGCGACGCCCACCTGGCCACGAGTGACCTACGGGCGCGCCACGAGTGGCGTATCGCAACACGTAGGCGCGCGATCGCCGAGCTGCCGCAGGCTCATACCCTGGTGATCGACGGGGAGCCGCCTGAGCGACGGGAGAATCGACAGTGCGGGGCCGGGACCCGTCAGGTCGATCCTCCCGTCACCCCTCCCTTTACGGGCCGGTGTAGGTGAAGATGTAGAGCCCGAAGTCGCGGTCGCTGGCGGCGACGTACTCCGTGCCTTGGTTCTCGAACACCTGGGCGCCCCAGAAGTTGTTGCCACCCTCGTCGATGAAGTGGCCGACCTCGTTGAGCCGGTCGCCACTGATCCGCGCGACCCGGAACCCGCCGGCGTAGTACGCGAAGTAGACCAGTGACGCGTCAGCGTGAGACGTGGCCGCCTCGTGCACCGACAGGGCACCGAAGTCAAAGGCGAACGCGGGATCGTGCGCCTCCGGGATGGCGTACGTGTCGAGCTCGGTGAGCTTGCCGGTGCCGGTTCGGTAGAGGTGCACATAGCCCCAGCCGTCGAAGAACGACCTCAGCTCGACCGCATCGCCCACGGTGCCGATCGCGATCGGGGCCTGGGCGGATCCGGCGCGGCAGGCGGCCTCGTCGTACGGGATGTCGAACAGGTCGAAGCCGGTGTCGCGTCCGACGAAGACCGCCGGAATGTTGCCCTGGACGTCCATGAGCAGCAGGTCGCTGCAGGCGTCCGCGCCCTCGCGGTTGAACACGATCGCGGCCGGGTAGCCGCCGGCCGCCTCCACGGCGGCGATCTTCTCGGTGAATGTGCACAGGCCGCGTTCGACGACGGCGAACTGGTTCGGCGCCGTCGCCGGAGGCACCGCCGGGTCGCCGGGGCAGGCCCGGCCGACGAACACGGTGTCGCCGGTCAGCGTCTCGCCCGGCGGCAGCGGCGTTCCGTTGCCTTGGATCATCGGCATCTCGGTGCCGTCGGTCGTGTTGGTCCCCACTGCCTTGTACGGCCCGAAGTCCTCGTCGGCGGCGACGATGTACTGGTTGTCCGCCGTGAACTCGGCCTCGTGGCCGTTGCCCTCCGGGTCGACGGTGAGTCCGCTCTCGGCCGCCTCGGGGTCCGGGAACGTGAAGTCGCTGTCGCCGATGTACGTCGCGTTGGCCGGATCGGTGACGTCGAGCATCACGTACCCGGCGTCCCAGTACGACAACAGCATGACCTGGCGGCCACCGATCTCCTTGACGATCACGTCGTGGAAGAACACCTCGTCGAGACCGACGTTTTGCTGGAGGATCTGCGGGAACTCGGCGGCCAGGTCGTGCTCCCGAATCATCGTCGGGTTGGTCGGATCGGTGATGTCCATGATGTCGACGTCGGTCGACTCCTCGTCGTCGACCAGCACGGCGTACGCCTTGGCGCCGGCGTCCCAGATGAAGACGCTATGGATCTCGTTGACCGAGCCGTCTGGCTGCGCGTCGCCAGCGTGGGCGGCCAACACCACGGGGCTGGCCGGGTCGGTGACGTCGACCAGGGTCATACCGCCATTGGCGAACTGCGAGGTGTCGTCGCAGATCTCGTTGTTGAAGGCCAGCAAGTCCCCGGAGAATTCTGGCGTGTCGATCGTGATGGTCTGCGAACCCTCGCCGACGAAGCTGCCTTTGCTGGTCTTGATGAAGGTGACCTTCTTGGGATGTTGGGGATCACGGATATCGACGACATACATGCCGCCGTTGCGACACTCCGGCTCGTTGAACGCGGCGATGTAGGCGAAGCCGTTGTGGACGCCGACATCGGCGATGCGTTCCGGTTCATGGGTGAGCCGTAGCTTGCTCACCAGGTCGACGTTCTCCTGGCTGGCGGGCAGATGGCCGCCGGGGCCCCCGTGCTGGTCGTGACTGCTTTGGGTTGACTTTGCGTCGTCGATCGTGCCGTCGGAATCGCTCGGGTCGTCCCCGACCGCCCCGACCGCGCTCGCGGCGGCCAGGGCAAAGGTCGAAAGGGCGGCTCCAATGGACCGGCGAACCACGAGTGTTCGCTCCATGGGATCACCCCAGGTGTCCGGCCGGGTCGGGGTCGCCGATCCGGCAAACCAAGCCCGGGGCCCCATCGGGCACCGTATGAACGGCAAGCTACTCCTGCCGGTCATGCGACGGAAGAGGCTCTGCCCGTCGGTGGCAGTTGATCCGGCCAATGTCGCGAGGTTCGGCTCGAGAACGCCGCACGTGACCGATCGTGGGGTCAAAAGTGGGCGGAATGTCAGGACACGAGAGAGCGATCGTCGGGCCCGACGAGAGAGCTATGGTCGGGCGACGAGTGACCGATGGTCGGGCGACGAGTGACCTTTCGTCAGCTAGGAGAGGCCGACGATGTTGCCGTCGGAGTCGATGTCGACCCGCTGCAGTGCGGGGTTGGAGCCGAGACCCGGCATGGTCCGCATGTCACCGCAGATCGGGTATACGAAGCCGGCTCCGACGGAGGCGCGCACCTCCCGTACCGGCAGCGTCCACCCGGTCGGGGCCCCGGTCGCCTTGGGGTCGGACGTGATCGACAGGTGAGTCTTCGCAATGCACACGGGCAGATGGCCGAACCCGGCCCGCTCGTAGGTGTCGAGCGACCGAGCCGCCTGCGCCGAGTACTCGACGCCGGCCGCACCGTATACGCGCGTCGCAACCGTCTCGATCTTCTCGCGCAGCGTCGCATCGTCGGGATAGAGCACGTGAAAGTCGCTCGGTTCGTCGGCTGCCTCGGCGACGGCCTCCGCGAGCTCGACGGCGCCCCGACCGCCCTCGGCGAAGTGGGTCGACACGGCGGCTCGAGCACCGGCTCCCTCGGCGATCTCGCGAATCGCCCGGTGCTCCGACGGATGATCGCCCGGGAATGCGTTGATCGCCACGACCGGCGAGACCCCGTGAAGCCGGATGTTGTCGATCTGCTTGCGGAGGTTGGCCGCGCCGGCATGTACCTCGTCGGGCGACTCCACGAACAGCTCGTCGGGCAGCGGCCGGCCGGCGACGATGCGGTGTCGACCCGAGTGGGCCTTGAGCGCGCGTACCGTCGCGACGATGACGGCCGCGTCGGGCGCCTCGCCCGAGATCCGGCACTTGAGGTTGAAGAACCGCTCGGCGCCCATGTCGGCGCCGAAGCCTGCCTCGGTGATGAGGTATTCGCCGCAGCGCAGTCCGATCCGGTCGGCCACGATCGACGAGTTGCCGGTGGCGATGTTGCCGAACGGGCCGGTATGCACGAGCACCGGAGTGTGTTCGATGGTCTGCAAGACGTTGGGTTTGATGGCCTCGCGCAGCAGAACGGTCATGGCCCCGGCGGCGCCGAGCTGCTCGGATGTGACCGGCTCACCGTCCTTGGTGTAGCCGACGACGATCCGGCCGATGCGTTCGCGGAGGTCCTGGAGGTCACGCGCCAGCGCGAGCGCCGCCATCACCTCGGACGCCGCCGTGATGTCGAAGCCGGTTTGGCGCGGCACGCCGTCGCCTCGGCCGCCGAGCCCGACCACGATGTTGCGCAGCGCCCGGTCGTTGACGTCGAGTACGCGACGCCAGGTGATGTTATGGAAGTCGAGCCCGAGGGCGTTGCCACGGTAGAGGTGGTCGTCGACGACCGCGCTGAGCAGGTTGTGGGCAGCAGTCACGGCGTGCATGTCGCCGGTGAGATGCAGGTTGAGCACTTCCATGGGCACGATCTGGCTGTATCCGCCACCGGCCGCGCCACCCTTGATGCCGAGCGTCGGCCCCATCGACGGCTGCCGCACAGCGACGGTGGCACGCTTGCCGATCTGGCCGAACCCCTGGCCGAGTCCGACGGTGGTGGTCGTCTTTCCTTCGCCCAGCGGCGTCGGCGTGATGGCGCTGACCACGACGTATTTGGCCCGCGGCCGGTCGGCGAGCCGCTTGATCGCGTCCAGCTTCACCTTGAGCACGTTGTCGCCGTGCCACTCGAGAAGGTCGCTCTCGAGGCCCATGACGTTGGCGATGTCCTCGATCGGTTTGAGCTGCGTGGCGCGGGCGATCTCGAGGTCGCTGGGGAAGGTCGAGGTCATGCGATCAGTGCTCCTTGAGTTGCGTATCGCCCAGTTTGATTGCGTAATACGCAATCCGTCGACTCCGACTCCGTCATCATGCCCGGCATTGAACAGTGATTCAAACAGGTAGTGGCCGAGCGACCACTCGCAGTGCACGAGGTACGACCGCGCGTCGGCTCGGTCGTCGCGTATGACGCCGGCTGCGACGCCGGACACTGCCGTGCGGAAGACCGAGCCGTTCGGCGCCGCGGAGTCGGACAGATCGATCGCACACTCGTGAGCGAGTACGTCCGGTGCCGCGTCGCCGGTGAGCCGGAGCAGCGCGTAGGCGTGGGTCATGTCGACGACGGTGCCGGCGGTGTCCGCGAGCCGGTCGGCGAGCGTTGCCCCGGTGCCTGGCAGTCCGAGTGCGAGCCATTCGTCAGGGGCCGAGCCGACCAGGAGTACGCCCACGCCGTTCCATGTACGCGGCGCGGCGGCGCCGTACCGTACGTCGAGACCGGATTCCCGCGTGAGTTCCGACTGAGGGTCGGTGTCGACACCCTCGGACCAACCGTAAGTCGGAACTCGAGCGGCACGGAGCAGGAGCTTGGCGAGTGGGGTCCAGTCGGCGATCGTGAGCGCGGCGTCGCTGCGCCGGCCGCTGACGACCCAGCCAGCGAGCTCAGTCTCGGGCGGCGCGACCGGGATCGGGCTGCGCGCCAGCGCGATCGGGTTACGGGCGGTGGCGGGATCAGCCATGCAGCCGGCTCCCTTCCGCGTCGACGGCCGCGAGGTGCTCGGTGACGAAGACCGTGGCGGTCGTGCCGTCGACGAGCCGTACTCGCAGCTCGACACCCGGCTCGGCCAGCGCCGCGTCGACCTGGGCCAGGCAGATCGCCCGTCCGAGGGTCGGCGACATCCGGCTCGACGTGACGCGGCCGCGGATCCGCTCGGTCTCGTCCAGCACCTGGCAGCCCTCGTCGGGCACGGTCGCCTCGTCGGTGGGCCAGAGGCCGACCAAGCGTGGATGGTCGGACGCAGCGGCCCAGGCCAGCTCGGGCCGGCCGGCGAAGTCGGGCTTGTCGAGCTTGATCAGGCCGCCGAGGGAGGCGCTAGGCCCTTGGGTCAGCCCGTCGGTGTCCTGGCCGACGATGAGGTGGCCCTTTTCGAGGCGCAGGATTCGCTGCGCTTCGACGCCGAACGGGGTGACGTTGAGGTCGTCGCCCCGATCGAGCAGGGTCGCCCAGACATGCAGCCCGTACGCCGACGGCACGTGAATCTCGTAGCTCAGCTCGCCGGTGAACCCGATGCGCCAGACCACGCAGTCGTCGACGCCGGCGACCCGGCCGCGTCGGACCGCCATGTAGCCGAACGCATCGGGGCCGAGGTCGATGCCGTAGCCGACCCGGCGTACGAGGTCGCGCGACCATGGCCCGGCGACGTTGATGCTCGCGTACGCGCTCGTCATCGGCGTGACGTCGACCCGCCAGTCGGGTCGCTCGGTCTGCAGCCACATCTCGAGCCACTCCGCCACTCGCTCGGCGCCGGACGACGTCGTGCTCATGAGGTAGTGGTCGGTGTCGAGGCGGCCTACGACCCCGTCGTCGAGCACCACACCGTCCTCGGCGCACATGACGCCGTAACGCACCTTGCCGACGGGGAGCTTGGTCCACTTGTTGACATAGACCAGCTCGAGCAGGCGCGCGACGTCGGGCCCTCGGAGGTCGAGCTTGCCGATCGGGGTCACGTCGATGATGCCGACGGCTTCGCGTACGTGCCGCGCCTCGGCCGCGGGGTCACCGTAGTGGTCGGGCCGGATCCACTGCCCGGCAACGAGGCGCCGAGCGCCGTGTGCCTCGTGCCACGACTGCATCGGCGACCGGCGGAGCGGCTCCCGATGCGGGCTGGCGAGGGCGCCGAGCGTCACGGGTGCGTAGGGCGGCCGTGACGTGGTCGTGCCCGTCTCGTCGAGGGTGCGGCCCGTGGCTGCGGCGACGATGGCCCTCGTGTTGACGGATTCGAGCTTGCCTTGGGTCGGGCCCATCGTCGCCGTCGTGTACCGCTTGACCAGTTCGATCGAGCCGTAGCCCTCCTCGATCGCGGCCTCGAGATCCTTCGATGACACGTCCTCGGCATAGTCGACGATCCCGTGGGTACCGGCCGCAGTGGGCTCGGCCCTCCGAGTGAGCCTGGCACTCCGCTCCTCGGGGCCGGGCATGGGGGCGGCCCGTCGAGTAGGCTCCCCGAGACGGCGGGCCGCTTCCGCCAAGGCTGGCGGAACCGTACCAGTCGCGGCCGCCGCCCCAGTCGCGGCCGCCGCGCCGTCACGGCCAGCGTCGGCCGCGCCGTCACGGCCAGCGTCGGCCGCCGCGCCGTCAGGGCCAGCCGTTCGGATCGCTTCGTCGG
>JBKOYM010000068.1:0-15889 GCA_046725375.1 Actinomycetota bacterium
TCAGCCGGCTCGGCAGCGTGAACTCCATGGCTGCCCAGGCCATGCATGGCGACCAGGCCAAGCAGCGTCGCCGCGACGAAACTCCACCGAGATGCAGACATCAGTGACTGTGATGGTACTCGTCGACAACGGCGCAGCCTCAACGCGGGCGATCGTCACCCGGTTGATAGGCACGGTGACAAGAATCGCGACTGTCTAGTTGCGTTTAAACGAGGCGTGGCACTAGTCGCAGGTGGCTCGGAAGTCGCCGGACTGGCCAGGCCGGATGACCATGACGCCTGCCACTGGCATTGCGGTGGCTGCGAGATGCTGGTGTCATCGACCCAAGTTGAAAGGCCGACATGTGAGCACGACAGACACCGGCGATCGTCGCGTCCAGTGCGATTTCGAGATTGACTTCGCCAATGGTGGTGGTATCCAGGCTCAGGGGTTCCGTCTCGACATCGAGGGCGATGACATCTCGGACGCGAGGCTCGCCGAGTACATCGTCCGCGATCTTCGTCTGCTGATGGTCGCCGAGACCCGGATTCTCAGCAAGACGATCGTCACGGAGGGCCACAAGCGTGCCCCGGCCGCCATCCCGGTGACCGAATCCCCTGACGGTCGTACGCAGATTGACCTTAGCCATGCCGTCGAGGACGGGATGATCACCTATCCGGGACTGCCGGCACCGGTCATCGGTGATGTCGTCAGCCGTGAAGCCAGTCGCGAACACTATGCGCCCGGCACCGAGTTTCAGATCGGGTCGATCCTGCTGTGCGCCAACACCGGTACCTATGTCGACAGCCCGTTCCACCGCTACGCCAACGGCATCGACTTGGCCGACCTCCCACTCGAGCGCCTGGCCGATCTCGACGCGATCGTCGTCAACGCCGTCGGCAACCAGGACCGCGCCATCCACCGAGACCAACTCCTGCCGTACGACCTCGAAGGAAGAGCCGTGCTCGTCCACACCGGCTGGGACCGGCACTGGGGCACCGACGCGTACCTCCATGACCACCCGTTCCTGACCGCCGATGCGGCACAACTCCTGGTCGAGGCCGGCGCCGCCCTCGTGGGCATCGACTCACTCAACATCGACGACACCAGCACCGGCAAGCGGCCGGTCCACACGGCTTTGCTGGCGGAGGAGATACCGGTCTGCGAGCACCTGACCCACCTCGACCGCCTGCCGGCTGAGGGGTTCCGGTTCAGCGCCGTCCCGGTCAAGGTCCGCGGCATGGGAACCTTCCCGGTACGCGCCTACGCCTCCCTCGGATAGCGCCGAGTCATCCTCACCGCCCAGGCCGCGGCTGCCGATGCTCGTCCAGACGCCCGCCGACCAACGTGACGGCGAGTCCAACGAAGGATCGGCGTGATTCGCCCGCAAGGTCGGCAGTCGGACCTCATGGCGTCGGCACGACTGGCGGTGATCCGCCACATGGGACCTTCGACCCTGGCCCGCCCCGTCGATTCGGCCAGATCCTCGAAGAGATCGGAGGGCTGCGTGAGCAGTCCGGCGTCGCCGCGGCCCCATGGGAGGTGCAGCTGCTGCTCGACGTTCAGCGGACCGATCTCTGCAGCTGCGTGGGTGATTGGCCGCGTTGTCCGGATGGAGGACGGTAACTATGGCGTTCGTGACGACCGGGGACGGTACGGAGATTTTCTACAAGGATTGGGGCAGCGGTCAGCCGATCATGTTCCACCACGGGTGGCCGCTCAGTTCCGACGACTGGGACGCGCAGCTGATGTTCTTCGTCTTGCACGGCTACCGCGTGATCGCCCACGACCGTCGTGGTCACGGCCGGTCCAGCCAGACATCGGACGGGCACGACATGGACACCTACGCGGCCGATGCCGCTGCCGTCGTCGAGCACCTCGATCTGCACGACGCCGTACACATCGGGCACTCCACCGGCGGCGGCGAGGTCACCCGCTACGTCGCCCGCCACGGAGCGGGCCGGGTGGCCAAGGCGGTGCTGATCGGCGCGGTTCCGCCTCTCATGCTGAAGACCGAGGCCAATCCGGGCGGACTCCCCATGGAAGTATTCGACGACTTCCGGGAAGGCACCGGGTTCAACCGAGCCCAGTTCTTCCTCGACGTCGCCTCCGGGCCGTTCTACGGCTTCAACCGACCCGGCGTCGAGCCCTCGGACGGGATCATCAGAAACTGGTGGCGCCAAGGCATGATGGGCGGGGTCAAGGCCCACTACGAGGGCATCAAGGCCTTCTCGGAGACCGACTTCACCGAAGACCTTCAGATGATCGACGTACCGACGCTGGTGATGCACGGCGACGACGACCAGGTCGTGCCGATCGCCGACTCGGCCGAGTTGTCGATCAACCTGCTCAAGAACGGCACCCTCAAGGTGTATCCCGGCTATCCGCACGGCATGGCCACCACCCACGCCGACGTCATCAACCGAGACCTGCTCGAGTTCATCCAGGCTTGACGTCTCCGCGCGGAGACGAGCGGCGTTCGGCCCCGCCGGACCGCGCGGTCGCTGATCAAGCCGGGACATGCTGGGCGACACGACATGGGGCAAGCGTGTCCCCGAACGCACTTGACTGAACTACGCGGGGAGTCAAGTGGACCGTCCCGGGTTTCGTGCACTCCGACTTTCTCGGGGCGGGTCGTCAGGTAGGTCTGTGCGCCGCTGCGCCGTCGGAATGTGACCTGGCCCTTCGCATTGTGCAACGCCCGCTGGTAGCTCTTGAGCCGTCAGGGTGATGCTTGGCCGGGATCGGTTTGTCGGGGCGGTGACGCCGCGATGGTAGTGACTCATCTGGCCGAAGTCTCCGCCGAGCCCAGACCTCCGATGAGAAAGTCGCCCTGGCAGGGTCTACACCAACGTTGCAGTTTGTCGAGTCCACCGGAGGTCGAAGTGTCTGCATCTGTGCTTTACATGTCGATGTCTCTCGACGGATATATCGCGGGGCCGAATGACGAGCCGGGCAACCCCGGTGGCGATGGCTTCATGCGGCTGCACGAGTGGTTCGCCACGCCGGACGGGGAGTTCTTCCGACCACCCGGACCGGCCGGGGAGCTGATGGATGAGTGGAACGCGACCGGCGCGGTGCTGGCGGGTCGGCGTCTCATGGAGCAGGTCGATCACTGGAACGGTGATCATCACGGTGTCCCGATTTTCGTGCCCAGCCACCGGCCGCCGGACCCGTCCGTTGCGAACTATCCGTTGGTTACGTATGTGACCGACGGGATCGCTAGCGCGATGGCGCAGGCGAAAGCCGCTGCCGGGGACCGGGACGTGCTGGTGCACGGCGCATACACAGCTCAGAGGGCGTTGGAGGCCGGCGTGCTGGACGAGCTGCAAATTCACCAGATCCCGGTGCTGTTTGGTGGTGGCCGGCGACTATTCGACGTGTTGCCGTCACGCATCGAGTTGGACATCATTCGGGTGATCGACACACCCGAAGCCACCCACATCCGCTACCGAGTCCGCCGCTGAAATCTGGCCAATCCTGGCCCTGCACCCCTCGTCGCGAACCGCGATTCGGCTTCGCTGACGGGTGGTAGTGAGTGCCATGCTGGCCTGATCTACGTGGGGCGACTGTCGATCGTTGCACGTTGCTGCTCCTCGGCCGTGATGCCGGCCCTGGACCTTCTGGCGACAATTGCCAATCCATGCCGAGGGGTCTTGTCGGTGCGGTGCAACTGCTGGCGTGTACGAGTGCCCGGCGCCGACCATCGATATCGGATGATGCATGACGCATATCTCAGGCTCGGCGTTCACAGCCCTCCGGGCGAACGTCCGGTCTTGCTCGTCCACGGGTTCACCAGGAGTGCACCCCGGGGTGTCTGGAGGCTCCGATGA
This sequence comes from Actinomycetota bacterium, assembly GCA_046725375.1. Lineage (GTDB taxonomy): Bacteria > Actinomycetota > Actinomycetes > Propionibacteriales > Nocardioidaceae > DATFRX01. Next base: position 3,813 of record JBKOYM010000068.1, read on the forward strand.
TCGTTGTGCGTGCTTGGTTGAGTGTTGGGAGCCGGTCAATCAGGTGGCCGGGAGGATCATCATCCCACCCGTGGTTCAACGCGTGACCTTGACAGCGACCCGGCGGTGGAGGTTAACGCTGTGAGCGCTAACATCGGCCGCTTGATGTGGACGACCACGTGGTTGTGGGGGAGTGCGACTCCGGCGCGGCCGCGATGGCGTCGGCGGGTGTGCGGTAGAACGTGGGGTCGATTGTCTCGGTCGTGATCGCTCCCTCCGCGCCGCGGCCAACGCGTCGAGACGGCGCGGCTAAGAATGCACCAAACATCGAGCGGCGGTTCGGGGCGTTACCGGCCTGTCCCGGTGCCGCGGCACCGCGCCGAGGCGCCTTATCCGGCGGGAAGTGCGAGTAGGCCGTCGACCACGGTGACCAGGTCATCGCCGGTCACGTCGGGCGGGTCGAAGATGTCGGGGAAGCGACCTTCGAGACGGCTCACCCATCCAGTGACGAGGCCGGCCCTGTGGGCGCCGTGCGTGTCCCAGCTGTGCGCGGCGATCAGGGCAGTCTGATCGGGCGTCAGGTCGAACGCCTTGGCCACCAGATGGTAGACGTCGGGCGCCGGCTTCCACCTGCGCACGTCGTCGACGGACAGCGTCTGCTCGACGTACTGGTCGACTCCCGCTCGTGTCAGGAGGGCGTTCGTCGTCCGAGCCGAGCCGTTGGTCAGCGTCACGACGTGTGCGCCAGCCTCGTGGGTTCGCAGCATCGCCGGCCCCACGTCGGGGTGTGGCTCCAGCTCAGCGAAACCAGCCACGATCGCCCGGGCGGCGTCTCCCGTGATGGCGTGGTCGGTCGCCGATGCCAGCGCGCTGATGGCGATCTCCGGGAAGGGGCGATATCCGCCGCTGGCAACGAGGGCGAACGCGTCACGCAGCAGTCGGGCGAACCAGAGCTCGAGCACGTGACCAGGCTGCCCCGCCTCGACGATGCGTGGTCGCAGCGGTTCCAGCGGGAAGAGCGTCTCGACCACGTCGAACGCGATGACCGTCGGCCGGATCGCCATGGGGGCTCACTCCTCGTCGATGTAGCGCGACCGATGCATCCGGGCTTGGGGGTCGTCTCCTTCTCGAGTACGGCTCGTTCACCGCTTCGCTGCGATCAGCATGCCGTATCCCAGGCTGCCTTCCGCGACGCACCGTCGAGCAGCCGTGATGAGCGAATCGGCGCGGTCGACTCCGAGCCCATCCACGAGGTCAGGTTTGGTCAGCCGTACGAGGGCGAGCCGGGCCTCGATCTGGTCGATCATGCGGATCAACGCCGCGTCATGTCGCTCGGAGTGCGTCACTGGAAGTCCGGCTGCCTCGACGAGGTCGGCGTATCCGCCCATGGGCACGGCGTCGGCGATGCAGGCGATGCGAGCGGCGAGTGTGGTGAGCTCGTCGGGCAGGCGGTCTTGATCGGCCAGTACGTCGGTGAGGCCGAGTCTGCCTTCGCGACGTAACACGCGGGCGATCTCACGCGTGGCGAGCGCCTTGTCGGGGAAGGTGCATAGGGCACACTCGACGACGACCGCGTCGAAGATCCCGTCCGGATGCGGCAGGCGTTCGGCGTCGCCGGTCGAGAAGGTGATGCGTTCGGCCAGCCCGGCGGCGTCGGCCGCGCCGCGAGCCAGTGCGACGTTGGCCGCCGACAGGTCGAGCCCGTCGACGCGCATGCCGTACTCGCGAGCCAGCAGCATCGCCGTCGTGCCAGGGCCTGACGCGATGTCGAGCACCCGCGACCCCGGCGGAAGTGCGAGCCGGTCCGCGAGCTGTCGCGTCAGGTTGAGGCCGCCGGGATGGTACGAGTCGCCGAGCAAGAGGGCAGCGAGGTCCGAGCCGTACGCCGCGGCGCAGCAGGCCTTCGTCTCCTCAGGCGTGGGTGTCGTCATCGGACTCGCCGCCCGATGTTGGTCTGATCCGCGACGCGTTGGGGATCGCCGTTGGCATGTCGGGCGATCTTCGACCCGTACGGCGATTCGGCGAGGACGGGTTGCAGAGGTCGCGCGTTGGGTACGACGTCGGCAATCGAGACGCCGGACATCTGCTCGCGTACCTGCTCGCGGTAGCCGACAGAGTTGTAGGCGCAGAACGGGATCAGCTGGCCGTCGGGGGTGATCTCCTCGACGCAGCACTTCATCAGTTGCTTGACGTTGAGCGTGTACGGGTCCTGGAAATCCTGGATGACGATCATGAACGCCCGGTCGCTGAGGTCGGCGATCGCCTCGGGCAGGTTGACTCCGCAGGTGTCGGCGCAGGCGAGCGCTTCGGCGGCGGCACTGAGGTCCTGGGTCGCGTCGCCGAGCCGGCTTGTGGTCGCGTCCGGGCCCATGAAGGCCGATGCGCTCCACAGTTTCTCCAACGCCGCCCGGATCGTCGTGTCGGGAAGGACGCGGTTGGAGACGTAGTCGAGGTAGTCCTCGACGTTCAGCAGCCGCGGGATCGGGACGACGCCAAACGAATCCTCGCCGGGGCTCCCTTCAGATAAGAGGTACGTCATGGACCGGCAGGTCGGGAAGCAGCACGGCACCGGGAAGAAGTCGGCCGTCTGGAACCAATCGGGTCGCTGCTCGACCAGCAGGTGGATGACGTCGGAGTTGGTCAGCCGGGTCAGCGGGTCGAACTCGATGTGTCGACCCGAGTGCGTGACCGGTTGGAAGGCCACGCTGCGTACCGCCGGATGGGCCAGGCCGTACTCGACGATTGCGCCGAGCTCGTGCTCGTTCAGTCCCCGTTCGATGGCGGCGACGAGTGTGACCGTCAGGCCGGCGGCCGCGCAGTTGTCGAGCGCCCGGGCCTTGATGTCGCGGAGGTCGCGACCCCGGATCTCGAGATGGGTGCGCTCCTCGAACCCGTCGAACTGGAGGTAGATGTTGACCGACCGCCCCGGCCGGTTGCGTCGGCCGAGCGCGGCGACGAAGCCGACGTCCGAGGCCAGCCGGATGCCGTTGGTGTTGAGGGTGACCGACCGGATCGGCCGCTCCTGTGCGAGGTCGATGAAGGTCAGGATGTCCTTGTGGATGGTGGGCTCGCCGCCCGAGAACATGACGACCTCGGCCTCGCCCTCGCTGGCGACGAACGTGTCGAGCATGGCCGCGCACTGGTCGACGGTGATCGCGTAGCCGTCTGGCTGATGACCTGAGTCGGCGAAGCAGATCGGGCAGTCAAGGTTGCAGTTGGTATTGACCTCGATGATGCCGAGGCAGGCGTGCTGCTTGTGCTCCGGACACAGGCCGCAGTCCGAGGGACAGCCATCGCGTACCTCGGTCTGGAACGTCAGCGGTATCGTGCCGGGCTTGTTGAACCGCATCGAGTCGAGGTACATCTGCGCGTCGCCATAAACCAGCGCCTCGAACTGGCCGTGCACCCGGCAGCGCTTGCGCAGGTAGACCTTGTCATCGCGGATGTTGACCTGGGCATCGACGACCGCTTTGCACATTGGGCAGATCGACTTCGTGTACTCGACGAAGACCTCGTCCCGGTCACGCTTCGGTTCGGCTGGTCCACTGGGCCGTTGCTCCACCGTCATCGCAATACCCTCCTATCGGCGAATCTCGTTGATCGCGCGCAGTGTCTAGACTGCGACATCTTGCTGCAGCAGGTCAGTAAGCGGGCTTACGGTGGACGTGCCTGCCGGTCACAGCGAAGAGCGCCGGTTCCGTCATCGCGCTCACCGAGACGCCTGGCCGTCCGGCCCGACACCGACCTGACCGCGAGGAGATGAGATGCATGGCTAATGTCGTCGAGCAGGCAGCTGCGCAGAAGGACTTCATCCGCCGCAAGACCCTCACCGCGCACAACGACGCCTCCATGCGCACGGTCGTCGACGCCGGAGAGTTCGGCACGGCGGTGCTAGACGAGCCGACCGCCCACGGCGGCAGTGGTGCCGGCCCATCGCCGCTGCAGGCGGTGCTCGGCGCGCTCTGTGGATGCGAAGCGGTGACCTTCCGCCGAACCGCGGACGAGATGGGCTTCGACTATGACTCGCTGGACTTCGAGGCCGCGTTCACGATCGACATCCGTGGCCGTCGGGGTGACCGGTCGGTGCGCCCGCACTTTCAGACGGTACGCGTGCGGGCCGTCGTCGCCACCGACGAGCCGGAGGCGCGCCTGCGAGAGGTCATTGAGGAGACCGAAGCGCGATGCCCGGTGATGAACCTCATACGCGACGCGCAGGTCGACCTTCAGATCGAATGGGTACGCGACGACGGGTCTTGAGCCGCCGGCCACATGAGGGGAATGTGGCGAGCCTCGACGGCGCCGATGCGTGGACGGTCCCTGGCGGCGTCCGACGTTCGCGGCAGTCGGCGCGAATCGATGACGTCGAAGGCTGTCCGGTTTGCCCGACTCGTTCTCGTCTCCCTCCAGTTCAAGCGGTCCCGTGGGCGACATATCGGGTATGCGGCGCAGAATCTGGAGGGAGACGAGCGCGAAACCGACATCTCCGACCCGAACCCTCCAGCGGGACGTGACGGATGCACCACGACACCAAGAACTGTGGTGCATCGATCACGTCTCGACGACGAGCGACGATCGCGAACCCTGGAATCTAAGCGAACGTGCCGAGCCATGTCGTCAGGGCGTAGAGCGCTGCGTACGTGCCGACGGCGATCGTGCCGATGAGGAGCAGGCGTCGCCGCACTTGCCGTACGCCGGCCAGGCTGCATTGGTTTCGCCGCCGAAGCGATACCCACACGAGCAGAACGAGGACGGCGAGCCCGCCGAGCCGGAACCACCAGGCGTAGCCGTCGTAGAGGTCGGTCGCCCACGCGTACGCGGTCCCGGCGCTGATGATGCCGAGCACCGCCAGCACCGTCGGCCCGACGCAGCACAGGATGCCGACGACGCCACCGCTCAGGCCGATCCGCCACGCCGGCAGCGGGCCCGTCGTCGTCTTCGCGTCGGTCGCCCGCGCCCGGCTCATGGGCTGACCTTCTCGCGCCGACGAATCAGCCGTGGCACGCCGACGGCCGCGACGAGCAGCACCGCGACGACGGCGATCATGCCGTCGACTCCGAGTCGGTCGAGGCCGTCGGCCAATCGCCGCTGGAGGTCCTGACCCACCGAGATCACCGGGTCGTCGACGCTGCCGCCACGCTGCACGCTGATCTCGTACCAGCCGTAGTAGGCGACGTATGCCCCGGCGATCGCCAGCAGACCGCCTCCGATGCGCGGGACGAGCGGTCCGACTCGACGCAGCCAGGCGACCACCGCCGACTGCGCCAGCGCGATGGCCAGCGACACGGCGACGACGACGAGCCCCATCCCGAGTGCGTACGCGACGAACACCGCCGTACCGTCGGCGATCGAACCGGTACGGAAGCTCGCCACGACCGTCGCGAGAAACGGCGCGAGCGTACAGCTGAGCGAAGCGGTTGCGTACGCGGCGCCGAAGGCTGCCATCGACGATGCGGATCGCGTCAGTGCCGGGCCGCGAACCGCGATCCGCAGTCCGTGCATCCGGCGTCCGGCTAGCAGCCAACCACCGAGGCAGAGCAGGGCGAGTCCGAGGACGAGGGTGAACCACGGGAGGTATCGCTGCACCGCGCTGATGTTGGACACGCCCGTCAGCAGCAGGCCGAAGCTGCCGAACACGGCGGCGAACCCAGCCGTCATCGCGGCCGCGAGTGCGAGTGCCCGCCAGACCGCTACGGTACGGCTCGGCGCGTCGTCCCCCACGACGAGAAGCGACGCGTACGCGGGAAGCAGCGCGAACCCACACGGGTTGACCACGGCGACCATCCCTGCTGCCACGGCTAGGCCGATCGGCAGGCCGTCCACGTCAGCCATCCAGCTCGGCGACCCGGTCGAAGAGTTCGTCCGGCTCCAAGTAGCCGGAATAGGTGACCGCCCCATTCGAGTCGACGAGCGCGAACGTGCTCTGCGCGGTGATTCCGAAGTGCTGCCAGACCGCACCGGCCTCGTCGTTGAGGTGCGTCAGGTCGCCGGTGTGGGTGCGCTCGATGAACTCGACCATCTCCGACGGCTGGCCGAGGCTGGCGACGCCGACCACGTTGAGTTCGCCGCCGTACTTCCCTTCGAGCCGGGCGACGTACGGCGCCTCGGCCGCGCACGTAGTACACCACGGAGCCCAGAACCAGAAGACCGCCGGCTCGCCGCCGAGGGACGCCGCGTCGAACTGGTCGCCGTCGACGGTCGTGGCCGTGAACGTGAGAGCCGACTGCCCGCCGGCCGAGCCGGATCCGTCCGACGTGCCGGCGTCGCCACAGCCGGCGATCACGAGTGCCGCCGCCGCAGCAAGGGCACTCAGCGTTCGACGAGTCCACATACGACGATCATCACCTGACGGGTCGGCGGCCACTGTGACCGTGCTTACCGAATCTCTCCCTCCATCGTCGCATGGTGACAGCATGCGACGCGGCGCATGTGCGGCTGGCCTCCTCGTGGCCTTGGCAGTGGCGGCCTGCGGCTCGAACGATGCGCCGGCGAGCCGAGACCCCGTAACCGGGTCCTCCGAGAGCGTGGCGCTGTCCCAGGCCGCCTCAAGTCCGCGCGAGGACGTGCCGTCGGCGCTGGACGACATGACCAACTCGGAGTTTCCGGCGCCGCTGGTCGATCCGGACGAGATCATCTCCGGTGGGCCACCACCCGACGGCATACCCGCGATCGACAAGCCGCGATTCCAACGGGCCGCGGATGTCGACTGGCTGGACGACGCCGAGGCCGTCTTGACGATGACCATCAAGGGCGAGACTCGCGGCTATCCGGTGCAGATCCTGACCTGGCACGAGATCGTCAACGACACTGTCGCCGGCATACCTGTCGCCGCGACGTACTGTCCGCTGTGCAACTCTGGGGTGGCCTTCGACCGTCGAGTCGGCGACCGGGTCCTCGACTTCGGGACCTCGGGTCGGCTCTACAACAGCAACCTGGTGATGTACGACCGGCAGACCGAGTCGCTGTGGCCCCAGCTCACCGGCGAGGCCAGCGTCGGCGTCCTCACCGGCGCGAAGCTCGCGAGCGTTCCGATGATCCCGGTGGCCTGGCGGGACTTCCGCGAGGCCCATCCGGACGCTTGGGTGCTGTCCCATGACACCGGGTACGACCGCCCGTACGGCCAAAATCCCTACCCCGAGTACGACCATCCCGACACCGGACTCGTGTTCGATCCCGGAACCGACGACGGTCGCCTGGAACCGAAGGACCGGGTCGTCGCGATTAGTCGCGGCTCCGACGCCGTCGCGGTCGTACGTGCGGCCGTCGCGGACGCCGGCGTCGTTACCGTGACGGTTGGCGGTCGCGAGCTGGTCCTGTTCCACCTCGACGGTCAGGCCTCGGCGCTGGACGCGTACTCGGTCTCCGGCGGAGCCGACATCGGGTCGGTCGCGGTCTACGACCCGGTCGTCGACGGCCAGCGGCTCAGCTTCCGCGCCGACGGCGACCACTTCACCGACGCCGAAACCGGATCGACGTGGAACATCCTCGGCGAGGCGACCGGCGGGCCGCTGGCCGGCGCGACCCTGACCGCCCAGCCGTTCACCGACACGTTCTGGTTCGCCTGGGTGGCGTTCCAACCCGACACCCGCGTCGTCCAGTGACGAGCCGCCTCACCGGGCTCGACGCTCCGCCTCGGTCTTGATCGTCTCGAACGATTCGGCGACGACGCGCTCCCACCGGTCCGCGACCAGCTCGCCCCACCGCTGTCCGAGCGTCCAGAGGTCGGTGCCGAGCTCACCGTCGTAGTCAAGCCGGGTGCCGGCGGCCGACTCCGACAGGACGAAGCGTTCGACGACGTGCGGGACGGGTCCGCGTACGAGCCGAAAATCCACCCGCTCGGGTCGCGTGAAGCGCACCGTCTCGACCGTGGTGGCGACCAGACGGCCTCGGATCGGGGTGCGATGCGCCGCCAGCACCATGTCATCGCCCCGCTGGAGGACCTCGACCTTCTCCCGCAGCGCTCGCGGTGCGCGTTCGGCGTACGGCGCCGCGATGACCTCGAAGACCACCTCGCGTGGCGCCTCGACGTCAACCGTCAGCGGCCCGAGTGGGCGGGTACGCCGGCCGACGCCGAGGTCGAGCGGCATCGCACCGGTGACCAGACCCAGGTAGGCGCCGACGTCTGCCGCGGCGACACCGCCGCCGGCCAGCGCCGCCGTCGTGACCTTCATCGGTCCATCACCCGCCGGCCTCGGCATCGAGCTGGGCCCCGTCGAGGACGACGATGCGACCGCGGCCGAGCTTGATCAGCCCCCGATCGGCGAACTCGCCGAGCGTCTTGGTCGTAGTCTCCCGCGAGGTGCCTGCGAGGGCGGCCAACTGCTCGTGCGTCAGCGAGACGACGGCGGCGGATCGGCCGAATCGGCGGCCTTGTTCGGCCGCAAGAGTGACCAGGGTACTGGCGACCCGCTGCGGCACGCTCTTGAAGATGCTGTCGGAGAGCCGGCGCTCCATCTCGGCCAGCCGGCGGCCGAGGATCTCGGTGATGCGCGCCGCGATCCGCGGATCTCCCAGCAGCACGCGGCGTACGGTCTCCTGGTCCATCACACAGACGACAGCCTGCTCCAAGGCCTCGGCGAAGTTGCCGTACATCTGCTGGCCCAGCAGTGCCATCTCGCCGAAGATCGTGCCGGGGGAGATGATCGCCGTCGTCAGTGCCCGGCCGTCCGCCGATACCCGGAAGACCCGGACCCGGCCCTCCTTCAGGATGAAGAGGGCCTCGACCGGGGCGTGTGGTGTGTAGATCAGCTCGCCGGCGGTGTAGGTCCGCATCGGCGCCTGGGCCGCGATCGCTGCCATCTCGTCCGGTTTCAGGTCGCAGAAGATGTCGACCTCGGACATGCACCAGGTCTGATCCGCGGCCTGATTCATGCCGGCTGCCTCCTCGCGTCGTCCGGGCGCCCACGGTGGCGGATGGTTGCCCCAGGGCGGTCGGCCGAGGGCCTCGACGCCCTCGGCAAGACAGTACGACGCATCCGCTCCGCGACCCGGCACGCCCCGGACGCTAGGCCGAGCGACCGTGTCCGTTCGGTAACGCCCGACACATAGGCGGTCCGGACCGCCGATAGAGCGCCGTTAGGACTCACGGTGGGTGAGGTTGCGAGCCGCCTTCGCGACCAGGTGTGGTTCGGAGCCCACCACGAGGACCGAGTCGGGAAGGTGGGTGCAAAACACGGTGACACCATCGACCTCGGTGACCCATTCCCCGCCGCGTACGGGATGCGCCGTCGAAGGGGTTGTGAAGCTGCCGTCCCGCTGTACGACGAGGACGGCTGCTCCGTCACCTGCCGCGTATCGGAAACCAATCACACGGTCGTCGTCGATCGCGGTGACTCGGGTTTCGGTCCAGCGCAGCCCGACCAGCGCACGAACCGGCGGTGCGGCCGTCGAGACCGCCCACCCTGTCGTGTCGCGGTAGGCCGCCGCGACCTCCGCCACGGCGTCGGTGGGCCGATCACCGTCGTCTCGCGTCACCACGATGCTGAGGACGAGGGCGACGAGGACGGCGACCGCGGTGAGCACGAGTGTTCTCCGATCCCGCCCAGGTACGAGATGGTCCGTACCGGCGTCGAGGTCCGGGATCGCGCGTACCCGCTCCCGGATCCGAGCCGGCGCCACGATACGTAACGACTCGGCCGCGCTCCGGCCGGCCCGGGCCTGCTGAACCTGCGTCCAGCAGTCGGCGCACTCGACCAGGTGCCGCTCGTACCGCCAGCGCTCGGGCCGCCGCATCCGTCCGTCGAGGAATCGCGTAGCCAGTCGCTCGGGTTCATGACGCATTCGACTCACCTCGCCGTCCGGGTTCCCTCGGCGACCCATCGGCGACGCCCAGGCGTTCGGCGAGGGCCCGGCGACCGCGATGGATTCGCGCCAGCGCCGTACCCAAGGGACAACCAGTGACTTCGGCCACCTCACGGGCTGTCAGGCCACACACATCGGACAGGATGACCGCGACCCTTCCCGTCTCTGGCAGCCCAGCCAACGCGGCCGCGACCTCGACCCGGTCGATCGCGGTTTCCGCCACGTCGGACGGGCCCTCGAAGTGATCGCCGCCGTCGATGTCGGGACATTCGGGATGCCGGGCCGCCCAGCGGGCTCGGTCGCGCCCGACGTTGAGGCAGATGGTGGCCAGCCACGGCTCGGCTCGCCTCGGCCGCGTCCCCGAGCGCCACGCCCGCCAGGCCCGCAGGTAGGTCTCCTGCACCAGGTCCTCCGCGTCCGGTGCAGTCGCGGCGAGCCGGCGGGCCAGGTTGAAGACCAGGTCGACCGCTGGCTGCGTCGCCTCGAGGAACGCATCCTCGGTGTCGACCCGCCGCCAACGCACCATGACCGGCCCCGGTCAGGCCTCCACCCGATGCCCGGAGCCCGTCTCGTAGTGAAGCAGCCCGAGTCCCAGCAGCGCGCCGAAGACGATGTGGACCGACAGCTCGAACGGCTTGTTCGCCATGTCGAGCGTCGTGAACAGCCACGGCGCCAGGATCTCGAAGTTCACCACATACAGCAGCGCGCCGTAGACCGTCGCGGCCGCGGCGATCATCGCGTTCGTGCGCAACCAGGGCAGCACGAACGCGAAAGCGACCCCGTATCCGGCCGAAATCACCACGTGCACGATCGCCCCGACCGTCGCGTTCGTGTCGCCCTGCATCATCGCGTCGTCACCTTGGACGACCGTCGCGATCATGTGCAGCGGCATCCGCGCCGGATCGCCCATGCTGTCGGCGAACCACATCGTGATCGCGACAAACACGATTCCGGCTCCAATCCCAGCTACCGCCCCTCGTACCAAGCGACTCACCAGCGAGCCCGCCGCAGTCGCAGTCAGCGTCGACATCGGTACCTCCAGGTATGAAGACTCCTTCCACCTCTACGGACGCCGCCGACCGGTCGGCTATTGCATGAACGCCGGGGTGGCCGTCCTCGAAGGCCCGTGAGCAGTAGGCGCACGCGCCGGCGATGACATCCTCGACCGCTTCGCCGTGCGTACGGTGCAACTGGCGTAGGACAACCCCAAGGCCTCGCTCGTACGGCTGGCCAGGACGCGCCCCGACCGGAGGTCCATCGCCCATACGGCCACGCTGCCAGCGCAGTCGGCGGATGAATGTAAGCCCGGTCACCGAATGCGTCGCCAGTCGGTGAAGCAGCTCGCAAGTACGAGGACCTCGGTTTCATCTACACGGTCGGTCGCAGCGCAGGCAATTACCGACTGTTCGACGAGTCTGCGCTGTGGTGCGTGGGCGCGGTGACGACGTGGCGTGGCCTGGGGCTGACCCTCGCGGAGATCGCAGACCTGACCGAGCGCTATCTCGGTCGACCCGACGAGAACATCGGTCCCCATCTGGCTGGGCTTCTCCAAGCGGTACGGGAACGCACCCACTTCCACATCGGCGAGCTGGCGGAGCCGCCCGAGCGGCTCGACGTCTTGAGGCCGAGTGTCGACCGGAGCTGAGCGGCGAGGCCGACTTTCGGAGCACCGATCCTCGGTTCTGCGGCGGCTGCCATTGAACCTGGGACCGGCGGCGGCCCTCTCGACCGGGCGTTGGGACGAGTTGAACGACTCCGCCTGGTCGGATCTTGACAATCGATAGCTCAATACGCGCGTGACCGCAGAGTCGCTGCCACGCTGGACCCTGCCGGTGCGGGCCGTTTATGCCATCTGCGAGCCGGTGCCAGTACGACGGAGCCGCTCACGGGCCTCATGCTCCGACAGTGAGGTGATGGGCCGCCCGACCGTATGCTGAAACTTGGCGTCGTAGGCCCTCGTCCAGACGCCGGCCGCCCACGACCGTTGGAGTTCGCCGACGCTGAACTCCTGGCCACGCGCACGGCAGTACGCGTCGAGGAACCGCTCGGTGTCCTCGACGGTGGCTAGCTCGTCCGCGCTGGTCGAATACAGCGCGGCCGCGAAGCCGACCAGGACAGCTTCGCTGTCAGCGGTCACGCTGTCCCAGTCATGCACCCATCAGCAGCGCGTCTCCGTTCCAGCGCACGTTGCCGGCAAGCCAGTCGCAGTGGCCGATCACGGCTTCGGACTCGCTGGCTCGCAGCCGGTCACGGGCGCGGCGCCCGGCGTCGTCGATCCACTCCGCGTCGGCCACGTCGTT
>JBKOYM010000104.1:0-20877 GCA_046725375.1 Actinomycetota bacterium
CTGCGGGTCGTCGACCCGATCGGCGTGAGCGAGCTTGCGAGCGAACAATTCAACGCAGCAGCGAGCTTGCGAGCGACCGCTGCGGAGCAGCGTGCCTGCTCACGTGCCGACGAGCGCAGCGAGGAGGGGCGCGTGAGCGAGGACGACCGGCTCAGGTGGAGGCGGCGCCGCGATTCGGATCCGATCTCGACGTACGCGGCATCTACGGCCAGGCGGTCGTCGATAATCCGGATCATCTGGGCGCACTCAAACGGAGCATGGCGGCGGGCGAGCAGGTACGAACGCTGTCGAGTCCGCCGGTCAAGCTGACGCTGGTCGACTCGGCCGCCGCCTCGGAGTCAGCGAGGCGGCGGCCCAAAGCCGGGTCGGCGAGGTCATCAAGCGGATGGGTGCGGACAACCGCTTCCAGGCCGGCGTCACGCGGCTCGGCTGGGGCTGCTCTTCTGACCTCGGTCATGCCGGAGCCGGCTCCGACCGACGGGTCTGCACCACCGTGGCGAGGACGACTAGCGTCGCGACGACGAAGGCGGTCGCCCCGATGAACGCAGTAGAGATGCCCTGCGTCAGCACCTCGTGCTGGCGCGCCAGCGCCGACCTGGCCTGGGGATCCGCCCCGCGAGCGGCCGTGCCGAAGATCGTCACGAGTACGGCGAGACCCAACGAGCCGCCGAGCTGCTGCACGACGTTGGTCAGTCCGGATGCGGCACCGGCGTGCTCGGCGGGGACGCCGGCCAGGCCGAGCGCGGTCAGAGGCACGAAGGCGAGGCCGTTGCCCAGCCCGAACAGCAGAAGCGGTCCGACGATCGAGCCGTACCCGCTGTCGGCCGAGATCTGAGTCAGCCACACCATCGCGACCGACGACATCGCCATCCCCGAAGTCATCAGGGCCCGCCCGCCGAAGCGTTCGACGAACACCCGCGCCGACAACTGCGTCGCGACGAGCAGCGTGCCGGTGAGCGGGAGGAAGGCGGCGCCGGTTTCGAGCGGACTCAGACCGCGGACCTCTTGGAGGAACTGCGTGAGGAAGAAGAACATCCCCATCATGCCGGCGACGAGCAGAAGCCGGCCGAGGTAAGCGGCGGCCCGATCCCGATGGGCAAGCAGTCCGAGCGGGACGATCGGCGCCTCGGCCCGCATCTCGATCGCGACGAACGCACCGAGCAGGGCGAGTCCGACGCCCAACGCGCCGATCGTCTCGTCGCTGCTCCAGCCGTGGTCGGCGGCGTGGACGAAGCCGTACACGAGGGCGGTCATGCCCAGCGTCGACGCGACCGCGCCCGCAACGTCGAACCGGCCCGGTCGTCGAGGCGTCGACTCGAGGTAGCGCGGTGCGAGCGCGATGATCGCGATGCCGATCGGCACATTGATCAAGAACGCCCAACGCCACGAGACCCAATCGGTGAGCATGCCGCCGACGATCAGGCCGGCGGCCGCGCCGCCGACGGAGACGGCCGAATAGAGGGCGAGGGCCCGGTTGCGCTCGCGGCCCTCGGAAAACATCGTGGTGAGCAGGGCGAGCGCCTGTGGAGCTGCGAGTGCCGCGCCGACGCCCTGAAGGGCGCGAGCGGCGAGGAGCCACTCGTCGGTGTCGGCGACGCCGCCGAGCAAGGAGGCCGCGCTGAAGAGGGCGAGGCCGGCACCGAGGGCGAGCCGTCGGCCCACGATGTCGCCGGCCCGGGCGCCGAGCAGGAGCAGGCCACCGAAGGCGAGGGTGTACGCGCTCAGCACCCACGACGACCCGGTGGCGGAGAAGCCGAGGGTGTCCTTGATGTCGGGGAGCGCGACGTTGACGACGGTCATGTCCAAGATGACCATGAGTTGCACGCTCACGATGAGGCCGAGCGCGATGGCCGGGCGGTAGCGGCCGGATTGCCCGCTTTCGACCGGGGCCGGCGGTTGAATCGAGGTTGTTGTCATGGCAGGACGAAGTCCCTTCGGAGGGTGGTGGAGCGCCCGATCCGAGATAAACTGGAGGCGCCCTCCGGATATTACCGGAGGCTACCTCCGGTTAGCAACCCGTCGGTAGGATGAGGCGAGATGACCAGCCAGGAGATGCCGGATCCGCGGTCGCGCATGCGCGCGGACGCGCGGCGCAACTACGACCGGTTGGTCGATGCGGCTCGCGAGCTGTTCCAGGCCCAGGGCAGTGACGCCTCCCTCGAGCAGGTGGCGAAGACCGCGGGCGTCGGCATCGGAACTCTCTATCGGCACTTCCCCCATCGGCTGGCTCTGGTCGAGGCGGTCTATCGCGAAGACGTCGAGGCACTCGACGCGGCCGCGACCGAGTCGACGTCGCTCCCGCCCTGGGAGGCACTGAGCGGATGGCTCGAGCGCTTCGTCGAGTACGCGATGGTCAAGCACGCGCTGTTCGCCGAGCTCGCCGAGGCGTACGACAAGGACTCGAGCTTCGTGTCGTACTGCCGAGACCTCATCGCCCGGTCGTCGGCCCTCGTGCTGGGACGTGCGCAGGAGGCAGGCGTCGCCCGAGACGACATCGAGGCGCCGGACATGCTGCGCCTGGTCCACGGCGTGGCCATGACGCCGAATCCGAATCCCGACCAGGTGAAACGGATGCTTCGCGTCGTGATCGACGGACTACGCGCCGAGCCTTAGGGTTCGGCGAACCCTAACGCGTCGTCGGCACGCCGAGCCGCTGAGGGAGAGCGTCCCGCGACCGTACGCCGAGCTTGCGCATGGCCGCCGACAGCTGCTTCTTCACCGTGTTGATCGACACGAAGAGCTTGTCGGCGATCTCCTTGTTGGTATGGCCGGCGGCGGCCAGCTCGGCGACCTCGCGCTCTCGTGGGGACAGCCGCCGACCGTACCCGCGTCGTCCGCCGCGGCGCTGGCTCGGGAGCGAGACGCCATGCACGCGGGCGATGCTGGTGATCCGGTCGAGGTCGTGCCGGGCGCCGAGATCTCGGTAGGTCGTGGCAGCGGTACGCAAGAGTGGCTCGGCCGCCGGAGGCTCGGCGATCAGCTGGGCGCGAGCCGCGAGCTCGTTGGCCTGCGCTGTCTCGTAGCTGCAGCCGAGCGCGTCGTAGCGAGCGGCCGCCGTCCGGAGATGGCCGACGGCGGCGTCCCATCGGCTCTCGTCGACTGCGAGGACCCCATGGGCGTGCTCCAACGCGGCCGGAGCCAGCGGTGCGTCGAGCTCGCGCAGCTCTCGACCCAGCGCCGTCAGCAGGGGACCGACCTGATCGGCGCGGTCGGTCGCGATCATCGCCTCGACGACAGCGGGGATCGCACGGGTGGTCGAGAGCCAGAGACCCCCGGACTCGAGCGCGGCTCGCAGCCGGTCGGCGGCCTCCATCGCCACCGCCGAGTCGCCGCGCGCCAACGCGAGCCGGATCTCGGCCTCGGTCGCCATCGGCAGGAGGTCGGACGCGTCCAGCCTCTCGATGGCGCCCCGGAGCTCGGCCAGCCTGCGTTCGGCGGTTTCGATGTCGCCCTCGGCCAGAGCGAGTCGGCTCGCGACGACGTCCACGTCGACCCGTACTCGTGGCCGCTCGGCGAACTGCGCGACGAAGCGGTCGGCCCGCTCGCGCAGCACGACCCACTGCCCACGGCAGAAGTCGAGCACGGTCGCGTTGGCGCGCAGCCGCAGGGCGAGCCGTTCGTCGCTGCGCGCGACCGGCGCGGACTCGGCACGCCCGAGCCAGTCACCCGCAACGTCGAGGTGACCGGCCCAGGCGGCGCAGTTGGCGATCGTGCTGTAGGCCCGAACCTCGTGTCGATGCCGGGGGCGTCCGCGGGTCTGCTCGGTGATGCGGTCGGCCGCCCGACGCCAGTCCGGGTCGCCGGCGAGCACCATGACGCCGCCGACCTTGCTCTGCAGATAGACCTCGTACGCCGGGTCGTCGACGCCGGGCAGGATCTCGTGCGCGCGGCGTACCCACGACACGCGTTCGGACACCCGAGCCTGAGTGCCCGACGCGAGCGAGATCATGGCCGAGGCCTGCAGCGCCGGTTGATCGTCGAGCTCGTCGACCGCCTTCGTCAAGAGCTGTCGCTGTCGCTGTGGGTCGTAGCCGGTCTGGTTCATGAGCAGGCCGAGCCAGAAGTGCAGCCTGCCGCGGCTCGCCTTCGGCAGCGTCTCCTCGTGGCGCAGCGCGTCGGACAGCGGCGCGATCATCGAGGACGGGTTGGCCGCGTCGAGGGCCACCCGGCCGAGCTTGACCGCGAGCCTGGTGCGCTGATGCGGATCGAGCGGCGCTTCGCGCAACAGGGTGTCGAGAATGCGTGTGGCTTCGGCGTCGTCGCCCGTATCAGCGGCCCGGTCGGCCGCACGTTCGGCGGTCTCGATCCACTCGGCGAGCTGGCCGGACGCTCGCCGGTGATATGAGACCTGGCCGAGGGGGACGGGCCAGAGCTGCTCGAGACTCGTCGCCGCCTGCCGGTGCAACTGGTGCTTGCGCACCATCGGCATCGCGGAATAGACCGACTGGCCGACGAGCAGGTGGCGGAATCCGAGTGCGTCGTCCCGCTCGACCAGCAGCCCGGACTCGAGCGCTTCGTCGACCCCCAGCAGTGCGTCGTGGTCGTCGGCGCTGCAGGCACCGACCAACCTCGAGAGTGTCGCCGGAAGCTGGAGCGTCGCCGCCGCCTCGACGACCGACCGACCGTTGTCGCTCAACCGGCCGAGCCGCTCGCCGACCTGCTCGCGCAGCAGGCGAGGGATCTCGAGCTCGGCGAGGTCCTCGCGCGACCGAGCGTCGTCGGGTTGGATGTCGACCTCGCGGTCGCGCAGCAGGTCGATCAACTCGTGTACGGCGAACGGCGACCCCGACGTCCGCTCGTGAAGAAAGGCCGCGACCTCGTCGGGAACGTCGTCGATGCCGAGGAGGTCGGCGGCCATCGCCCCCGTCTCGGTCACTTTCAGCGGACGCAGGGTGAGGAGCGTCTGGTCGACGGACTCGGGCAGCGCCGTGCGCAACATCCGCACGCTTGGCGGCGCCTCCTCACCTCGATAGGCGACGACCAGCGTCAGGTTCGATGGCGGCTTGGTCATCAGGTAGCGCAGGAAGTCGGCGGTCAGCTCGTCGATCCATTGCACGTCATCGATCGCGACGATGACCGGCCCGGCAGCACCCAGCAGCTCGCGCAGGGCGCGAAAGAGCCGATGGCGCTCGGCGGCGCGATCGGACACCGGCCCCGGCGTCGGCGGCAGCTGCTCGGCGAACTCGGGCAGCAACGAGCGCAGTGCGCCGACGACCGGCGGGAGCTCGAGCGTGGCGATGTCGGCCCGCAGCGGGCGTACGCCGTCGACGATCGGTCGCAACGGCAGCGGCTCGGATGTGCTGACACGCGCCGACGAGGAAGCGGGTCTTGGCCAGCTCCGGCCGGCCGCGAAGCTCGTCGATGAGGCCCGTCTTGCCGATGCCGGCGTCGCCCTCGATGACGACCAGCGACGGCGCCGCGGCGGCGACCAGTTGGTCGAGCTCGCGGTCGCGTCCGACAAGCGTCGCCGAAGCGGATCGGATCGCCTGGCGTGGCGTCACGACCCCGCCGCCGTTCGAGGGATCGCTCACCGCACCGCCCGCTTATCCGAAGTGACGGCGTTAGCGTCTCATATCGCAAGCGTCCGTCTCATCCGATCCGACCCGACTGAGGAGGAATTATTCGAAACCGCCGAATCGTGTCGTCCGTTATGTTCGAAACATACGGTTTCGCTAGGCCCAGCGTTCATCGCGGGGGACGAAGTCGAGGCTGCGGTGACCGGTGTAGATCTGCTTCGGCCGGGCGATCTTTTGCTCCTTGTCCTGCACCAATTCGAGCCACTGCGCCAGCCATCCGGCGGTCCGCGGAATCGCGAACAACACGGTGAACATCTCCGGCGGGAATGTGAGCGCCTCGTAGATGAGGCCAGAGTAGAAGTCGACATTGGGATAAAGCCTGCGCTGGATGAAGTATTCGTCTTCGAGGGCGATCTTCTCCAGCTCGACCGCGATCTTGAGCAGCGGATTGACGCCGGTCACCTCGAATACGTCGTCGCACGCCTTCTTGATGATCTTGGCTCGCGGGTCGTAGTTCTTGTAGACGCGGTGGCCGAAGCCCATCAGGCGCTCTTTGCCGTTCTTGACGCCGTCGATGAACTCCGCCACATTGTGCACCGAGCCGATTCGGCGCAGCATGCGCAGCACCGCCTCGTTGGCGCCTCCGTGCAGCGGGCCGAAAAGCGCGCCGATGCCGGCCGCGACCGAGGAGTACGGGTCGACCTGAGTCGAGCCGACCGACCGCACCGCGTTCGTGGACGCGTTCTGCTCGTGGTCGGCATGCAGGATGAACAGGATCTCGAGCGCGTTGGTCAACCGCTCGTCGGCGATGAAGCTCTTCTCGCTCATCCGGAACAGCATCGACAGGAAGTTTTCGGCGTACGAGAGATCGTTGTCCGGATAGACGTACGGCTTGCCCTGCGCGTGCCGGAATGCCCATGCGCCGAGGGTCGGCATCTTGGCGATCAGCCGGACCACCTGCATGTGCCGGTTTTCGGGATCCTGGATCAGACGTGACTCGGGATAGAACGTCGACAGCGCGCCGACCGCCGCCATCAACATGCCCATCGGATGCGCGTCGTAGCGGAAACCCTGCATGAACGTCTTGATGTTTTCGTGCACGAACGTGTGGAACGTGATCTCGTGAACCCACTGCTCGTACTGCTGCTTGTCCGGAAGAACGCCGTGGACGAGCAGATAGGCCACCTCGAGGAACGTCGACTGACCGGCTAGCTGCTCGATCGGGTAGCCGCGGTATTCGAGGATGCCCCGGTCGCCATCGATGAACGTGATCGCACTGCGACACGACGCCGTGTTGACGAAACCCGGATCGTAGACCGCGACTCCCGGTTCGTCCTCGGCCGCCTTGATCTTGCCGAGATCCGCTGCCCGAATCGTGCCATCGGTCACCGGCACTTCGTACTCCTTGCCGGTGCGGTTGTCTCGAATCGTCAGCGTGTCGTCGTTGGCCCGCTCTTCGGACACGTCGAAACTCCTTGAATGATCGGACCCCGCGGGGCCAGTGCGACCAACCTATGCCGGATTTGGACCGGGGTCGAAACCCAGGCCCAGTCTTTGATCAGTTTCACATGGTGCGACGACCGCGCCGGTCGGGAGGTTTACCGACAGGGCTTAGTGTCGTGTCGCAGAGGTGGCTTGATGGTTGGCCGGTGTCCAGTCGGATGGCTGGCAAGGCGGAGGAGTGAAGGCGCACCGGGTTTGTGCGTCGAGCGACGACAACGCAGCCGGGCGCCGGCTGGGCGCCGGGCAACCCAAGGTACCTCTGTGAGGCGGCACTAACCTGGCCGAATGACCTCGGTTGTCTCGCTGTTGCCGTCCGGCACCGAATGGGTCTACGCCCTTGGTCGAGAGGACTCGCTCGCCGGCATCACGTTCGAGTGCGACCATCCGGCCGCGGCCCGGGCGCGGCACCCGATCGTGGTCCACGGCATGCTCCCCGAAGGCCTGACGCCGGGTGAGATCGACGCCGCCGTCCGGGCCCGCATCGAGAGCGGCGAATCGCTGTATCAGCTGGACTCTGACGCACTGATCCGGATCGCGCCGGACGTCGTCATCACTCAGGACCTCTGCCGCGTGTGCGCGCTGCCCGCCGACGACGTCGCGACCGCGATCGACCGGGTCGGCTGCCCGTCGCACCTCGTGACACTCGACCCGCATCGGCTCGACGACGTGCTCGACGGTGCTGTCGACGTGGCGACCGCGCTCGGCGACGAGGCGGCCGGCCGGCGGCTCCGGCGGGAGTTGGGCGCGCGACTCGAGTCAGTCGCCTCGCGGGTACGCGGCCGCGAGCGCCCTCGGGTGTTGGTGCTCGAATGGACGGACCCGCCGTTCCTCGCCGGCCACTGGATCCCGGACATGGCCGTCGCCGCTGGGGGTCAGGTGCTCCTTGCCGACCCCGGCGAACGGTCCGTGTCGACGGAGTGGCCGGCTGTCGGCGCCGTCGACCCGGACATCACCGTCGTCGCGCCGTGCGGGTTCGGGCTGTCCGACGCCGTGGAGTACGGGCGGGCCGTGCTCGATCGACTGCCGGCGTCGTCCGTCTGGGCCATCGACGCGGGGGCGTTCGTCACCCGTCCCGGTCCGCGGGTCGTCGACGGTGTCGAGGCACTGGCGCACGTGCTCCATCCGGATGCGGTGCTGGCGCCGCCGCCGGGGCGAGTCGCTCGGCTCCGGCCGTAGGCGTTTTGACCGGCCTGCCGCCGAGTGGGTATTCTGAGCGGTCGTTGTGCGCACCAGCCGACGGTACTGTTGAGGGTGCGCTTGCCTCGGGGCACCCGACTATCGAGAACGAAGGCCAAACACCCGTGCGTACGTACAGCCCGAAGCCCGGTGACGTCCAGCGTCAGTGGCATGTCATCGACGCTGCCGACGTCGTCCTGGGTCGGCTCGCCGTCCAGGCCGCAACGCTGCTGCGCGGCAAGCACAAGCCGATGTTCGCGCCACACGTCGACACCGGCGACTTCGTGATCATCGTCAACGCCGACAAGGTCGCGCTGTCGGGCAACAAGCGCTCCGACAAGCTCGCCTACCGGCACTCGGGCTACCCGGGTGGCCTGCGGGCAGTGCCGTACGCGGATCTGATGGAGCAGCACCCCGAGAAGGCCGTCGAGAAGGCCGTGTGGGGCATGCTCCCGAAGAACAAGCTCGGTCGGGCCATGATCAGGAAGCTGAAGGTCTACTCGGGCCCTGACCACCCGCACGCGGCTCAGCAGCCCAAGCCCTTCGAAATCACCCAGATTACGCAGTGAAATCACCCAGATTACGCAGTGAGATCACCGAGATTATGCCATGAGATCACCCAGATTGCGCAGTGAGGACCACCGTGGCTGAGACCACCACCGAATCCGTCGACGCCGGCAGCGACACCAACGCAGTCGCCTACACCTCCGAGACGACGCCGTCTTCGGGCGTAGCATCGGATCGTCCCGCCACCGTCGCGCCGGCGACGGCGACCGGCCGCCGCAAGGAGTCGGTCGCCCGCGTCCGCATCGTCCCGGGCAGCGGCTCGTGGACCATCAACGGCAAGGACCTCGACGCATACTTCCCCAACAAGGTCCACCAGCAGCTCATCAAGGAGCCGTTCGTCCTCACCAACCTCGCCGACCGCTTCGACGTGATCGCGAGGATTCACGGCGGTGGCACGACCGGTCAGGCCGGGTCGCTGCGACTCGGGATCGCCCGCGCCCTCAACGAGGTCGACTCCGAGGTCAACCGTCCGGTGCTCAAGAAGGCCGGCCTCCTCACCCGTGACGCGCGGGTCAAGGAGCGCAAGAAGGCCGGGCTCAAGAAGGCCCGCAAGGCACCGCAGTACAGCAAGCGTTAGGTCCCGCCCCGTGGGTCGACTCTTCGGCACCGATGGGGTACGGGGGGTCGCCAACCGTGATCTCACCGCGGAACTCGCGCTCGACCTTTCCGTGGCGGCCGCCCATGTCCTGGGTGAGGCCGGAGCGTTCGAGGGTCACCGGCCGGTCGCGGTCGTCGGCCGCGACCCACGCGCGTCGGGCGAGTTCTTGGAGGCGGCTGTCGTCGCCGGGCTGGCATCGGCCGGCGTCGACGTCTGGATGCTCGGCATCCTGCCCACGCCCGGCGTCGCCCATCTGACCGCCGAGATCGACGCCGACCTCGGCGTGATGCTATCGGCCAGCCACAATCCGATGCCCGACAACGGCATCAAGTTCTTCAATCGGGGTGGTCACAAGCTGGCCGACGCGCTCGAGGACGCGATCGAGGCCCGACTGCGCGAGCCGTGGCAGCGGCCGACCGGTCGTGGCGTCGGCCGGGTACGCCAGCGGGACGACGTCGCCGCACAGTACGTGGGCCACATCGCATCGACCGTGCCGCATCGCCTCGACGGGCTGACCGTGCTGCTCGACTGCGCCAACGGCGCCGCGTACCAGATGGGCCCGTCCGCCTTCGAACAGGCGGGTGCTCGCGTACTCACCATCCACGACCGGCCGGACGGGCTCAACATCAACGACGGTTGTGGATCGACGC
Source organism: Actinomycetota bacterium (assembly GCA_046725375.1). Classification (GTDB taxonomy): domain Bacteria; phylum Actinomycetota; class Actinomycetes; order Propionibacteriales; family Nocardioidaceae; genus DATFRX01. The sequence goes on from JBKOYM010000104.1 coordinate 10,011, forward strand.
ATATCGGCGACCTGTGCGCAGCTGTGGTCGAGCGGCGAGCCGATGTGGGGTTCGCGTTCGACGGTGACGCCGACCGCTGCCTGGCCGTCGACGCCACCGGCGAACCGGTCGACGGCGACCGATTGCTGGCGATCCTCGCGATGGCGATGCGGGAGAGTGGGCGCCTCCGCTCCGAGACGGTCGTGGCGACCGTGATGAGCAACGTAGGATTCGTCCGGGCGATGCGCGACGCCGGCATCACGGTGCAGCAGACCGCGGTCGGCGACCGTTACGTGCTCGAAGCGATGCGCGAGGGCGGTTTCAGCCTCGGTGGTGAGCAGTCCGGTCATGTGATCATGTCCGACTACGCGACAACCGGGGACGGGCTGCTGACCGCCCTGCATGTTGCGGCTCGGATGGCGCAGAGCGAGCAGTCGTTCGCCGAGCTCGCGAGCGTCGTGGCGCCGCTCCCGCAGGTGCTGGTCAACGTGTCGGGCGTCGACAAGACCCGCGCGTTGAGTCACCCCGACGTCAGCGACGCGGTGAGTGCAGCCCAGTCGGCGTTGGGCGACGCGGGGCGCGTGTTGCTGCGGCCCTCGGGCACCGAGCCGGTCGTTCGCGTCATGGTCGAGGCGGCGACGCCGTCGCAGGCGCAAGGGGTCGCCGACGAGCTGGCTCGCGTGGTGCGGAAGCATCTGGCGCTGTAGCGGCGGTTGGCGCGGGGGTCCCCTGCGACGAACCTATTGGCACTGGGGACCCCTGCGCCAATACGCGATTGGCGCAACCTTCCCCAGTCGGCCCGGATAACCGGCTGAGATCGTCGGATGGCCCGCGTAGCCTCGGGTCGTGCGCTCGATACGCCGCCTCGACCCGCATGACGATGCGGAGTTCGCCGCGTTCCATGCGGTGTACGCGGCCGCCAATGACTTCGAAAACCCGTGCTCCTCCACGTGGACGTTCGCCGAGTCCGTCGTCGGGTTCCGCCGGGAGCCGACGACGACCGATCTGTACGGCCTGATCGCGGACGAGGACAGTGAGGTCGTCGGCGTGGCAGTCGTCGAGCTTCCGCTCACCGACAACCTCGAGCTGGCCGAGATCGGGGTCTACGTCGCGCCGGCGCGGCGCCGCCGAGGCATCGGGACCGCCCTGGCCCGACAGCTCGCGGTCGACCTGGCGCAGCGCGGCCGCACGAGTTGGATCTCGCATGTGACCGGGCGGCGATGCGACCAGCCGGCCAACACCATCACCCCTGCTGAGGCGTTCGCCGCTCGACAGGGCATGACCCTGCGGCAGCGCGAGGTGCAGCGACGGCTGGCCCTTCCGGTGCCCGGCGATCGGCTGGACGCGCTGGCGGCCGAGGCCGCACCGAAGCATCAGGACTACCGGCTGGTCCGTTGGGTCGACACCTGCCCCAGTGAGTACGTCGACGCATACTGCGCACTCAAGGCGGCCATGGTCGACGAGATGCCGAAGGGCGAGCTCGAGATCGAGTCGGAGCGGTGGGACGTCGAGCGGCTCCGCGCCTACGAGGGCGACGTGCAGGCACAGGACCGGACGCGGCATGTCTACGCGGCTGTCGCACCCGACGGCAGCATCGCCGGCCACACCGAACTGGTCGTGCCGGCGCACGATCCCGGGGTCATCTACCAGTGGGACACGCTGGTGCTCCCGAAGCATCGCGGCCACCGCCTCGGACTCGCGTTGAAGGTCGCCAACCTCGCCTGGGCCCAGACCGAGCATCCGGATCGGACGTCGGTTCGCACCTGGAACGCCGAGTCCAACGACGCCATGATCGCGGTCAACGAGGCGATAGGCTTCGAGCCGGTCGAGTACGAAGGCAGCTGGCAGGGCGAGATCCCGGCATGAGAGACGCTCATCAGGCCGAGACGGCGAGTGGCAGCGGGAGCTATCCGCGGAGGTCGCTCGGCCGCAGCTCCATAGCGAACGGTCGAGCCACCTGACAGGCCGCGTCGCCGACGACGTGGGCGTCCTCGACATAGCGGCCGTCGCGCAGCTCGAAGACGGTCAGGGCCGGCTCGTCCGGGTCGACGAGCCAGTACGACGGACAGCCGGCGGCCTCGTAGCGGGCGTACTTGAGCATCCGGTCGATCCGGCGGGTGCTCGGCGACAGGACCTCGACGGCGAGCACCGGTGCCGTCGGCAGGTCGCGATCAGTGAAGTCCTCTCGGCGCGCGACCAGGAGGTCCGGTTGCACAACGGTGTCGGCGGCTAGCGCCACGTCGAAGGGGGCGACGATCACACGGAGGTCGGGTGGAACGAGGTCGCGTAGCCGGTAGCAAAGCTCGACGACCATCCCTTGATGACCCGACGACGGCGCCGGGGTCACGATGAGCGCTCCGTCGATGAGCTCGTAGCGATGCCCGTCATCGGGCATCGACTCGAGATCGGCGCGGGTGAACGGCCTGCTCCGCGGCAGCGTGGTCACGACCTCCATGGTGCCTCCTGCTCGACATAACCGCCAATCATGCCCACGGCCCAGCGCGTCCCGCCCGCGTTATCCACAGCGGCGTTTCAGTCTTTGACCGCCCACAGGTGGGCCACGGCGAGCCGGCGGGTGCCGGCGCCGGACTCGACAAGCGGCCGCAGGTGAGCCGTGAACCGCTCGGCTTCATCGGAGTCGAGTGTCGCGGCGATGGCTTCGGCCTGGGTCGGGATCCGCGGGTTGCCGGCGGAGTTGAGGAAGATGTCCCAGCTCACCGGCGGCAGGCGCGGCTCGATGTCGGCCCGGAGCTCGAGGTGGATCTCACCGAAGCCGCCTCCCTCGGCGGCGCGAAGGAGATCGCGCTCGTCGAAGTCGAGCATCGGGTCGGAGTCGCGCGGCTGGAGCCGAACGTACAGCGCCCACACCTTGGCGGCGAGATCGGCGACCGAGGTGACGTCATAGCCGCAGTACGTGTGACCGTCCTCGCGCCAGCTGGCATACGCGTTGATCGGCTCGTACACGCTCAACCGGCCGCCGGTCCGCAGGACGCGAAAGAACTCCGCAAAACACGCCGGCTTGTCGTCCACATAGATCAGGACCGAACGCGTCGTGACGACATCGACCGCCGCGTCTGCGACGAGGCCGAGGTCGTCGGCCGGGGCGCGTACGAACTCGCACCGATCGTCCACGCCGGCCCGGCTCCGGCACACGTCGAGCAGGTCGTACGAGATGTCGGAGAAGATCACGCGCCCGGTCGGGCCGACCCGGTCCAATGCCCCGAAACCGATCAGCCCGTCGCCGCATCCGACGTCGAGCACGGTGTCGCCGGACCTGATCTCCGCCCGGTCGAGGACGCGGTCACGGATCCCGGCGAGATAGGACGCGACCTCCTGCTGCCGCTCCGGATCGCCGCCGTGTCGGCGTTCGAGCAGCCACTGCGCCCAGCGGTCTCGTCCCTCGTCGGCCACGCCTCAAGTATTGGCGAGTTGTGCGATATTCGGGCGAGAACCGACTGGAAGTTGTCAGAGCTTGCGGAGCCGGATCCAGCGGACCGAGTGATCGGCGTCCTTGCGCAGCACGAGGGTGGCGCGGCTGCGCGTGGGCGCGATGTTTTCGGACAGGTTCGGCCCGTTGATGCCGTCCCACAGCGACTCGGCCCGGGCCACCGCCTCGTCGTGACTCAGGTCGGCGTAGCGGCGGAAGTACGACTCGGGCTCGCGGAACGCCGTCTCACACAGCCGCAGGAAGCGTTCGACGTACCACCGGCGAATGTCCCCGGCAGCCGCGTCGACGTACACCGAGAAGTCGAAGAAGTCGCTCACCGCGAGACCCTGCCGCCCGTCCGATCGGGTCCGGGCCGGCTGCAAGACGTTGAGCCCTTCGAACAGCACGATGTCCGGCCGCTGCAGTACGACGTGGTCGTCGGTGATGTCGTAGCGCAAGTGCGAGTAGATCGGCGCCTTGACCTCCTCGGCGCCGGACTTCAGGTCGATGATGAATCGCAACAGCGCCTTGCGGTCGTACGACTCGGGGAACCCCTTGCGCTGCAGCAGGCCACGCGCCTCTAGCTCGGCGTTGGGCAGCAAGAAGCCGTCGGTCGTCACGAGCTCCACCCGCGGATGCTCCGGCCCCCATCGCGACAGCAGCTCCTTGAGCAGCCGGGCCGTGGTCGACTTGCCGACCGCCACGGAGCCGGCGATGCCGATGACGAACGGGGTTCGCTCCTCCTGCGGTTGTCGCAGGAACGCCTCGGTGGCCCGATACAGCGCTCCCGTGTGGCGTACGTAGAGGCTGAGCAGCTCTGAGAGCGGCAGGTAGACCTGGCGTACCTCGTCGACGTCGAGCTCGTCGCCGAGGCTGCGGACCCGCTCCACCTCCGTTAACGTCAGCGGTTGGTCGACACGCGCGGCCAGCGCCGCCCAGGTGGCCCGATCCAGCTCGACGTACGGAGACTCCGCCATGGCGACCATTGTTACGGGCCCGAGTCGCGACCGTACCGACACCCGTGGGTCGCCGGAGCGCGTCGGTAGGCTGGCGCACGTGTGTGGGATCGTCGGATATGTTGGTGTCAAGTCGGCTCAAGAGATCGTCATCGACGGGCTGCGTCGCCTGGAGTACCGCGGCTACGACTCGGCTGGCATCGCGCTGATCGAGTCGAGCGCGATCAGGGTGTCCAAACGCGCCGGCAAGCTGGCCAACCTCGACAAGGCGCTGTCGGAGGAGCCGCTGCCGCGATCGACGACCGGCATGGGCCATACCCGCTGGGCCACCCACGGTCCGCCGACCGATCGCAATGCGCACCCACACGCCGACTGCCACGGCCGGGTCGCGGTGATCCACAACGGCATCATCGAAAACTTCGCCGCGCTGCGTTCCGGGCTCGAGTCGAGGGGGCACGAGCTGGGGTCGGACACCGACACCGAGGCGGTCGCGCACCTGCTTGAGGAGCGGCTGGCGGACGGCGACGACCTCGGTGACGCGTTGCGAGCGGTGTGCCGGCTGCTGGAGGGCGCGTTCACACTGGTCGTCCTCGACGCGGAGCAGCCCGAGGTCGTTGCGGCGGCCCGGCGCAACTCGCCGCTGGTCGTGGGCCGAGGCGAGGGCGAGAACTTCGTCGCCTCGGATGTCACCGCCTTCATCGAGCACACTCGCGACGCGATCGAGCTCGGCCAGGACCAGGTCGTCGTGCTGACCGCCGACGAGATCACCGTCACCGACTTCGACGGCGCTCCGGCACCGACTCGCGAATACCACGTCGACTGGGACGCCGCGGCCGCCGAGAAGGGCGGCTACGAGTGGTTCATGCTCAAGGAGATCGACGAGCAGCCGGAGGCGGTGGCCAACACGCTGCTCGGCCGGCACGCCAGCGACGGATCGCTGCAGCTGGACGAAATGCGGCTGTCCGACGACGAGCTGCGCCAGATCGACAAGGTCATCATCATCGCCTGCGGTACGGCCTTCTACGCCGGTCTGGTCGCGAAGTACGCGATCGAGCACTGGACCCGGCTGCCATGCGAGGTGGAGCTTGCCAGCGAGTTCCGCTATCGCGACCCGATCGTGGGCCGGTCGACGCTGGTCGTGGCGATCAGCCAGTCCGGCGAGACGATGGACACCCTGATGGCGATCCGGCACGCCCGGCAGCAGCGGGCCCGCGTACTCGCGATCTGCAACACCAACGGCTCGACGATCCCGCGCGAGTCGGACGCGGTCATCTACACCCACGCCGGGCCGGAGGTCGGTGTGGCCGCGACGAAGACGTTCCTCGCCCAAATCGTCGCCTGTTACCTGCTCGGGCTGTATCTGGCGCAGGTGCGGGGCACGAAGTACGGCGACGAGATCAACGCCATCATGGCCGCGCTCGACGCTGTTCCCGGCGGCATCGCGCGGGTGCTCGCCGAAGCCGACGACGTACGGGAGCTCGCCGACGAGCTGAGTGGTGCGGGGTCGTTCCTGTTCCTTGGTCGCCATGTCGGCTACCCGGTCGCCCTCGAGGGGGCGCTGAAGCTGAAGGAGCTGGCCTACCTGCATGCCGAGGGGTTCGCCGCCGGCGAGCTGAAGCACGGGCCGATCGCCCTGATCGACGAGGGCGTCCCGGTGTTCGTCGTGGTGCCGCCGCGCGGACGCGACATGCTCCACGACAAGGTCGTCAGCAACATCCAGGAGATCCGATCGCGAGGGGCGCGGACGATCGTGCTCGCCGAGGACGGCGACGACGACGTGACGGCCTATGCCTCGCACGTGATCCGGCTGCCCAAGGTGCCGACGCTCCTGCAGCCGCTCGTGTCGACGGTCCCGCTGCAGATCTTCGCCTGCGCGCTGGCCACCAAGCTCGGCCACGACGTCGATCAGCCGCGCAACCTGGCCAAGTCCGTGACGGTGGAGTAATGCGGGCGAAACCGTCGAAGGGGCGGCCGCGATGATCGTCGGGGTCGGCATCGACGTCGTCGACGTGGTGCGCTTCGGCCAGACTCTGGATCGGACGCCGGCCATGCGGCAGCGGGTGTTCACCGACGCCGAGCGCGAGCTGCCGATGGGATCGCTCGCCGGTCGCTTCGCTGCGAAAGAGGCCCTGGCGAAGGCGCTGGGCGCCCCGACCGGACTGTCCTGGCTCGACGCCGAGATCCGCAACGACCCCGACGGCAAACCGCTGCTCACGATGACCGGCGCCGTCGCGGCGCTGGCCGACCGCCTCGGCGCGACCGGCGCCCACCTCTCGATCTCGCACGACGGTGACATCGCCTCGGCAGTCGTCGTGCTCGAAGGCTGACACCGCGACCAATCCGTGCGTCGGTCGGTCAGTGCGCTGCGGTGCTCCGCACTCCACCGTGACCGGCTGCTCGACGCGTCGAGCAGGCTCCAGCCGTGGCGAGGGTCAGCGGTCGGGCGGGCTATCATCCGATGATGCGATCGGCGCACACGGTGCCGGAGGTACGCCGGGCCGAGCAGGCGCTGATGGCGACGCTGCCCGAGGGCGCACTCATGCAACGTGCCGCGGCCGGCCTCGCCGCTCGATGTGACGACCTGCTCGACACGGTCTACGGCCGCCGCGTCACGCTGCTCGTCGGCGCGGGCGACAACGGCGGCGACACGCTCTACGCCGGAGCGAGTCTGTCGCGGCGCGGGGCCCGAGTCGACGCGGTCCTGCTCGCACCCGGCAAGGCCCACCCGGGCGGACTTGCTGCGTTGCGCCGGGCCGGTGGCCGGCTCGTCGACGCGTCGCGGCCCGACGCCGTCCCGGCGGCGACCGATCTGGCGCTGGACGGCATCGTCGGGATCGGCGGCAAACCGGGCCTGCGGTCGACCGCGACCCCGCATGTCGAGCGGGTCGAGCGGCTCGGCGTGCCCGTGGTCGCGGTCGACGTGCCGAGCGGGATCGACGTCGACACCGGCGAGACGCCGCAGTCGCATGTCACCGCCGACGTGACGGTCACGTTCGGCACCCACAAGGTCGGACTGCTCGTGGGGCCGGGGGCGGCGGCCGCCGGCGTCGTCGACCTCGTCGACATCGGGCTCGGCCCGTGGCTCGAGGGGCCTGACGCCGAAGGGCCGGCCGTCACGGCGTTGCAGTCCGCCGACGTGGCCCGGCTGCTTCCGGCGCCGGAGGCGGCCGATCACAAGTACACCCGAGGCGTTGTCGGCGTGGCGGCCGGCTCATCCGACTACACCGGGGCCGGCCTGCTGGCCGTGGCGGGCGCGTCCTGCGGCCTTGTCGGGATGGTGCGCTACGTCGGCCCCGCCGCCGTAGCCGACCACCTTCGCAGCCGGACTCCCGAGGCGGTCGTCGGACCCGGTCGAGTCCAGGCGTGGGTGGTCGGCTCCGGTGGCGGCAGTGGGTCCGCCGACGCATTGCGGCAGGCGCTGGACGACGGAGTCACGGTGGTCGTCGACGCCGATGCGCTCGGTGTCCTGCCGGACCGATTCGAGGTACCAGCGGTGCTGACCCCGCACGCCGGCGAGCTCGCGTCGATGCTGGGTGTCGACCGCGCCGATGTCGAGTCGCGGCCGCTGCATCACGTGCGGGTCGCCGCGGACCGATGGCATGCCACGGTGGTGCTCAAGGGCTGGCGGACCCTCGTCGCGACTCCGGGTCGGCCAGTGGCGGCCAATCCGACCGGTGTGCCCTGGCTCGCGACCGCAGGAGCTGGCGACGTGCTGGCCGGGCTGATCGGCGCCCTCGCGGCGGCCGGGCTCTCGGCCCACGACGCCGCTGCGGTCGGGGCTTGGCTGCACGGCGCTGCGGCCACCTACGCCGGGGGAGGTGGGCCGGTAGTCGCGTCCGCGGTGGCCGACGCCGTCCCGTCGGTGATTCGGGAGCTCGTGTCGTGAGGGCTGCGTCGCGCGGTGGTCGGTACGGATCACAGTTGCTTCGTCACGGCGAGCGGCGTCATCGTCGGCTGCTCTGATCCGCCCGCGGGCTCGCGTGTGATGGCGACCGAATCGCCGGGCCGTACACCATCGACGACGTCGGCGGAGCTGGACGAGCCGATCAGGACGTCGGCCGAGCGCGCCCGTCCGTCGGGATCGACCAACCAGAGCTGATAGACCCGCGCCGCCCCCGCCGGTGGCAGGTTCTCGCTGAGCACGACGGCCTGGCCGAGCTGTTCCGACGCCACGACGGTCATCTGGCCGCCGCCTCGGAGGCGAGCCGCCGTCGTCTCAGCGTCCGGTGCCGCGACGACGGCCGTGATCGGGTCCTGCGGCGCCGGGTTGTCGCGTACGAGGTCGACGACCCCGATGGCCCCGGCCGCGACCACGACGGCGGCCGCAGCGGCGGCGAGCCAGGTCCGTGGGATCCAGCGCCGCGACTCGGCCGGCTGCACCGGCGGCGGCACCTGTCGGGTCTGGTGCACCGTCCGTAGCACGGCCTCCCGGACCCGTGGCGGCGGCTGCTCGGCGGTCGCGAGCCCGAGGTGGGTGGCGGTGGCCTGCAGCTCGGCGACTTCGACCTGGCATGCGGAGCATTCGGCCAGGTGCCGCCGAAACTCCTCAGCCTCGTCCGAGGGCAGCGCGTTGAGCGCGAAGGCACCGGCCAAGGCGTGCACATCGACGTTCATCGCCACGCTCCTAGACAGTCCCGCAGCCTGATCAGGCCGTCTCTCATCCGAGTCTTGACGGTCGGCAGCTTCACCTCGAGCAGGGTCGACACCTCGCGATAGCTGTAGCCGCCGTAGTACGCCAGCAGGACCGACTCGCGTTGCAGTTCGGTCAGCGTCTCGAGACATCCGCGGACGTCCTCGCCCTGCAGCCGCGTCGCCGCCTCTTCAAGGACGGAGTCGAACGGCGTGTCGTACGTCGCGGCCCGCTGCTCCCGGCGGCTCGCCGCCGCGTCGGCGCGTACGACGTCGACCGCCCTCCGGTGCGTCAGCGTCAGGATCCAGGTGCGGGCCGATCCCTTCTCCGGGTCGAAGCGGGTCGCGAAGCGCCATACCGACACGAACACGTCCTGCGTGATCTCCTCGGCCCGGGCCGGGTCGCGGACGACCCGACGTGCGAGTCCGAAGACCGCGGGAGCCATCTCGTCGTAGAGCTCGGCGAACGACGCTTCGTCGCCGCGTGCCGCGGCCCGGAGCAGCTGATCCGTGCTCGGCTGCGCAGCGTCCGGGACGCTGCGCAACCGGCGCGATGCCTCACCGGCCATGGTTCACCGTAGAAGGCTGGCGGCCAGCGCGTCGATGGCCGCGGTCAGCGAGGCGATGTGCATCTCGAAATCCTCCTGGACTGCGTTGGCAGGCAGGGCGCCGCCGGTGAGCTCGTTGAGACTCCGGCCCTGCGCCTCGGCATAGCCCTGCAGCGATTGCTGCGCCGCGTCCTGGGCCGCCTGGTCATTCTCGGCCACGCCCACGGCGTACGCGACGAAGTCGTCGATGTGCGAGCGCCACGACGCCAGGAACACGTTCCGCGTGTTTTGGTCGGTCAGGCTCCCGACCGCGTCGGCGATCTCGACGGAGTTGTCGTCGATGGTCGCAGCGGCGGCCCCGAAGGCGTTGCTGTCCGCGCCCTCGACGTAGGCGGTGAAGACGCCGATGCCGGCGAGGTAGACGTGCTCGGTGAGCTTCGCGGTGAGCAGCGCGCGCACCTCGGACGCCTGGTCGTTCGGGTTGCCGGCCATGTCGGTCGCCTGGTCGATGCCGTCGGCCAGTGCCATCGCCGTCATCGGCATGTGGTCGGCGGCGGCCTTGAGCTTGTCGAAGCCGCTGGGGTCGCCCGAGGCGAAGGCGTCGATCGCCGCGGTCACGGTCTTGACGTGCTCGGCGAGGGAGGCCTGGATGGCTGAAGCGGGGAGCGCTCCGTCGGTGATCTCCTGGAAGAATTTGCCCGCGGCCTTCTGGTAGGCGGCGAGGTTGTGCAGCGCCTTCCGCATGCCGGCGTTGTCGCCTTCCTCGGTAGCGACCGCGTACGACACGAAGTCGTTAACGTGGCTGCGCCAGGCGGTGAGGAACGTCTCGCGCTTGGCGTCTCCGGCGACCGAACCGACCGCGTCGGCCAGCGCGACCGAGTTATCGTCGAGCGCCGCCGCGGCCTGCTCGAACTCGGGCGAGTCGGCGCCAGCGACGTACGCGGTGTCGACCGCGATGCCGGCCAGGTAGACGTGTTCGGTCAGCAAGTACGTCAGGTTGGCCCGAAGCGTCGCGGCTTCGGAGTCTGCTGCGCCGTCGAGCTTCACGGCGGAATCGAATCCGCCTGCGAGCGCGTCGGCCGTCATCGGCATATGGGAGGCAGCCTCCCGGGTCGCGGCGTACGGATCCTCGCCCGACGAATGCGACGAGTGGGACGAATCCTCGGGCGACGTCGACTGCTCGGAACCCGAACTGGTCGGATCGGTCGAGTCGTCGTCGCTGCCACAGGCCATCGGCACGACCAGTGCCAGAGACCCGAGACCTGCCGCGATCACTCGACGGTGTCGGTGAGACCTCATGTCATGCTCCAAACCATGAATGGTGGTGT
>JBKOYM010000164.1:0-10949 GCA_046725375.1 Actinomycetota bacterium
TACGAAGAGCTCTCGAGCACGTCCATCGTGGCCAGCGGCTACGGACCCGAGGGCGACACGCTCGCCACGCTCGGCATCGTCGGCCCGACGCGCATGGACTACCCAGGGGCAATGGCGGCGGTGCGAGCCGTCGCGCACTACGTGAGTCGACGGCTCAGTGAGGATTGAGCCACCGAACTACTCTGGTGACTCGGAGACCAAGCGTCCGCAGGGTCGCCTCGGCTGACAAAGACAAGGCAGGAATGAGTCCGGACTACTACGAGCTTCTGGGCGTCGATCGCAATGCGTCGACCGAGGAGATAAAGAAGGCGTACCGACGGGTCGCCCGCAAGCTGCACCCTGATGTCAATCCCGACTCGGGATCGCATGAGCAGTTCAAGGCCGTCACGGCGGCGTACGAGGTGCTCTCCGACCCACAGAAGCGCGAGATGTACGACATGGGCGCCGACCCCCTCAGCGGCGGTCGGGCCGGTGGCGGATTCGGCGCGGGGTTCTCGTTCACCGACATCATGGACGCCTTCTTCGGTCAGGCCGGCAGCCGCGGGCCGCGACCCCGGATGCGCCGAGGGCAGGACGCCCTGCTGCGGCTCGACGTCACGCTCGCGGAGGCGGCCTTCGGCGTCAGTCGGGAGCTGACCGTCGACACCGCGGTCGTGTGCACCAAGTGCCAGGGCAACGGCACGACCGACCGCTCCGGGCCGGTCACCTGCGACACGTGTCGGGGCCGCGGCGAGGTGCAGCAGGTGCAGCGGTCGTTCCTCGGTGAGATCCGGACCGCGCGGCCGTGCCCGACGTGTCGCGGCTTCGGTTCGGTGATCCCGAACCCGTGCGACGAGTGTTCCGGCGACGGCCGGGTGCGAGCCCGCCGGTCGATCACGGTCAAGATCCCCGCCGGTGTCGACGCCGGCACCCGGGTGAAGCTGTCCGGCCAGGGTGAGGTCGGCCCCGGTGGCGGCCCGGCCGGCGACCTCTACGTCGAGGTCGACGTGGAGCGGCACCGGTTCTTCGAGCGGCACGGTGACGATCTGCTCTGCGACGTGACCATTCCGATGACGGCGGCGGCCCTCGGCACCAAGGTCGAGATCCCGACGCTGGAGTCGGAGTCCGGCGCCTCCGATGTCGATCCGACCGTCGGCCTCACGATCAAGGCCGGCTCGCAGTCGGGGGAGCGAACCAGGCTCCGCGGGTTTGGCGTGCCCCGGCTCCACGGCACCGGTCGCGGCGACCTCGTGGTGACGGTCGTCGTCGAGACTCCCACGCGACTCGATCCGGAGCAGGAGGAGTTGCTGCGCAAGCTCGCTGCGATGCGGGGCGAGGAGCATCCGACGGGCAAGGTCATCGGGCCGTCGAAGGGTGTGTTCGGACGGCTGCGCGACGCCTTCGGCGGACCTCGCTAGCTCGGCCTAGCCGTCGAGCACCCGACCATCCCTTCCCGTCCCGCCGAGGTTGCGCGTCTGCCGGGACTTATCGCGCCGAGGCTGCCCGTCTTCCTGGCCATGGCCGGTCCCGCTGGCTGTCCGTCCTGTCGCTTCTGCGACCGCCTCCCTCCACTTTCTGTGCCGCAAGGCGGGCATAGGGGACGGAGAGCCACGCGTAAGGGAGGGAAGCGGTCGCGCAGAGTCCGACAACGGTCGCCGCGTGCTGTTCCGAGCCGGGCTCCCAGCTGGGTGGCGCGAGAGCCTTCAGACGGCGTTCCGAGACAGCTGGGAGGCCGTTCGCCGGGGTTCACCTGGCGGACTATTCGACGGTGAAGTCGATGTAGACAACGGACATCTCCTCGGTCCACGCCTCCGTGCCGCTGGCCGCCTGCGGCTCCCAAAGCTTGACCGTATAGTCGCCGGGTGGGAGCGCCGTCTTGATCGCGTACGTGTCATAGAACGGGGCTCCGCCGCCCATTGTGTGGCCCTTCTCTTCGACGCGGTCGTCGCTGGTGATCTGCCATCGGACGTTGCCCTCGGACGTCGACGACTCGCCCGTGATCGTCACCGGGCTGCTGACCGTCGCGCCCTGGGTGGGCGACTCCGGCCGGATGCCGGAGACGAGCGACCAGTCGGCCTCGAGCCGATCGGGCAGTGGATAACCGAAGGCTTCGTCGGCGGCTTCGCCGTTGACCGTGATGAGGACCGGGTCGTCGGTACGCAGTGCCGACTGGACGGTGAGCACGAGCTGCTGGACGGCGAGCTGACCGAACTCGGGGCTTCCCAACGAGGGGAGCGGGTCGAGCTGGCGGTCAAAGTCGACCGTGACCGTGTCGCCCTCGTCGGTCACGTCGTTGACGGCGGCGATCGGATGCGGCTCGCCGGCCAGGCCGCCGGCCCACGGGTTATTGAGGTTGTCCGGACGCTCCTGGAGGAGCTGCTGGACGGCGTCGACACCGACGTTGCCGGCCGACGTGGTCGTGAAGTTGCCGCTGATGAGCTGGTCGGCCGGGTTTTGGAACCAGACGGCCACCTCGACCTGCTCGCCGCCCCGAAGCGTCCTCCCCTGAACGACGGTCGGTTTGCTGACGCTCGGCGCGGACCCGTCGTCGCCGGGTGCGAAGACCACGATTGCCGCGGCGGCGATCCCGGCAGTCGCGACGGCGCCGGCGACGGCCGGGAGCCAGCGGCGCCGGCGCCTGGCCTTCGCCGGCCGATCGCCGGCATGCGCCCGTTCGAGGATCCGGTGGAGCGCGGGATCGGGGGTGATCCGCTCCGCCTCGGCCCGCAGGATCGCCCGGAGCTCGGCCTCGATCTCGTGATCGGTCGGTATCGGGTTCATCGGGCCGCACCCCAAGCAGCGCGCAGCGCCGAGATGCCGCGCGAACTATGGCTCTTGACCGAGCCGGAACTGATCTTGAGCGTCTCGGCGATCTCGGCCTCGGACAGGTCGAGGAAGTAACGAAGGATCAAGACCTCGCGCTGGCGTCGCGGCAGGCGGTCGACGGCCGCGAGCATGTCGGCACTGACCGACCCGGCGATCGCGGTGTCTTCGGCGCTCTCCTGCGGTCGCGGCGGGATTACGGGTTTGCGATCGACCACGGCCCGATGACGCAGCTCCGAGCGGGATCGGTTGACCACCGACTGCCGGAGGTAGGCCACCGCCTTCTGCGGGTCACGCAGCCGACGCCAACGTCCGTGTAGCTCGACGAACGCGTCCTGGACCAGCTCTTCGGCCCGCCCGTGGTCGTGGATCAGGAGGAAGGACAACCGGACCAGCCGCGTGTAGTGCGCGGCGTACAGCTGGCTGACGGCCTCGTCGGCGTCCCAGTCGGTCATCGCGCGTACTCCCAGCAGGCGTGCTGGTCGACGCTCGCGCACCGAGTAGATTGCCGTCATGCCCAGGTGACGCGCCGACCTGGGCACTGGTTTACACGATGCGTGTGCGCCGATTTTGGGCGGCACGCCGGGAGGACGGCATGTCAACCGATCCGGATTGTCTGTTCTGCAAGATCGTCGGGGGCGACATATCAGCCGACGTCGTACGCGAGACCGAGCACACCGTGGCCTTCCGTGACCTCAACCCGCAGGCTCCGACACACGTGCTCGTAGTCCCGCGGCGGCACGAGCCGGACATCGGTTCGCTCGTGGCGACCGCACCGGACGAGGCCGCGGCGCTCCTGAGTGAGGCTCGCGAAGTGGCCGATCAGGAGGGCGCCGATGGCAACTATCGGCTGGTCTTCAACACCGGCCCGGACGCCAACCAGTCGGTCTTCCACTGCCACGTGCACGTGCTGGCGGGCCGCTCGTTCACCTGGCCGCCGGGGTAGTCGAGATGACCGGACGACCGCCCACGCCGCTTCCCCTCGACGTCGATCGCGCCTTGTGCCGGCTCGTGGCCGAGCGTCAGGCGGCGGGTCGCGTACCCGGCCTGATCTGCGGCATCGTCCGCGACGGACAGCAGGTATGGGGGAGCGCAATCGGCGCCGCCGACGTCACCAAGCCCGAGCGGCCGCCGACGACCGACACCCAGTACGCGATCGGCTCCATCACCAAGACGTTCACCGCGACGCTGATCATGGCGCTTCGCGACGCGGGAGAGCTCGACCTGGACGATCCGCTGTCGCGGTTCTTTCCCGAGACCAAGCACGACCGGCTCACGCTGCGGCGGATGCTGTCGCACGCGTCGGGACTGCAGCGCGAGCCGGTCGGCGACATCTGGGACACGCTCGTATACCCGGACGCCGCGGGGTTGCTGGCCGGGCTCGAGGAAGCCGAGCAGGTGTTGGCGCCGAGTAGCCACTGGCACTACTCCAACCTGGCGTACTGCCTGCTCGGCGAGATCGTGGCCCGGATCGATGGTCGCCCGTGGGCCGACTCGCTGCGGGCTCGCATCCTCGAACCGCTCGGCATGGCCCGCACGTCGCTGATGCCCGAGGGTGAGGCCGCCGTCGGCTACTACAGCGAGCCCTTCACCGACCAGGTCACCGTGCAGCCGGTGACCGACCTCGAGGCGACCGCACCGGCCGGCGCGCTCTGGTCGACGGTCGACGACATGGCGCGATGGGCCACGTTCCTGATCGAGGGTCGCGACGACATCCTGCGAGCCGACACGCTCGACGAGATGGCCCAGGTCCAGATCATGGCCGACCCGCTCAAGTGGTCGATGGCGTGGGGCCTCGGGATCCAGCTGATGCGGCGCGGCGACCGGATCATGGTCGGCCACACCGGCGGCATGCCGGGCTTCGTGACGGGGCTGTTCGTCGAGCGCGCCACGAAGACCGGTGCGATCGTGCTTGCCAACACCATGTCCGGCTTCGATCCGGGCGACGCGGCCGTGACGCTGCTGACCCGCGTCCTCGACGACGATCCGCCGCCGGATCGGACCTGGCGGCCCGGCCCACCGGTACCCGACGATCTCGCCGAGCTGGTCGGCCGGTGGTGGTCCGAGGGATCGGCGTTCGATTTCTCGGTACGCGGGGGGCGGCTCGAGGCGCGGATGGAGGGAGCGCCGCATGGGGCGCCGCCGGCCGTCTTCGAGCGGATCGACAACGCGACATTCCGGACCGTCTCGGGCCGTGAGCGGGGCGAACTGCTGCGCCTGACCCGCGACGACGCGGGCGCCGTGCGGGTCATGCACTGGGCGACGTATCGAGTCACGAGGGAGCCCGAGTCGTTTATCGGGTCCGACTGACGCGGTTTGGGCCGTAGCATGGTGACGACCGTGTACGTACGAGCCGGGAGGTATGCCCTCCGACGAGGGCGCCGATGACAGAAGCAGCGACCACCCAACACTCCATCGTCATTCCCTCCAGCATCGCGATGGTCGCGTTGCTGGGGCCACGCGACGACTTTCTGCGCATCATCGAGCGCGAGTTCGGCGCCGATGTCCACGTACGCGGCAACACGGTCACCATCACGGGACCTCCGGCCGAGGCAGCCCTCGTCGAGCGCCTCCTCGACGAGCTGGTCACGATGATCCGGACCGGCCAGGGACTGTCCAACGAGACGGTCGAGCGCTCGATCCAGATGCTGCGGACCGAGACCCAGGAGCGGCCGGCCGAGGTGCTGAGCCTCAACATCCTGTCCAACCGGGGCCGCACGATCCGGCCGAAGACGCTCAACCAGAAGCGCTACGTCGACGCCATCGACCAGCACACCATCGTGTTCTCGATCGGTCCCGCCGGCACCGGCAAGACCTACCTCGCGATGGCCAAGGCGGTGCAGGCCCTGCAGGCGAAGGAGATAAACCGGATCATCCTGACCCGGCCGGCCGTCGAGGCGGGGGAGCGCCTCGGATTCCTGCCGGGCACCCTGAGCGAGAAGATCGACCCGTACCTGCGGCCCCTCTACGATGCGCTGCACGACATGCTCGACCCCGATTCGATCCCGAAGCTGCTCGCGGCCGGGACGATCGAGGTCGCGCCGCTCGCATACATGCGGGGCCGCGCGCAGCCGGTGGACAGCCTGGTCCTGACCCCAGACGGTTTCCGTCCGATCGGTGAGCTGACCGTAGGCGATCTCGTGATCGGGTCGGACGGCTGGCCGACGCCAGTGCTCGGCGTCTACCCGCAGGGGGAGAAGGAGATCTACCGGGTCACGACACAAGACGGCGCCTCGACGTTGGCGTCCGGGGACCACCTCTGGGCCGTCTATACGCGGACCGACCGTCGTCGCGGCAAGCCGGCGAGGGTCCTCGAGACCAAGGAGATGATCGGCAATCTCCGCGCCGCGCACTATCACCGGTTCGAGCTGCCGCTGCTTGGCCAGCCAGTCGAGTTTCCACCTCGCCACGTCCCGATGGATCCGTACGCGTTGGGGCTCCTCCTGGGCGACGGCTGTCTTACGGGCTCCACGACACCGAGCTTCGCCATCGAGGATCCCGAGCTCGTGGTGGCGCTCGAGGCCGCAATTCCGGGTATCACCGTGCGGGGAAGGGGCGGCGTCGACTACGTCTTGAATCGTGCGAATGCCGCCGGTACGTCCGTGCGGACGACGAACCCAGTGACCGCCGTCTTGCGAGACCTCGATCTTTGGGGCACGCGGTCCAACACCAAGTTCGTGCCCGAGCGGTACCTCCAGAATTCGTCCGACGTACGCATCGCCGTACTCCAAGGGCTGCTGGACTCCGACGGCGGACCCGTAACGCAGCGCGACCGGACCTGCCGCGTTCAGTACGTCACGACGTCGTCCAGGCTGTGCGAGGACGTCATGTTCTTGGTCCGCTCGCTCGGAGGTATTGCTTACTGCCGTACCCGGTTTGCGGCCGGCCGGACCCCCGGACGGGCCAACGGCCGAGCCGTCGATCATCGTGCCGATGCGTACGTTCTCGACCTGCGGCTGCCGCCTGGGATCGAGCCGTTCCGGTTGTCCCGGAAGGTTCAGACGTATCGAAGTCACGGTGGCGGCGGAAACCCCAAGCGGTTCATCGACAGCATCGAACCGGCCGGGACCGCGGAGGCTGTGTGCATCCAGGTGGCTGCCGCCGATTCGCTTTATGTCACGGAAGACATGCTCCTGACGCACAACACGTTGAACGATGCGTTCATCATCTTGGACGAGGCCCAAAACACCTCCCCGGAGCAGATGAAGATGTTCCTCACCCGACTCGGATTCGGGTCCAACATGGTCGTGACCGGTGACGACACCCAGATCGACCTGCCCGGTGGCACTCACAGCGGGCTGCGCGTGGTCGAGGGCATCCTCGACGGCGTCCGCGACGTCAGCTTCGTCCGGCTCACCAGCCATGACGTCGTGCGACACAAGCTGGTCGGTCGGATCGTGGCGGCGTACGACCGCTACGAGGCCAACCGACCGTCCGCCGGCCCGACCTGATCGGCATGAACGTCGACGTACTCAATGAGTCCGGCTACGACGTCGATGTGGCCGAGCTGACCCGCCTGTCGCGGTTCGTGATGAGCCGGATGCGGCTGCATTCGCAGACCGAGATGTGCCTGCGCCTGGTCGACGAACCCACCATGGCGGAGCTCAACGCGCAGTGGATGGGCGCCGACGGCCCGACGGATGTGCTGGCGTTCCCGATGGACGAGCTGGTGCCGGGCCGCGTGGGTGCGGAGCCCGAAGAGGGTTACCTCGGTGACCTCGCGCTCAGTCCGCTGGTCGCGGCCCGGCAGGCGGGCGACGCCGGTCATTCGGTGATCGACGAGCTCCGACTGCTGACGGTGCACGGCATCCTGCATCTGCTGGGCTACGACCACGCCGAACCGGCCGAGCATCGCGAGATGTTCGGGCTGCAGGCGCGGTTGCTCGCCGAGTGGCAGGGCGTCCGGTCCGGCGACACGCTCGACGACGCCGGCGACGAATTGTCAGACGCCAGTCGCGCCATAGGGCGAATAGCGTCTGACAACTCCGGCGACGAGGAGGCGCACGGGTGATGTCGGGCCCGGACATCTGGATGGTGGTCATCGCGGCGCTGCTCGCCTTGGTCGCCAGCATCTTCGCCTCGGCCGATGCCGCCCTGTCGTCGTTCTCCAAGGCGCGGGCGACCGAGCTAGCCGAGGAGGGCCGCTCGGGTGCGAGTCGAGTGCTCGCGATGACCGAGGATCCGTCCCGCTACCTCAACACGGTCCTGCTGCTCCGGATGGCCGCCGAGACGGCATCGATCGTGTTGGTCACCTTGGTCGTCGCCGACTCGTACGCGCGGACGTGGGAGCGCGTCGTGCTCGCCGTCGGCATCATGGTCGTCGTCTCGTACGTCGTGATCGGGGTCGCGCCGCGTACGTTGGGCCGGCAGCACGCCGAGCGGATCGCCATGCTCACGGCCGGCCCGGTGATGGTGTTCACCCGCATCCTCGGCCCGCTGCCGCGGCTGCTGATCCTGCTCGGCAACGCCCTGACACCCGGCAAGGGCTTCCGCGAGGGCCCGTTCGCGTCGGAGGCGGAGCTGCGCGAGATGGTCGACCTCGCCGAGCAGAGCCGGCTGATCGAGTCCGGCGAACGGGCGATGATCCATTCGGTGTTCGAGCTCGGCGACACGATCGTGCGCGAGGTGATGGTGCCGCGCACCGACATGGTGTTCATCGAGCGACACAAGACGCTGCGGCAGGCCATGTCGCTCGCGCTGCGCAGCGGGTACTCGCGGATCCCCGTCATCGGAGACGGTCTCGACGACGTCGTCGGCATGGCGTACCTCAAGGACATCACCAAGCGCGTGTTCGACAAGCACGAGGCGGAGTCGACCGAGCGAGTCGACTCGATCGCCCGGCAGTGCCTGTTCGTCCCCGACTCCAAGCCGATCGACGAGTTGCTGCGCGAGATGCAGTCGCGGCGGATGCATGTCGGTGTCGTGATCGACGAGTTCGGCGGCACCGCCGGCATGGTGACGATCGAGGACGTCCTCGAGGAGATCGTGGGCGAGATCACCGACGAGTACGACGTCGAGCCGGATGCGGTCGAGCGGCTGGCCGGCGGCGGCGTACGGGTCAGCTCCCGCTTCGCGGTCGACGACCTGGGCGAGCTGTTCGGGATCAATTTGGCCGATGCCGACGTCGAGACGGTCGGCGGTCTGATGGCCAAGCATCTCGGCAAGGTGCCCATCCCCGGCAGTGAGGTCGAGGTCAAGGGCCTGCTGCTGCGGGCCGAAGACCCGGCCGGCCGGCGCAACCAGATCGCGACCGTGCTGGTCAAGGAGGCCGCAGCGGCCTCGCTCACCGAGCAGCCCGACCCGCAGACGCAGCACTGACGCGGCCGCATAGTCTTTCGCCATGCCGGCACCGACGACCCTCGACGATCCGGAGGACGCGAAGCTCGTCACGCTGTCGCGCGCGACTCGCCAGCGTACGGGCGCCGCCGAGGGCGCAGCGGTACGCGACCTCGACGGCCGGACGTACACCGCGGCGACCGTCGAGCTGCCATCGCTTCGCCTGTCGGCCCTGCCGCTCGCGGTCGCGATGGCGGTGTCGTCGGGCGCCAACGGACTCGAGGCGGCGGCGGTGGTGACCGACGACGCACCGCCGGCGCCGGATCAGCTCGCGGCCGTGCGCGACCTCGCCGGCGTCGACGTCCCGGTGTTCGTGGCCGATCCGTCGGGCAACCTGACTCGAGTCGTCGCGACCTGATGGACGTCGACGCCTTTCGCAGTGGATTCGCCTGCATCGTGGGCCGGCCCAACGTCGGCAAGTCGACACTGACCAACGCGCTCGTCGGGTCCAAGATCGCGATCACGTCGTCGCGTCCGCAGACCACTCGCCACGTCGTCCGCGGCGTGGTGCATCGCGACGGCGCCCAGCTGGTGTTGCTCGATACCCCCGGCCTGCATCGGCCGCGTACCCTGCTCGGCGAGCGCCTCAACGACCTGGTTCGCGGCACCTGGTCCGAGGTCGACGTCGTGGCGGTCTGCCTGCCTGCAGACGAGAAGGTCGGGCCCGGCGATCGCTTCCTCGCCGGCGAGCTGGCCCGGGTCCGACGGACTCCCGCGATCGCCGTTGCGACCAAGATCGACCTGGTCGGTTCGGACCGACTGGCCCGGCATCTGGTCGACATCGCCGAACTGGGGGACAACAGCAATCTCGAATGGCGCGAGATCGTGCCGGTCTCGGCGTCGACGGGACATCAGGTCGAGCTGCTGCGTGACCTGTTGATCGCCGGACTCGCGACCGGACCGCCGCTGTATCCCGACGGTGATCTCACCGACGCGCCGGAGGAGCAGCTCGTCGCGGAACTGATCCGGGAGGCCGCCCTCGAGGACCTGCGCGATGAGCTGCCGCACTCGATCGCCGTCGTCGTGGAGGAGATGAGTCCCCGGGCCGATCGACCCCCCGAGCGTCCGCTGATCGACGTTCACGCCGAGGTCTTCGTCGAGCGAACCAGTCAGAAGGGCATCATCATCGGCTCCGGCGGCAGCCGACTGCGTCAGATCGGCCGAGAGGCCCGAGAGCAGATCGAGCGCCTCCTCGGCACGCCGGTTTATCTCGATCTGCGCGTCAAGGTCGCCAAGGACTGGCAGCGCGACCCGCGGCAACTGCGCCGGCTCGGCTTCTGACCCAGACACTCGCGAGTTGTCAGCCCTCATTCGGCCTATAGCCCGAATGAGGGCTGACAGCTTCCTAGCGATGGGTGACGGCCCAGCAGGTGGCGTGGCGCTCGCCGCCTCTCCAGTCGGGGCGGCGCGGCCACTGCATGCCGTACCGACCGGGTCGCCGGTCGCCTCGCCATTCGGCCACCAGGTCGCCGCAGCGACGATTGGCCTTGTCGAGAACCGTTCGTTCGCCGGGGTAGTGGGCCTTGGCGCGGCCGACCCGGACGATGCCGACCGCACGCTGCGCATGGTGTCGCGAGCAGGCTGTCAGGTGGCCCTCGTCGACGTTCGGCTTGTTGCTGAAAGGCTTGGTCCAACATGCGTGGTAGCGGTCGTCGAAGTGGCCGTCCAGAAGGCCGTCGACATTGGCGGGGAGCGACTCCAGGTGCGCGGTGTCTTGGCCGGCGACGAGATCGCAACGGAACCAATGCGCGCCGTCGACGAACTGATCCGGCGTCGGCTTGTACCACGCCCAGCTCACGATGCTGGTGGTC
>JBKOYM010000117.1:0-15455 GCA_046725375.1 Actinomycetota bacterium
TCTCCGCCGTACATGAATGCGGTGGACCATCCACAGAACCCGCTCACTGCATACACGACCCTGGACGGCGAGTACTCGACGTACCTGGCCGAGCTCCTGGACGTGTTCCTGGCGGTAAAGCGGCATATGCGCTGGGGCGGCTATCTGGTAATCAACGCCGCCAATATTCGAACAGGTGGCGTCGTAACCCCGTTGGCCTGGGACATCGCGCACGCGCTGCGACCGCACCTGAGCTTCCGTGGTGAGACTTACCTCCGATGGGATCGCCCACTCGAGACTGTCAGCGGCGACTACTCACTCGTCTTCCAGAAGGTCGACCGGACAGCGGAAACGCTCTGACATGCGGCCACGATACGCGCGGCGCAGAGTGCGTCTTACCGCCGGTAGCGGGACGAGTCACTGAATGGGGCGAAGCAGGGGGACGATGCGAATCCGCTGTCGGCGCAGCACGCTGTCCACGGCGGTTACGACGTGGCCGATCCGGTAACCGCGAGCCACCGAACTGCATGCTGGCATGACACGCCTCGGACGTCGGGTCGTACACGTCCTTCTAGATGCGCCCGTCGACGTTCTTCGAGCACGCATCGACGCCGATCAGGACGGCGTAGACATCCGGGCCTGGCGTCACGAGCATGTCGAGCCGTACATCGAAGCTCGGCCATGGCTCACCGCAGCCGCCGATCACATCATTGACGTTGAAGGGTCGACTCCCGAAGAAGCAGCCACCGAGATCAGCCGACGCCTCAACCACACCTGACCCCCTCCATGCCATGGCTGTCCCTGGCCGTCGATCTGTGTCGATTGGTGGTCAGCCGGTCTGGTCCACACGGATCAAGTGTCGATCATTGCGGCCCGAAAGTGCTGGGCGTGAGTCTTGCTGCCGACTTTCTGCCGACCTTCACGCCCTCCCTCGCATGGTCAGCTGCTGTGGAATGGAGCGGAGCAGCCGGTGGCGCTCGTGTGTCGGATGACGAACGAGATGCAGATGCGGTAGGTGATGTCGGCGTCGAGTTCGGGGAGTTGATAAGTGTCTGGTCCTGGCCCTACGTATGCGTCGTCGGGCATCGCGGCCGGTACGCCTTCGTCGTAGCCGTCGTCCAGGTGGCGGGACAGTGTGTACGCGGTCGACCAGGCGCCCTCGTCGTGTGTCTGGAGAAACGCGTGAGTCGCGCGGCTCGGGATGCGGCCTTTCGACGCGTCGTAGGTGATGTCGGCGACCGGCTCACCATCGTCGTCGACGGTCACGATTACCTCGGGTGCTCGCTTGTCGCTGACCACATCCCGGTACGGATCGTCACCGCCGCCTGCGGTGCCACATCCGGGGATCACCAGGACGCCACAGGCAGTCACGGCCATGAGACATTTCATGTTCCGCATTGTCCGCCGAACAGGTCACGATCAGATCCCACGGCCGGCTCGATCCACACCTGGCTGGACTCGCCCGTCTTCCCCGATACCTTGGGCGGCTTTCGCGACCCGAGCAACACCAACGGGACATCCGGGAAGCGAGGGGCGACGGTTTCATGTCCTGGATCACGTCGCACGACTTCCGGAAACCGTCGCGACCGCCCTCGATGACGCGGGGCAGTCTGGCCGAAAGGTGGCAGACCATCTCGGCCACTCTCAACCGTCCATGATGCAGAACGTCTACATGGCACGTAGGGTCGCCAACCCGGAGGCCGCAAAGCTCCTACAGAAGTTCCTCGGACGAAAATCATGGGTAAACCATGGCCTCGCCTGCTGAGCGTTCGAAGCAGGACCGCTCTGACCTGGGTGTTTGGAGCCGACGCTCGGATTCGAACCGAGAACCTTCCGATTACAAGGAGGATCGTCACCGTTGACTCTGGTTATCTCCAGGCGTCAGGGCTTCGCCTACGACCCCCTCCAGCGGCGTCCAACACCACCGGTAAACGCCATTTCGTGTCACGACCCGTGTCATGAGCAACGTCGGCGCCTCCCCGACACCGGCATGCGCCTCCCTCACAGTCCGCCCAGCATAGGCAGGAAAGGATCAGCCACGTGTAATGGCCGCGGGGAGGACAATAACCGCGCGGATCGTGCTCAGGGTTGCAGAATTCGGCTCTCATTGATGTCAAGGGCGCGCCCTGCGGGCGCGCCAGGCGGGCGGCTGCTCGCTGCGGGCGATACCTCCGGCCGTCGTCCTCGCTCGCGCCGCCCGCCCACTGATGGCGAGCGCGCCGGACGGTGCCAGCTCGCGGCGGGTCTGGCGTCGGACGCACGAAGGCCCCGCACCCCGTAGCACCAGTCTTCGGCCTCCGCTCCGCGGATCAAAGGCGCCTACGGCGTCACTGCGTGATCGAGCACGCTCGACCCTTGACACGCTGCGCTACGACCTGCGATCGGCAGCTACGGGGTGCGGGGCCAGGTGTTGGCCGGGCGTTTCATGCGTATCCTGGTGTTGACGGACACCGGAGGTCGCCATGGTCATGAGGTGGGCCAAGAGCCTCGTACGGCGTTTACGGATCGCTCGATACGAGCGACGTGAGGTCGGGCGCGAGATGCAGGACCGGCGCAGCGCCGAGCATGTGGAGCGTGTCCGCAACGGGATCAAGGAACCTCAGTCGAACATCTCCGCGTAAGCCACGTGGGCCATTAATGGGCCATTAGCACCGTCACCGCCCGGCCACTCCAGGCCACGAGGCGCGGCTCGAGCAGCCGGCACGAGCGTGATAGACGCATCCTTGGCCCGATTCCCAAGCTGACAGTGCGGGTTCGATTCCCGTCACCCGCTCCACCAGCACCAAGCTCAGGTCAGACCCGCATTCCCAGACGACCCTGCAATCATGTCCCAGACCCCGCTCATCCAGGTCGTGCCTCGACGCGCCCCAGCGCACCCTCCCGTCAGGAATAGACCTGCGCCGCCGCCGTCTCCAGATCCCCCGGAAAACCGCCCGGAACTGTCGCGATCCGTGCGGCGGCGACCATCAGGCATCAAGAGTGGGACCCTCGCGGAATCGAGCCGGAGGCCGACGCATTACGAGTGAGTCGCTCGCCTTCTCAATGGTCTCCTCCGGCTTCCTCCAGGCGTCAGCAGTTCGCCTACAATCCCACCGGCAGCGTCCAACACCCCCAGTTGCCGCCACTTCGCACCACAAACCGCGCCATGAAGCAGGTCCTCGATTCCCGAGTCAGCGTCGCTGAACGTCTGTCGACGTGACCCATACGCCGTTGATCTGCAGCCGGTCGTCGTCGAACGTCCCGTAGACCGCGGTTTTGGTCCAGCGGCGCGCGATGGCCTCCTCGATCCACCCTTCACCGTCGCGCTCCCACACCACGCGCACGCGGACCTGGATCGGATTCTTCTAATCGGGCACCCCGCGGGCGTGACGTTGTCCGTCGCCGTTGACTGAAGCCCGATCCGCGAGGGTCAGTATTGGCGCTGCTCAAGGTTGGCCAGACAGTTGGCGGTTGCAGATTCCTGGCAAGCGACTCGGTCACTTGGTCCGTTGACACCACAATCCACGGGGAGAAGTATCGAGGCTACATCGCTGGCCTGCCTGCCGAGAGTTGACGCCGCTCGGCGACGAGCCACCGGCAACTTCGTCAGCCAGTCTGACAGCCTCTGGCTCGGGAGGTGCCCAAGATCATGGACGCAGCGGCATCCGGCTCCGACGGCCCGCTCGTGATCATCCGCGACGAGGGCGCCTCGAACGGGGGCGACAGCATGCGGCACCTCCCACCAAGAACAAGCCGGCTGGCAGAGCCAAGTCTGACCCAGACGGGTGCCCAAGGCCCTTGAATTTCCAGGAGAATCGGACATGTCAACACACGAACCCACGGACGCCGCGTCACAGCAGCATCAGGAATCACCGCCGTACCCGCTTGCCAGTCCAGGTCTTAGCCGACGAGACCTCCTCACAAGCACCGGGTTGTTGGGCCTGGGCGCTCTGGCCGGGCCGTTGCTGCCGGCGGCCAGAGCTTCCGCCCAACCATCCTCGGCCACCGGCCCGATCCAGCACGTGATCGTCTCTTGCCAGGAGAATAGGTCGTTCGACCACTACTTCGGCTATGCGCCTTTCGTTGGCCAATACGGCGTCCCCGCCGACTACTCACAACCCGATGGCAGCGGTGGCAGCGTCACGCCATTCGAGTTCACCGACCTCACCACCCCAGACATCCCCCACGGCTGGACCGCTATGCACGACGAGTACAACGCCGGCGCGATGGACGGTTTCTACACCACCGCCGGCCTCGACGGGATGGGCTACTACACCGCCCGCCAGCTGCCCTATTACTACAGCTTGTTCGAAGACTCCACGCTGTGCACGAACTTCTTCTCCGGACAGATGGGACCAACCTGGCCGAACCGCTTCTATCTTGCGGCCGGCACCTCCGGCGGCATTACCACCAACGGCGTATGGGGCTACGGCATCTTCGACTACCCGATCATCCTGGACCTGCTCGACGCCGCCGGCGTGACCTGGAAGGTCTACAACGTCAACTGGGACAGCGTCCCCTTCGGCAACACCGACAACGTGTTCGTCTTCTGGGAGAAGTACGCACACGACAACCGCACCCGTGGCAGCAAGGGCGGATTCCTCAACGACCTCAGACTCGGCAGGCTCCCCCAGGTCTCGTTCATCATCCCCAGCTTCGCCAGAGGCTGGGACGAGCATCCGCCGGCGGACGTCTCAGTCGGGATGGGTATCCAGGAGGAACTCATCACCGCATTGCGCGAGTCCTCGGCCTGGGAAAGCTCGGCGTACATCCTCACCTATGACGAGTCAGGTGGCTACTTCGAGCATGTGCCGCCGCCACAGCTCGATGCGTACGGGCTCGGGATCCGGATCCCGACCTGGGTGATCTCCCCGTTCGCGAAGAAGTCCCATCTCGAACCGACGGTCTACGAGCACACCTCAATCCTCAAGTTCCTCGAGGCCGTCTTCGAGCTACCGACGCTGGCCTCGGTGAACCACCAATTCGACACGTCCACCCCGGGGGGTCCGAACAACCAGGCTTCGAACGGCCAGACGCTCGGTCCTCCCGCGCCGCCGAGGGACGGACTGGACACCATCGGCGACCTGTTGGAGTGTTTCGAGTTCTGACAACTCGGTAGGACGCACCTGGAATGAGGCATGGCGGACGATCCTCGACAGCCGTGCCTGGCTGGCGGAGCAACTCACCAGGTCGGAGTCGGTGGTGTCGAGGTCAGGTTCCCGGAATGAAGATCCGGGCGAGCTGACCGCCCTCCCCAGTCGTCGTGTTCGGGACGAGGGACGAGTCGGGCTGCGGAACCGTCGTGTGATGCATCTGCACGTCGAAGAAGAACCAGCCACGACCGAACAACGCGCTCGCGTCCGTAATGCCACTCGTCTCCCAGTCGCCCTGCCCACGGGTGGGGATGAGCGAGGCGAGAGTGTCGGGGCGGGCGACGACGCGCAGGTCACCCTTCTTGAAGTCGTACACCCGGATCAGCGAGTACGGCGACTCGCCGGGCTGGAGCAGCGATCCAGGCACGCCCGCGGCGAAGCGGTGCTCGGCGTTTCTGTCCTCCTGGATGATCAGCGCCTTGTTCGACGTCTCCAGGTTGTCGGGGTTGATGATCGGATCGCCCGCGTCGCCGTCCAGCACCACGGACAGGCTAGCGCGCGTCGGATCGCGCGGGTCGAGCGACATCTTATAGACGCGACCACGGACCGTCTCCCTGCCGATCCGGCCGGTGTCGGTGAAGTAGACGACACCCGGCTCGGTCCGCGATTCGGCAGCATCCTCGAGCCGGACGAAATCGAAGGCACCTTTGGCCTGAGCGGCCAGCTCAAGCGCCGACGCGTCCGCGTTGTCGGTCGCCTGGTCGAGCGGCACGAAGTGCCCGCTCAATGTCTGGCCCTTGTGGATGTCGTTGGTGGACGGGTTGCCGTCGGGGAACATGCCGTCCGGAACCCAGACGCCCAATTGGCCTGCGCCGTCGAGTGCGCCCGACCAGGAGTCGGCGACGTAACCGTAAAGCTGGCTGATGTTCGGGATCGTCGTCCCGGGCAGGGGCGAACCAGGGTTGTCCTCAGGCAGGACGAAGGCGGACGCGTCCAACCCGGTGACCGGCAGCTCCTGCTCGTGCGCGAAGAACCCGAAATGGTCCAACACCCGGTACGACGACCGATCGGTCGCATCGAAGGCGATCGTGGTGCCGCCGTGCGGGCTGAAGTGGTCCTGGTCCTCCTCGCCGGTGAAGTACCACGGTGTACCGTCGAGGACCGCCATATTGCCAGAGCAGAACCAGATAAATCCCTCGTTGCCGTCCAAGACATAGTCACCCGAGAGCACGCGCGGTTTGTTGGTCAGCTGCAGATGCGTGACGCGCGCGTCGAACAGGTCGGTGGCCGTCGGCCGGCCAGGCACGTTCCTGTTCGCGAGCTCGTGATTCACGATCAGTTCGACCCGGTTCGCCGAAGACCGGTAGAAGCCGATGCCGTCGAAGACACCAGTCGCCTGGAAGTCGCCGATGACGTCGCCCGCGGTCAGGAGCGGATCGATCACCACACCCGGGGCGAGCGGCACCGCTGCCGCCGGCTCCGACGTGGTGAATCCCGGCGGTGCCGCGGTGGCGGGCAACATCCCCGACGCCCCCAGACTCAAAGCGACTACCAGGAGCGAAATGCGGCGTGGTCCCATGACTGTCCTCCCGTCACGCCCATCCTTGGGAGACGAGCGAGTTCACGTCACGCCCATGACGAAGCGTGCCGTGCCCTATCGCTCAGCATGGATGTGTGGCATCGATCACGTCAACCCAAGATCAACTCCGCTTAGACCCCTGCTCGTGGTCCTGCATCGCGGAGCCCGCTTCCCCTGGGTCGGTGGCCGTCCTGCGGTCACGCGGCTCATGCGAAGGTCGCCAGCCGACACGGGACGACATCACCCGACCCGAACCAGAAGGTCTGAGCGACACGGTTTGGCCTGGCTGGACCCGTCGTCAGCACAAGGCAACTCTGATAAGGAAGAGGTCACAGACTCGCCGGGCATCTTCGGAGTATCAGCCAGTGGTGGCTCCGCCTGCCTCAGCAGACGTTCTCATCAACTGGCCAGGCACTCGGGTGTGTCGCGGGCACGCGATCAAGGTCGGAGTCTGGTACCAGTCCTACAGCGGCGGCCCTCGCCGGTACACCATTAACGTCTACCGGCCAGACGGCCGACGGGTATTCCATCGTCATGGTCGAGCGACTAAACACTGGCAGATCTGGCGCGTCCGGGCACACAGGCTAGGCCGATACCGCGTCGTGTATCGCGGCGGGGCCTCGCAGGATCCGTGGAAGGCGGTCTACCGTGTCCGCTCCCGGCGTTGTTGAAGCAGCCGAGTGCTTCTACCTCCTCAACCGTCTGCTCCAAGCATCGGACATCTCGAGTGCCCGGGCTGGGTGGAGGCCCGTGGCGGGTTAGCTTCCGTACTGAGGTCGATGAGTTGAAGGTCTTGGGCGATGTAGCCGTCGCGTGGTTGCTCGGTGCCGGAGGTGTAGTTGCCGAGGATGTGATCTCGGCTCGTGACCGGCGGTCGACTCATTCGGGGGACCTTCGACCCGAATACCCAGGTCCGACAGCGGACCACATCCAGCACGGTTGTCGTGATGCTGGTGCCTCGACACCTCCTCAATCTCGAAGGACTCAGCAAATGCACAAGATCGTCCGGCTGGCCGCGAGTGGAGCAGCCGGCCTGGCCCTTGCTCTCGGCAGCCTAGTTGTGGCGACCTCGCCGGCCGCGGCTCAAGACACACCCGGCTGCGTCACCAAGAAGGAATATCGCAAGGTCCACAAGGGCATGCGCAAGAAGCGCGTTCACCGCATCTTCGACACCAGGGGTCACCGAGAAGCGTTCGCCCAAAGTGGTGGCCACACCGCTGAAATCCGCAGCTACCGCACGTGCAGTCCGTACAGCGCGGTCTCGATCAGCTACGGCGACGGCCGGCTCGACGGCAAGTCAGCGGTCTGGGTCAGCTGACCATGCCCTCACGGCCGGACCCCGACCACATATAGACCGTCACCGTGTGCAGGGAAGCCACCATGAGCACCAACCATTACTACCCGGCGCCACCGCCTCCCCCGGTACCACCGAAACGCCACGGTCTGCGGAATGCGCTGATCGTGGTCGCGGTGTCGGCTGTAGTCGCCGGGATTGCGGTCGCGGCCGTCCTACTGGGCACTCGCCGATCGGACGGCGACGGCGACGCGTCGACTGCCGAGGCATCGGCTGGGTCAACCAGCGACGATGAGTCAGCGTCGGCCGAGCTGCTCGAGCAACAGCGCCAGGAGGCGATCGCAGCCTGCAGGCGTCATCTTGGACCACTGCTCCAAAGACTGCACAACATCGACTCCCGGTTGACGATCGGCATGACCCAGTCGGAGTACAGCACCGCGCTCGGCGACGCTCAGATCGTGTACGACCGGATCAGGTTCGCCGCTATGGAGCTCGACTGCGTTTCTGCCGTCGGCGTGCCGGCCGAGGACGCGTTCAACCTCTACATCCGGGCCAACAACACCTGGAGCGACTGCATCGCCGACTTGTACTGCGATATCGACGCCGACGCGATGCCGAAGATCCAGGAGCGGTGGGCGAAGGCGACGGTGCTGTTGGCCAAAGCGGACCGCGGTCTGAGGAATCTCGGCGCCGCGGATGCGTCAATCAGCTAGGAGTCGTAGAGCCCCTGCTTGCAAAGCAGATGACACTCAACGCTGTGCAAACCGGCGGATTGAGCGTGAAACCGGCGAGCGCAAGTCCGAAAGTTATGGGCTCATCGATCCGCCCGCCTGTACGCGGCATGGGGTCATCCTGAGAACGCACTCTCAGCCGATGAGCGTGCGTCGCATGCGGGGTCCGCCGCAGGTCCCGCATAGGGCGCCAGTGCGGTACCCGGGCACCGGACGGGTCTAGACCAACCTGCCCACCGTCGACATCGCCAGTGCTCCCACGCACAGCGGACAGGGCTCCAACACGCTGACGAGGGTGTGGTTCTCGTAGCGCCTCCGCGGGTCGAGGCCGACCAGGGCGTTGACTTCAGCATGGGCAAGCAGCGAGTTGGAGAGCTCAGGCGATGGTGCGCTGTTCTCATACATCCGGCTGCGCCCGGTCGCGACGACGACGTCAGCAGCATCCAGCACGACGGCCCCAACCGGAACACTGCCGGCGCCAAACGCCTCCCACGCCAACTCCAGGCACAGGCGCTCTGCAGGACTCAGTGAAGACATGCCCACCGACCAAGGGTGCAATAGAACCGGCGGCGCTCCGAGGGGCACCCGCACCAACAGACAGCCGAAGGCGCTAGTCGCCACCCGCCGTGCACAAGGCTGCGAGCTCGCCGAGGTTCGTGATGACCGCGTCCGGGGGTGTCATACCGTGAGGCCACTTCGCTGCCACGCGATTGATCCAGACGGCGGGCATCCCAACCCCTCGGGCACCGCTGAGGTCCGTGCCCGGCGTGTCTCCGACCATCGCGCACACCACCGGCTCGACAGACAAGCGGTGGCACGCCTCCTGGAAGATCCGCGGATCGGGCTTGTAGCACCGCATGCTCTCCGAGTCGACGACCACGTCGAACTCGAGCCCGTTCTTGCTGAGACAGTCGGCCAAGAAGTCACGATCGGCATTGGCGACGATCGCAACGGAAAACCGTTGCCGCAACCCGTCGAGTGCACGGTGCACCTCGGGGAAGGCGATGGCGTTCGCGTGTAGTTCCGCGTACGCCTCGGCGAACTGCCGACCGGCATTTGGAAGACCGTAAGGCCCGAGCAGATGAACGCCTGCCTCTACCCAAGAGTCGCGGTAGCTGACGAAACCGTCCTCACCACTCGTTGTCTCGTTCTCGCGAGAGATCAACTCGGTGTATTGCCCGAACAGCTCACCTGGTCTCATCGAAAGACCGAGCCTTGAGGCCAAGACGTCGAAGCCGGCAGACCGCACGTCCTCGTTGAGATCCACCAAGGTGCCATAGAAGTCGAGCAGGACCGCACGGATGCCGACGAACGCCCCTTCACTCACGCCACCAACAATGCCAGCACAGGGCGCCCACCTGCACAACAAGTATGTTCACGCGTTCTCCGGCGATGCCCGGGCCGGGGGTGTCCGGTTAGGGATCGGCTTCCGGGACGCTCTGAAGGCATTGTAGGAGTGCACGCTAAGCCGCCGCGATCCGCGTGCTGCGGGTGGCAGGCGTTAATACTGGCGCCTCTCGCGGAATCGAGTCGGCGACATACGCATTACGAGTGAGTCGCTCGGCTTCTCAATGTGTTTCCTCCGCTTTCCTCCAGGCGCTATGAGTTCGCCTACGAATCCCTCCGGCAACGTCCAACACCTCCGGTTGCAGCAATTTCGCACCATGAACCCGCGCCATGACGCCGGGCCTCGATTCCCGAATCAGCGCCAAGCGTTGGGTGGCGGGCCCACGCTGGCGGCCTGCGGCTGATGAGCAGATGCGGGGTCGTCAAGGGTCTCGTAGGCCTCCGGCGGGTAGCCGAGGCTCGTCCGCCCGGTCGAGAGCTCGTCGAGGCTGGATCGTGCCGCTTGGAGTGCTCGGGGGTGATCGGAAGCAGCCACGGCCTCCAACAGTGCTTGAGCTTCAATGTGCTCGCCTCGGTTGCTTAAGAGGTTGGCGAGAGCGATCTGGGCGATCGGTGTCCAGTACTCGTGGTCGGCGTCGATCGCGGCCCGGTAGGCGTGCTCGGCGGCGTGGGTGTGGCGGTGCTGGGCGAACCGGTCTCCAATCAGGCCGGCGGCACGGGGCAGTTCGTCGGGGTCGCTGGACGCGAGCGCTGCCTCCAGCGGCGGCTGGCGCCAGCGACGACGGCCAAGGAGATCGGCGAGGACGGCGACGATCGCGAGCCCGGCCAGGACGGCGGCGGCCAACGCCATCCATTGCAGCGTCCAGCCCGTGTTGTCGGTGACCGACTGGGTCGGCGCCGTGTCGGGCGGCGCGTACTCGTGACCCGACCTCGTCGGACAGGGCGCGGACGTTCCGGTCGACGGGTCGAGGCAGATCCGCGCCGACGCCTGACCGGCCGCGCCGACCACCACACCCACGGCGGTGGTCGCGACGGCGGCCAGAAGGGCCAGCCGACGACACGTGGCGTTCATGATGACCTCGTCGGCGGCTGATGACCGGCGGATGTCGACCGGACAGGCGTGGTAGGCCATCCCGTCGGTGCGCGACGGACGTCCGCGGTTGAGGTCTGTCGACGTCGGCTCAGTCGAAGCCGCCGGCGCCAACTGCGCAGCGTCGGCGTGTCCGACGAGAGACGAGCCTCGCGGCTGACGACGCGTGCGATACGACGCGCCTCCGCGTCGCGAACCCGCTCGTCGATCATCTGGTTGGCGATACGTACGCCGATGGTGGGATGGATCGAGTACATGGTGTCCTCCGTTGTGGTCGGACCGGCTGCTGCTTTGGTCGTTTGATCGCACTTCCGACTCTGCGAGCGAAGTCGGCGCAGGACATCGGGCCGGACCCCTCAGATGCGCGTCTCTAACCCTCAGATCCGCACGGGAATGGGCCCATGTGCCGTGCGAGGGCAGGCGCGTTCGCGTCGAATGCTGCGAGTCGGGTGAAGGCAGCGCGGTGGCGGTGGCGCACACTGGATGTCGTGGGTGAGGTTGCGGGGTCACCGGCCGGGCGGATCGCCGGCCGGGTCGAGGAGCAACGACCTCGTGCGGGCGGCCGGGGATAGTGGACAACTGCGCGCCTAGGACGTCAGATGCCTGTCATGGTTCCCGTAATACGGTTCTGACGGCCGAACCCAGGTCTTGCGGTTTCGGCCGTCAGTGGGTGCCGGTGCGATGGGTGGCGTCAGCGGTTGCCGTCGAAGCGGTGCTTGAAGATCGCGACTCCCCGGTCGGAGGCGAGGCGTCCGGCGCGGTAGGCGTCGACCATCGCGTCGCGGAAGTGGATCCCGAGCTGGATGCGGCTGATGAACGCGTCCTCTGCCAGCATCGTGGCGCTGGTGTAGTGCCGGCTGAGCCCCATGACCGGGTTGGTGATGGTCAGGTCGAGCGCATGGGAGCCGGTCAGGTGCCATAGCCCGCGCAAGTACGCCGAGGTCAGGCAGCCGTGACCGCTCGGCCAGTCGGGGTACGGCGGAGTGTCGATGAGTGGCGTCCAGGCGGGATCGACGGTCGTGGCGGGGTTGCCGTCGGTGTCGGCTTCGCGGATCGCGGTGATCGGCCGCCAGAACGGCTGGTCGTACTTGGCCCGCCAGCAGGTGATGTAGCTGTCTGTGACGGTCATGTTGAGCAGCGCGAACCAGCGTGCGGTGGCCCGGGCACCGAGGTCCTGCCTGGCGGCCCAGTCGCGGACCGAGACGTTGAACAGAACCGGCACCGAGAAGTTCCAAAACAGCGCGTTCTCAGTGCCCGCAGGCGTGCGGGTCGTGCTGTCGAGCGCCCCCAGTGACTTCACCTCGGCGAAATCCGCGACATACTCCTTGCTGTCCAGTAGGTCTGGGTGGCCCAGGTCGATACTGGTCGGCGAGGCCAGCAGCAGCGGTTTGGTGAACCCGACCCACGGCGTCGCCATCGGCAGGAACCCCGGCGGCGTCGGCCGCCACACCCCCGGCGCCGGCGGCACGTCCAACGTGATAGCGGCGTTGCGGCCATCCCCCACGCGGGAGGCGATCAGCCGATCCGCGGCGGCCGCCCCCACAGCGCTTCCACGGTCCTCCCCCTCACCGTCCGGGATGGCGGCCAGCAGGGCGGTCAGGTCGGCGTCGAGGTTGCCGGCAGAAGCCGGGAAGTACTCGACGAGGACGTCGTGGGCAGCCGTCCCCACAGCAGCGGCCTGGGCGTCCATTCCCGGCCGCGCCGTGGTGATCGCGTCGTACACCGCCGACGAGACAAAACCGAGGTAGAGCTGGGCCACTCCCGGCGGGGCGGCGTTCTCGGTGACGATGGTGCGTACAGCGATCGCATTCCAGTCGCGGATCACCTGGGCTTGCTTGGTGCCGGAATCGGCATTGCCGCCTTCCGCTGCCTGCGTCACCGGTGCGGCGAGCAGGCTGACGGCGAGTGCGGTGGCGGCGAGGAGGGCGGCGGCCCGAAGCGAGCGGCCGGCGCGGTGCGAGATGGACATGATTGCCCCTTCGTTTCGATGTGGCACCTGGCTACTTGGTTGATTGATGGCACTACCGACTCTGCGAGCAGGGAAGGCGTAAGACATCGGGCCCGACCCCTCAGAAACGCGTTCGTGACCCTCAGATCCGCCGTGAGGGTCGATGAACGGGATCGCGAGAGATGGTGCTTCCGCCACGATTGGCGGGATTTGGGGAAGGCCAGTGTGTCGTGTGGCGCACACTGGAAGTCGTGGGTAGGGGTACGGGGACGCAGGGCCGACCGATCGCCGGCCGGATCGAGGAGCAACGACTGTTGTCGTCGGCGGTGGAGTCGGCGGCTGAGGGTGAGCCGTGCGCGTTCTTCGTCCAGGGTGAGGCGGGTGCGGGTAAGACTCACCTGGTTGCGATGGTGTGCGAGCAGGCCGCCGGAATTGGGTACGCGGTGCTGTGGGGGCGGTGCGTGCGTTTCGGGTCGGTGGATTCGCCGTACCTACCATTCGTCAACGCACTGGCGGGCTGGCTCGAGACGGCCATGCCCGACGAGCGCTCTGAGGTGCTGGATGCCGTCGATGGGGTGGGCGATCTGCTGCCCTCGCTGGCATGGCAGGCGCCTGACCGGCCGGTGCGTCTGTTGTCGGTGCTCGACGGGCTGGTCGGCGCCATCGCCTCGCGGCGGCCGACGGTGTTGGTGGTCGACGACGTGCAGTGGGCCGACCCGGCGTCCCGGGATGCGCTCGCCTACCTGATCGCCGGGTTCCGAAGCCAGCGGCTGATCGTGTTGGCGACGCTGCGAGACGAGGAACTACCCGCCGGGGATCCAACCCATGGCTGGCTGGCCGACCTGCAGCGGCTGCCGTCGGTGCACGACGTCGGACTGGACCGGCTGACCCGCGACGAGACCGAACAACAGATCGCCCTGCTCGTCGGCGGCGCGCCCCACCCCCATCTGGTGGACGCCGTGCAGGACCTGACCGCAGGGAACCCCTACTTCACCGAGCTGCTCGTCACCGATCTCACACCCGACGACAACCAGCTCCCCGACGATCTTCCCCCAGCCCTCGAACAGGCGCTGCTGGCGGCCTGGCACGGACTCACCGCCACCGCGCGCCAGGTGGTGCGGCTGCTCGCGGTGGCCGGCAGACCTGTGCGAGTCGACGACCTGACAACGGTCGCCGCCAACGACGGAATCGGCGCCGCGACCGTGACCGCCGGGCTGGCCGAAGCCTCCGACCGTGGGATCGTCGTGGCCCAGGGCACCGACAGGTGCTGGCTGCGGCATCCGCTGTTGGCCGAGGTCCTGTACGACACGTTCGTTCCCGGTGAGGCCGCCACGGTCCACGCCTCCTGGGCGAAGGTCCTCCAGACTGCTGGAGCCGGCAGCGGAATCGACGAACTCCGACGACAGGCCGACCTGGCCCGCCACTACGAGGGCTCCCACCAGCGAGCAGCATGCTTAGAAGCCTCGCTACGCGCGGCCGACCTCGCCCAACACGCCAAGGCCCTCCGTGAGGCAGCCGCTCACCTGCGCCGGGCCGCGCGACTGTGGCCCGCCACGAGCGACCACGGCGCGGTGGACGGGCTCGACGAGGCCGACCTGCTGGAGCGGGTTGCGCGAGCCAGTTATCTGGTGGGCGACAGCGACGCCAGCCTGGCCGCGCTGAGCCGGGCACTCGCGCTCGTCGACGCCGACACCGACCCGCTGCGGGCCAGCCGCCTCCTGACCGACTGGTCCGAGGCGAGTGGGCAGACCGACTCCATCGAGGGCGGAATGTTCGCCGAGGTCAGGCGAGCCGTCGAACTCGCCCGACCTTATCCGGACAGCATTCAATACGCTGAGGCGTTGGCTCAGCTCAGCACCGTTGAATTCTGGTCGAACAATGTCCCGGCGGCCCAAGAGCACGCCGAGCAAGCCCTGCAGGCCGCTCGACGGTCTGGCGACAACCAGGCCCTGAGTGTGGCGTACACGGCACACGGAGAAACCTTCATCCGTGAGGAACGCTCCGGCCAGGCCACCAAGGAGGCGCTGCGCTACGCCCGAATGGGCGATGACCCGAACACGACCGGCTGGGCCTTCGTGGGGCGAGCGAACTATCTAGAAGATCGTGGTCGCCTCGCCGAGGCCGTCGAAAACGGGACGGAGGCGCTTCGGTTCGCGATCAACGCTGGGGCACTGTCGTTCGCCGCCTTCTGGGCCGCCAGCCTGGCCCGAGACCTGCTGGCGCTGGGCCGCATCCGGGACAGCCGCCCCGTGGTTCGAGAGGGTCTTTCGTACACGGGCATGCCCAACGCCAGCGCGATGGCCCGGCTGAGCGCCGCGTTGTTGGCGGTTCGCACCGGAGACTTGGACGTGGCCCAGATGCATCTGCAGCGAGCCCAAGAACTCATCCCGACAATGGAGCACCGTCGCTGGTTGG
>JBKOYM010000055.1:0-17155 GCA_046725375.1 Actinomycetota bacterium
GCGACCGAGCCAGCGCCAGACGGCCCTCGCAACGAGGACCTCGTCGTCACCGGGCCCGACTTTGCGATCGTCCTCGATGGAGCGACCCCGATGCCAGGCGTCGACACGGGCTGCATCCACGACGTGCCGTGGTTGACCAGCGGGCTCGGGTCGGAGCTGGCCCGGCTCCTGCTGACGAGATCAGACGGCCTTCCGGACGCGCTACGAGTCGCGATCGAGAGGGTCGTGGCCGAGCACACCGACACGTGTGACCTGGCGAACCCTGACAGCCCGTCGTCGACCGTGACGATGCTCCGCGAACGCCACGACGCAGTGGACTACCTCGTCCTGGCCGACTCACCGATCGTGCTTGGTCGGCGCGACGGGTCGATCGACGTCATTCACGATGATCGCCTCGAGAGCCTGCCCGGACGATCCGTCGAAATCGTCCGCGATCACCGCAACACACCCGGTGGATTCTGGGTCGCCAGCACCGATCCGGCGGCGGCCGACGAAGCCTTGACCGGCTCAATCGACCGGGAGCGGCTGGATCGCGCCGGCATGTTCACCGACGGCGCGACTCGGCTCGTCGAACGCCACGGGCTCCGGTGGGTCGATCTGATGGACCTCCTCGACGAGGACGGACCGGCAGCCGTCATCGAGCGGGTACGTCACGCGGACGAGCGGGCCGCCGGCCGTCATCGCGGCAAGGTCCACGACGACGCGACAGCCGTCAGTTGCCGCTTCTGACTCCGATCGTCACTCCGACAGGGCTCAGTGACCGGGACCCATCACGATCCGCTGGCGCTCGGTCTCGTCGACGCCGCCCTTCTTCGACAGGGTCCCGCAGGCCTGCTCGATGTCGCGGGCGAGGGTGTCGACGTATTCGCGGCTCATGGTCTCCTTGACCAGAGCGCGCATGATCGTCACGTCCTGGGCGTTGGGTGGGAGCGTGTACGCCGGCACCATCCAGCCGCGCTCGGCCGACAGCTGCCATGCGATGTCGAACTCGTCGTACGGCATCTTCTCGGCGAGCCGGAACGCGACGAGCGGGAGTTGCTCCTCTTCGTTTCCGATCACTTCGAAGCGACCCATCTCGTTCAGCCGCTCGGCCAGCGCGTGGGCGTTTCGCTGCATGTTCCGCATGATGTAGGTGTAACCGTCGCGTCCGAAGCGTACGAAGTTGTAGTACTGCGCCAGCATCATCGCCGAGCCGGTCGAGAAGTTCAGCGTGAACGTCTTGTCCGTCTTGCCGAGGTAGTTCTCTTCGAAGACCAGCTCGTCGGCGAGGTCGGACTCCTCCCGGAAGATCAGCCAGCCAACGCCCGGGTAGACCAGACCGAACTTGTGCCCCGAGACGTTGATCGAGCGCACCTGCTCGAGCCGGAAGTCCCACGCCGTGTCGGGGAAGAGGAACGGCCACACGAAGCCGCCGCTCGCTGCGTCCACATGCAGCGGAACGTCAAGCCCGCGCTCCTGCTTGATGCGGACCAGGAGGTCGTTGATGCCGATGATGTCGTCCTTGTGACCGGTGAAGGTCGTGCCAAGCACCGCCGCGACAGCGATGGTGTTTTCGTCGATGTGGGGTTCGACGTCGTCCGGCCCGATGGTGTACTTGCCGGGCTGCAGCGGCACGATCCGCGGCTCGACATCGAAGTAGCGGCAAAACTTCTCCCAGACGACATGGACGTCGCCGCCGAAGATCAGATTGGGGCGGTCGGTCGGTTCGCCCGCCGCCTGCCGGCGCCGCCGCCAGTTCCACTTGTGCGACAGGCTGCCGAGCATGATCGCCTCGGACGAGCCTTGGGTACGCGCGCCCGTCGTGGGGCCGGGCGCGTGGTAGAGATCGGCGAGCATGCGGATGCAGCGCTGCTCGATCTCGGCCGTGCGCGGATACTCCGCATGGTCGATGAAGTTGCGCTGCAGGTTCAAGGCGATGAGCTTTCGCGCCTCCGGCTCCATCCACGTCGTCACGAACGTCGCCAGATTGTGGACCGGCAGACCCTCGAGGGCAACGTCTTCGAGCACCAGCCGCATCGCGTCGGCGGCGGCCATGCCGGATGTCGGGATGCGTTGTGACGGCACCTCCCGGGTCATGAAGCGGTTGCCGAACAGCGACGCGTCGCGATCGTAGTCATCCAGGCCGTTGGTCATGGGCGCTCCTCACCTCGGCCTCATCACAGCACCGGCCCTCACCATGACCAGGCGGCCACACGGTCGGCATCACCCGAACCGGGTGAACACACCGGGCGCAACGACAACGCTTCGGAGCCGAGGCGATCAGACCAGCGCAGCCGCACCACGCTTGGCGAGCTGGTCGGCGATGATCAGGCGCTGGATCTCGCTGGCGCCCTCCCAGATGCGCTCGACGCGGACCTCCCGCCACAGCCGCTCGGCGACGTTGTCTCGCATGTATCCGCGCCCACCGAAGATCTGGACGGCCCGATCAGCTACCCGGCCGGCGAGCTCCGAGGCGTAGAGCTTGACCATCGACGACCGCCCATGGAGCACCTTGACGTCGACTCCCTCGTCGACCGAACGCGCGGTCTCGTAGGTCATCGACCGACCCGCGAAGAGCTCGGTCAGGCTGTCGGCGAGCATGCCCTGGACGAGCTGCCGCTCGATCAGCGGCACCCCACCGACGATCCGTCGCTTCGCAAACGCCGTCGCCTCGTCGACCAGCCGCCCGGCAGCCCCGAGGCAGCGGGCGGCGACCATGAGACGCTCGAAGCGGAACCACTCGTACACGAACGACATGCCGTCGGCTTCGGTTCCGACGAGCTGGCTGTCCGGCACGCGTACCTCCTCGAATGCGACGATCGGATGCGCGTGCCCGATGGTGTGGCTGTACTCGGGCGTCCGGACGACGCGTACGCCCGGCGCATCGACGTCGACGACGAACAGCGCCTGCTGGCCGGCGTACTCCCCGGTCGTCAGGATCGCCTGGAAGAAGATGTAAGCCGCCGAGTCGAACGACGTCACGTGCCACTTCACCCCGTCGAGTACGTAGGTGTCGCCGTCGCGCCGGGCCGTCGCCCGGATCTCGGTGACGTCGGAGCCTGCGTCCTCCTCCGTGATG
This sequence comes from Actinomycetota bacterium, assembly GCA_046725375.1. Taxonomy (GTDB): domain Bacteria; phylum Actinomycetota; class Actinomycetes; order Propionibacteriales; family Nocardioidaceae; genus DATFRX01. The sequence continues at coordinate 3,059 of JBKOYM010000055.1, forward strand.
GCGTAGCACTCGCTCATCTCACCCCGGACGGTCGGAAGCAGCCATCGCTCGCGCTGGATGTCATTCGCGACATCGGGCCACCAACTCGGCGGCGTGTGCATGCACCAGCCGAGCGCGTTGCTCACCCGGCCGGCCTCCTCCTGCACCAGCACCTGCTGCAGGGTGGTGCACCCCTGGCCGCCGACCGACCGGGGCATGTTGGTCGCGTAGAGGCCGAGCTCGAGGGCCCGCTCGTGCTGCGCCTTCTCGACCGATTCGGGCAATCGGCCCCCGTTTGCCTCCGCCTCGACCTCGTACGGTATGAGCTCCTCGGCGAACGCACGGGCTCGCTCTTGGATCTCCAGGTCGGCGGCGGACAGGCCGTACATCGGGCCTCCAGCACTCGCGGATTGACTGACTGTTCAGTCTATGTGACGCTGCTGTGCTGTGACCAGCAGCGCTGTCCTTCCGCGCACGGCCGACGCGGTCGTCGTCGGTGGTGGGACCATCGGGGCCTGGTGCGCCTGGTCACTGCGCCAGTCCGGATTGGGACATGTGACCCTCGTCGAGGCTCGCACACTCGGCTCGGGAGCCAGCTCGCGCGCCGCGGGCATGGTGCGGGCCCAGGGCGGCACGGAGACCGCGGTCCGGCTCGGCCTCTACAGCCGCGACTTCTACGCCAAGCAACCCGAGCTGCTCGGCATCGACTCGGGCTTCGTCGCGCAGGGCTACTTGATGCCGTGCTTCGACGACGCCGAGGTGGAGCAGGCCAAGGCCCGGATCGCGATGCAGCAACGGCTCGGCCTCGACGTACGGTGGGTCGGCGCCACCGAGTTCGACGAGCTCAACCCGGCGATGGCGCCTGGCCAGACGATGGGCGGCTCGTACGCACCAGGCGACGGCTACATCGACCCGCCGCGCAACGTCCTCGCGTATACGGCAGCGCTGGTCCGATCAGATGTCGTTGTCGCCGAGCGAACGTCGTTCATCGGACTGATTCGACGGGGTGGCCGGGTCGCCGGAGTACGCACGACGGCCGGAAACATCTCGACGAACCGTGTCGTGCTCACCGGAGGTCCGACCCTGGCAGCGGTCGGTCGGGCAGCGGGCGTTCGGATCCCTTCAGGTGGAGCCCGACATCAGGTCGTCGTCACCCAGCCGCATCCCGATCTCGCGCCCGACCGACTGCCGATGGTGTTCGACATCTCCTCCGGTGTCTATTGGCGTCCCGAAGAGGGTGGCGTGCTCTGGGGCATGAGCAACCCGAAGGAGCCACCCGGCGACGACGTCGATTTCGACTGGGCCTACTACGACACGGTGCGGCCCCGGATCGCGCGGCTGCTGCCCGCGACGGGGGCGCTCGGACTCCGCAAGCTCTGGGCGGCGACCATCGACTTCACACCCGATCACCTCCCGATCCTGGGTCCGGCCATCGACCGAGACGGGCCGGTGGACGGCACGGTGGTCGCCGCGGCCGGTGGCCACGGCATGATGTGGGGCCCGGCCGTGGCCCGAGCGGCGGCCGACCTCTCCCTGACCGGTCGGACCGATGTCGTCGACGTGTCCGATCTCGGACTGGACCGGTTCGACGAACACGGACGAAGCCGGCTCGCGGCCGACCCGATCGCCCTCCCGTTCCCCTCGGACGTGTCGAGCTGATTCGGGTGGGGTTGCCCCAGCTTTTGGCGCAGGGGTCCCCCACGCCAATAGGTTCGTCGCAGGGGTCCCCCGCGCCAATAGGTTCGTCGCTGGGGTCCCCTGCGCCAAAACGCCAGCCGGCCTAGCCGTCGGGCGGCGTCGGGATCACCAGGGCATCGACGGCGATCGCACCGGATGGCGACACGATCACCGGGTTGACGTCGACCGCCTCGATCCGATCGCCGAGCTCTACCGCCAGCTGCGACATGCCCGCGACAGCCTGGGCGAGCGCCGCGAGGTCACCCGGCGGCCGCCCGCGATAGCCGCTGACGAGCCGCAGCACGGGGAGTTGCGCGAGCATGTCCGACGCTGCGTCGGCGTCGATGGGCGGCAGTCCAACCGCCCGCTGATCGAGCAACTCGACCAGCGTCCCGCCCGCGGCGACGACGACGAGGGGGCCGAGCAGCGGGTCTTTGACGATGCCGAGCGCGAACTCGGCACCCGACTCGATGTGCCGCTGCACGGTGAGGTCCGGGCCGAGCCGTGCGGCGATGTCCTCGTACGCCGCGCGCACCGCGTCGGCATCAGTGAGGCCGAGGCGTACGCCGTCGACGTCGACCTTGTGCCGTACGCCGTGGGCTGCCGTCTTGAGCGCGACCGGATAGCCCAGTCCCTCGGCGGCAGCAATCGCGGCATCGGCCGATGCGACGTCGTGCTGCGATGCCACCGAGATGCCGTAGTCGGCAACGAGTTCGATGGGATCCAGGTCCGCCCCATCCGATCCGAGGCGCGGCATCCAGCGCGCGCATCGCGTCTGGTCGACCGGGTGCGGCTGGGGTCGGCGACGTGGTTCGGCGTCGGCCAGCAGGTGTCCCATGGCCCGGAGGCCAGAGCGGGTGCCTTCGAAGACCGGCACACCGAGCTTGCGCAGCCGGCTGGCCGCATCCTGGTCGACGGCCGACGAGACGTTGGTCAAGACGACGATCGGCTTGTCGGTCCGGTCGATCAGCGAAACGACCGCGAGGGGGTAGGAATCGTCGCCGTCGTACTCGGGCACGAGGTCAACCGCCAGCGCGACCACGCCGACACCGTCGTCGGCGGCCAGCGCTTCGAGGCAGTTGACGACCAACGCCTCCGTGTCGCCGACCCGGCTCCAGACGTCCAGCGGATTCGTCGCCGATAGCTCTGGCTCGAGCCACTTCGTCAACGCGGACCGGGTTGCCTCCGCGAGCGGTGCGAACGGTACGCCGAGCCGGTCCGCGACGTCCGCGACGAGAGCTCGTTCGGCGCCCGAGTCGTGCAGGGTTGCCACGCCGGACGGTTTGCTGCCGCGGCGTACCCGGCGACCGATGGCGAAGGCCTCGAGGCTGTCGGCCATCTCGTCGAGGTCGTCGACCCGATGGACGCCGCACGTGGCGAACAGCGCCTCCCATGCCGCGTCGTCGCCCGCGATCGCACCCGAGTGTGCGTCGACGAGAGCCCGACCGGTCGGCGACCCTCCGACGGTCATGGCGACGACCGGGATGTCGCGATCGGCCGCTGCCATCAGGCTGTCGCGCAGACGAGGCACGTCGCGCAGGGTCTCGAGGACAAGCGCGATCACTCGCGTCTCCTCGAGCCCGAGCGCATAGTCCAGATAGTCGGCCGTCGTCGTGACGACCTCCCGACCAGATGAGACGGCCAGGGAGTACTCGAGCCGCCGATGCGTACGAAGCAGCGCCGAAAAGATCGAGCCCGAATGGGTCACCATCGCGATCGGACCGACAGACAGCGGAAAACGCTCGACGTAGCCGATCCCACGTACCCCACGGGACAGGTTGACGAACCCCATGCAACCGGGCCCGCAGAGCGCCATGTCACCAGCCGTCGCGACAATGTCGGCGGACCGTCCGGCGGCGGTCCCGAAGACCACGGCACCGGCGTCGCCGCGCGCAGACGCGATTGCCAGCTGATCAGGGACGACATCATCGGGAACGCCGAGTAGGACGAGGTCGACCGGAGCAGGCACGTCGGCCAGCGACGGCAGACAGCGGTAGCCCAGGACCTTCCGTCGTTGCGGATTCACCAGATGAACGGTCGGCGCCGACGGGCTCCGGAGCACCTCCGTTGTCAGATTGAGCCCGAACGATGCGGATCGCTCACTCGCGCCGACGACCGCGATCGTGCGCGCTTCGAGCATCGCCGCGAGACGAGCACGTGACCCGTCAGATCCCCCGCCGGCCGCTGCGATCATAATCGGGCAACCCCCACCACCCCGATGGCATCGGCGGTATTCGCCACCAAGCACCTGCTCCCACGACGAGGCGTCCTGACTGACTGTTCAGTTTATGGCTTGGTACCCTGCACGACAAGAAAACCTGCCCGCGGGAGAGCCTCATGGCCGACAAGGCGTCCACAGCGCCCGTCGCCGACGCACGGCGCGACCAGATGCTGGCGGCGGCAGCCACGCTGATCGCCGAACGAGGCTTCGGCGACACACGGATCGCCGACGTCGCCGAACGAGTCGGGGCGAGCCCGCCGCTCGTCGTCTACTACTTCGGCACCAAGGACAAGCTGCTCACCGAGGCGCTTCGCTATTCCGAACAGTCGTTCTACCGGGCGGCCGACGAGATGCTGGCGTCGACATCGGCGATCGTCAAGCGCCTCGAGACCCTCGTCGCCTGGACCTGCCTACCCGGCCAGGAGGAGTCGCCCGGCACCTGGGGACTGTGGTTCGACCTCTGGGCGCAGGCGTTCCGACACCCCGAGGTCAAGAAGGACCGGGTCGACCTCGACCAGCGCTGGCGGGCGATGATTGCCCGCGTCGTCCGCGAGGGGATGGATGCCGGCGAGATCGACACGGTCGACGCCGAGGAGTTTTCGATCGCGTTCGCCGCGCTGATGGACGGTCTCTCGATCCAGACCGCTCTCGACGACCCGGTCGTCGACGGCCAGCGGGCCTTCCAAGTGGCGATGCGATTCGCGTCGACGTCGCTCGGTTTCACCTGGAAGTACCGTCGCCGCGGCACCAGTCGCTAGGGTCTAGAGTCGGCGGCTCCGTTTTGGCCCGCGGTGGCGCCGGACCAATAGGTTCGTGCTGGAGCCACCCCGGCCAGAACGGTAGGCGCGTCAGCCGGGCGCCGCGACGCGCGCGGTGAACCGTTCGAAGTTGGCGATGAAGCGATCGATGTCGGCGTCGTCGTGCTGGACCGAGATCAGCCACTGCTCGACCTTGCCCCACGGCGGCAGGAACGCCCCACCGTTGTGCTGGACGAGCCAGTGTGCATGCCCGTAGCGACCGTCGAGTTGGAGGAAGTCCCGGAAGTTACGAATCGGCTCCGGATGGAACGAGACACACCCCTTGGCGCCGGCCAGCACGACCCGCCACGGCATCCCGGACTCGTCGATGACGCGTTGCAGCTCAGTGCCCAGCCGGTCGTGCAGCCGGTCGAGGTGCCGATATGCGTCGGGTGTCAGGACCTCCGTGAGCGTCGCCCGGGCCGCCGCCATGACGAGCGGGTTGCCGTTGAACGTCCCGACCTGCTCGTACCGGCCGTCGCTGATCATCGACATCAGCGCGTCGGAGCCGCCGATCGCCGCCGTCGGCAGCCCGCCGCCGAGCGACTTGGCAAGGCACACCAGGTCGGGAACGACGCCGGACAACCGGGTTACACCGCCCGGGCCCGTCGTGAATCCGGTCTTGACCTCGTCGAAGGTGAGCAACGCGCCGTACCGGTGCAAAACCTCCCGGAGGTCGGCCAGGTAGCCGGGCTCGGGCTGGATGATGCCGGCGTTCATCATGATGGGCTCGACGATCATCCCGGCGATCTCGTCCGGATGCGCGGAGAGAACGCGCTCCACGGCCTCGACGTCGTTGAACGGCACGACCGACACCAGATCGATGAACGCCTGCGGGATGCCGGTGTTGCTGGCGAGGGAGTTCGGCGCCGCGGCCGGGCCGATGTCTTCGTCCGGCTCGGGCAGCACGGACACCTGCACCGAGTCGTGATGCCCGTGATAGCCCCCTTCGACCTTGATGATCCGATCCCGGCCGGTGGCGGCCCGCATCAGGTGCACGGCGTCCATCGTCGCCTCGGTGCCGGAGTTGGCGTACCGCCACGAGGGGAGTCCGAATCGCTCGGTCAGCTGCTCCGCGACGACGATGGCGTCCTCGGTCGGTTGTGCGAAATGCGTGCCGCGAGCGACGCGGTCGGTCACGGCGGCGACGATCGCCGGGTGCGCGTGGCCGGCCAGGCACGCTCCGTAGCCGCCGTGGAAGTCGCTGTACTCGTTGCCGTCGACGTCGTAGACCTTCGAACCGACACCATGGCTCAACCAGACGGCCTGGGGTTCGGCGATCTGCCAGTTGGAGGTCGCGCCGCCCGCGAGGGACTGCGCCGCCCGCGCGATGACCTCGTGCGCCCGCGGCTGCCGAGCCAGGAACACCTCGGTCTCCTCGGCGATCAGCGTGTCGAGGGCCGCACCCGCGACCTGGTCGGCGTTCGTCGCGGTCATCACGATCTCCCTGTGGCCGAGCCGATTGAATCGTCGTTCAGTCTAAGCGACGAAGGGTTGTCGTCTCTAGTACGGTGGCCTCACTCCCGCGGCAAATGAGCCGTACTCGCCATCTATCCGGCCATGCGTGGCATTCGGCTCCCTCCCGAGCAAACCGCCCGAACGATCTGCGCTGACGCCGGTGACGATCCGGCAACCAGTCACGTCAAGGCTCGACACCTTTGGCATCTGCGAGCAACAATGAGGCACACATGGCTGAACAGCCGTTTAGGTGACCTCTCCGGAGGCCAGCGTCAGTTCTTGGCTCGACCGCGAAGGGGTTGATATGAGCTTCGACCCGACAGATCCGACCCTGCGTCGTAGGCCATCGCGACCGCAACTCTCCCGCCGAGACCTCCTGCGGGGAGGCCTCTGGCTCGGCGTTGGGGTCGGTGCGGCGCCTGTTCTCGCCGCCTGCAACACCGACACCAGCACCGCGAGCGGCGCCGCCCCCTATCCGCTGGCACGGCCGGACGATCCGGTGACCCTGCCTATCAACGACAGCAATCCACCCATCGACGACGGACTCGACCCCGAGACGGGCGGCACCTTCAAGATTCTCAACTACGCCGATTACATGGCGCCCGGAGTGATGAAGGACTTCGGTGAGCAGCACGGCGTCGAGGTGCAGGTGACGCCGTACGTCAACTACGACGAGATGCTGGCGAAGATCCGCGCGTCTGGCGAGTCGTTCGACCTCGTCTTTCCGGGTCCCAGCGTGCTGAGCAAGATGGTCTACGCCGAGCTCCTCCAGCCGCTGAACCACTCGTACGTGGCCAACCTCAAGAACCTCTGGCCGGCGTATCAGAACCCCTGGTACGACCAGGAGGCGCGCTACACCGTGCCGTACACGATCTACGGCACGGGGGTGCTCTACCGTGCGGACGTGGTAACGAGCGTTCCGAAGAACGGCTACGACCTGATGTGGGACGAGCAGTACGCGGGCAAGATCTACCTGCTCGACGACCTCGGAGAAGCCATCGGGATGTCGCTGCTGCGCAACCACATCACCACCGACATCAACACGAGCAACCCCGAGTACGTCCACGAGGCCGTCGACTCGCTCATCGACTTGATCGATCTGGTGAACGTCAAGGTCGACATCAACGCCTACTCCGAAGTTCCCGAGGGCACCGCCACCGTCCACCAGGCCTGGTCAGGTGACGCGATTGCCGGTCAGTACTACCTGCCGAAGGGCGAGACCACCGACGTTCTGGCGTACTGGCGCCCTGACGACCCGTCACAGCGCGTCATCGGTAACGACGTCATCGCGATTCCCAAGAGTGCGACCAAACCCGTGCTCGCTCATCTGCTGATCAACGACCTCCTCGACAACCAGATCAGCCTCCGCAACTTCGGGTGGAACGGCTACCAGCCGCCACTGACCAAGCTGTCGGCTCGGTACCTGATCGACCAGGGCTACATTCCGGAGAACCTGATGAATGCCGTCGTGGTGCCCGACGACTTCGACACCGGACTCACCTTCTACGAGGTCAGTCCGGAAACCGAAACGCTCTGGCGGCAGTCTTGGTCCGAGTTCAAGGCCGGTGGCTAGGCCGGAAGACCGCCATGACCGCGCGGCCCGGCGGTTGTGGCCGGCGTTAGCGCTCCCCGGGACGTTCTGGCTCATCACGCTGTTCCTCGTGCCGGTTTACGCCGTCATGGCGGTCGCCTTCAGCGGGAGCATCAACCTCTTCGGCGAGCCGAACCCGGCATGGAACCCGCTCGACTGGCATTTCGCCACATTCAACAAGGTGATCGCGGACTCCGTGTCCGGCCCCTACCAGCAGGTGTGGATCCGCACCGGGATCTACTGCTTCCTGGCATTGCTGATCAGTATGGTCATCGGATATCCCGTGGCGTACTACACGGCTCGTCTGGCCGGAAAGAGGCGGGGCCTGGTCCTAGCCCTGATACTGGCGCCCTGGTGGATCAACTACATCACGCGCATGCTCGCCTGGGTCAACCTGCTCCAGGACGACGGTTACGTGAACAAGGCATTGGGCGTCTTCGGCGTCGCGCCGATCTCCTGGCTGTCCGGCAATTCATTCACCGTCGTGATGGCTCTCGCCTACGGTTACCTGCCGTACTTCATCATTCCGCTGTTCGCGTCACTTGACCGGATCGACCCGCATCTCCTCGAGGCATCCCGCGACCTCGGGGTGGGCGCTGTCGGCACCTTCCTGCGCGTGACGTTGCCACTGTCGAAGATGGGATTGGTCACTGCGCTGGTCATCACGGCGCTCCCGATGGCCGGTGACTACTACACGAACACCCTCGTGTCGGGTTCACCGAATACCAACATGGTCGGGAACCTGATTGAGCTGTTCCTCTTGCAGGGTCCGTCGAAGAACTTCGGCGCCGCCCTGGTGCTGCTGCTCTCACTCGTCCTGCTGTTCTTCATGGCCTATTACCTGGTCCTGACCCAACGCGCGAGCAGGGAGACCACCCGATGACCCGCACAGAGGTCTCGGTGAGCGCCGCGGCCGAGCCAGCCACAGCCAGGAAGTGGGTGCCGCCCTGGCGGAACCCCTGGCGCCGTCCCTACGTGCTCGCGGCGATCACCTGGCTGTACATCCTGTGGTCGCTCCTTCCGCTCCTGATCGCGGTGCAGTTCTCCTTCAACGACGGACGGTCGCGAAGCACCTGGCAGGGCTTCTCCACGCAGTGGTACTGCTGCGCCGAAGGCTCGGTCGGGGAGGATCCGAGCCTGCTGCTGGCGCTGAAGAACAGCCTGATCCTCGGTACCGCCACGGTTCTGGTGGCGACGCCGCTGGGCGTCATGCTCGCCATGGGACTCACGCGATGGCGCTCGCGGAGCAGCCAGGTGGCCAACGGGATCGCGTTGGTTCCGCTCGTCACCCCCGAAATCGTGGTGGGGTCGGCGCTCTATCTCGTGATGGTCAATCTGTATCAGTTCGTGCCACTGGGCCGACCCGCGATGCTGCTTGGCCACGTCACGTTCTCCGTCTCGTATGTGCTCGTGATCGTGCGCTCGAGACTGCTGAGCATCGGCGGCGACTACGAAGAGGCCGCTAGGGACTTGGGGGCAAGCCCCATACAGGCGATTCGTACGATCCTGATCCCGCTGTTGATGCCGTCGATCTTCGCCTCGGCCATGATCGTGTTCGCCACCTCGCTCGACGACTTTGTCGTGAGCCAGTTCCTGTTCGGCGACGCGTCGAACATCACGGTGCCGGTCAAGCTGTACAACGCGGTGCGGGCGGCTCCCACTCCGGCGCTCAACGCCTTGGCGTCGCTGCTCTTGGTGGGGTCGTTCCTCGCCTTGATCCTCGCGTACGTCGGCCTCCGGGCGCGCCGACGGGGTGCGCGATCGCCGCTGGAAGACCTGGCTGACTACGGCTGAGCGTCGGACGGGCGGTCAGGCGTCCCCGCCGACTGTCGCCGGCGCCTCTTGGGCCGACGGGGCAAGTATCCGAAGCGACTGTGATGGCAGTTGGACCGTCACGGGTTGACCGCTGGTCAGGCTGTCGCGCATCGCATGGTTCGTGACCAGCGACTGCACGACCGCGCCCTGCGGAAGGCGAACCATCACCTGCGTCGTCGAACCCAGGAAGACGGTGCGGTCGACCATCCCGGGCAGCCGGTTGGCGCCAGTCAGCCCCGGCTCGGCCAGCTCGACGCACTCGGGTCGGATGACGGCCCGTCCCGGCCCGGACTCGTGCCCCGCCGGCGCCTGCGCCTCGAGCGTGAACTCACCGAAGCGAACGGTGCGGGTCATGCCGCTGCCCGAGAGGCACTCGATGTCGAACAGGTTGGCGACGCCCAGGAAGTCCGCGACGAACTCGGTGAGCGGCTCCTGGTAGACCTCCTCCGGCGTCCCCAGTTGCATGACGCGCCCACTGTCCATCACGGCGAGCCGGTTGGACATCTCGAGGGCTTCCTCTTGGTCATGGGTGACGAACACGAACGTGATGCCGACTTCTCGCTGCAGCGTCGTCAACTCGGCTCGCAGCGAGTGTCGGAGCTTCGCGTCGAGTGCGCCCAGCGGCTCGTCGAGGAGCAGTACCGACGGCTCGAGAACCAATGCCCGGGCCAGGGCCACCCGTTGCTGCTGTCCGCCAGACATCTGGTGCGGGCGCCGCCGCGCGTACCCTCCGAGCCGCACGAGCTCCAGCGCCTTTGCCACCCGAGCCTCGCGGGTCTTTTTGTCGATGTCCTTGCGCCACCGCAGGCCGTACTCGACATTTTTCTGCACATCCAGGTGCGGGAAGAGCGCATAACTCTGGAAGACGGTGTTGACCGGACGCTTGTGCGCCGGGGTCAGCGCGACGTCGACGCCGTCGAGGAGGACCTGACCATGGGTGGGCTGCTCGAACCCGGCGAGCAGGCGCAGGGTCGTGGTCTTGCCGCATCCCGATGGACCAAGCAGGGTGAAGAACTCTCCTGGCTTGATCTCGAGGTCGATGCCGTCCACAGCGACGACGCTGTCGAACTCCTTGCGGAGCGCGATGATCGAGATCGCCCCGCTGGAGTTGTGGGCAGCTTCGCCTCGGGCCATGCGCGGAAGTCTAGACAGCCAGCGGGCCGTTTGAAAGATGGTGACTGAATAGTCAGTTAGTCGCGGGACGCGTCCAAACGCCGGACAGCGGGCGAGCCAGGACGTCGACATGCCCGCCGGGGGTGGCCTAGAATTGAATGGCCGTTCAGTACGTGAGGATCCAGCATGCACGACAGCCAGACTTCGCCCATCGTCGAGCCGATCGAGTCGACCAGGATCCCGCCGGCGCGCGTCAATCGCGTGGCCCTCGAGCGGTCGCTGGCCCCCTTCGGTACCAGCGCGATGCTGCCGCGAGCGGCGTACATCGACGACGCCGTGCTCGACTGGGAGCGCGCGTACGTCTTCGACGGCTGGGTCTGCGTCGGCCGGAGCAGCGAGATCGCCAAGAGCGGCAGCCTCCGGGCGTACTCGATGGGCGACTACGGCGTACTCCTGTCGCGCGACAAGGACGGCCGGCTGCGAGCGTTCGAAAACGCCTGTCGGCACCGCGGCCACGAGCTGCTCCCCTGCGGCGGCGGCGCCGAGCCACGGGCCATCATCTGCCCCTATCACGCGTGGACCTACGGCTTCGACGGCCATCTGATCGGGGCGCCGGGGTTCAAGGACGTCGAAGGCTTCGACAAGACAACCTATGGGCTGCGCCCGGTCGACGTACGGGAGTGGCACGGCTGGCTGTTCGTCGATCGCTCGCGCCGGGCGCCCTCCTTCGAGCGGCACATCGGAGCCCTCGAAGGCCTCGTCGGGCAGTACGACGCGGCCTCACTCGTCACGACCACGACCCACGAGTACGACGTCGCCGCCAACTGGAAGGTGATCGTCGAGAACTACCAGGAGTGCTACCACTGCTCGATGATCCACCCGGAGCTGTGCCGCGTGAGCCCACCGGACAGCGGCGAAAACGTCGACGAAAGGGACGGCGACTGGGTCGGCGGTTGGATGAACCTGCGCGGCGACGCCGAGACGATGTCACTCGACGGACGCAGCGGCGGCGTCACGATCGCCCGGCTCGACGAGGTCGAGCGCCGCACGGTCTGGTATGTCGCGGTCCTGCCGAACCTGCTCATCAGCCTGCACCCGGACTACATCATGACGCACCTGCTGACGCCGCTCGCGCCGGATCGGACCCGGATCCAGTGCTCCTGGGCGTTCCCGCCGGATGTCGCCGAGGCGCCGGACTTCGACCCGGCGTACGCGGTCGACTTCTGGGACCTCACCAACAAGCAGGACTGGTCGGCATGCGAGTCGGTGCAGCGCGGCATGCGGACGCCGAGCTTCCAGCCGGGTCCACTCGCGCCCGAGGAGGACGGCGTCTACGACTTCGTCACCCACATGGCGCGGGCGTACCTCGGGACCGACGGATCTTGAGGGTTTGGGGTAGCCAGGGCTACCCCAAACCCTCAAGATCCGTGTCACGCGCTCCAGGCCTGCGGCCGGAGGAACTCGTCCAGTTCGACTCGGGCGGCGAGGTTGTCGATCAGGCCGATCAGTCCCGCGAACGTGCACTCGGCGACGACCTCGAGGATGTCGGCGGTCGACAAACCGACGCCGTTGGCGCGTTCTATCGTACGGGCGGTGACCTTTCCCCGAGTGAGCACCAACTCCCTCGCGAGCTGGTAGACGGCAGCGGTCCGAGGGTCGGCGGGCTCCGCACCGGATCGCATCCGATCGATCTCCTCGTCGGCGAGCCCAAGTTTGGACAACACCGTTGAGTGGAAGGCCACGCCGTACGCGTTGTCGACCGCAACTCCGACGGCCAGTCCCGCTGTCTCGCGCAACACCGGATCCAGGACGCCCGCGCCGACAGCCCTCCGGAGTCCGTCGAAGCCGGCCAGCAAGGTCGGTGATTCGGCGGTGACGGCGGCCAGGTTGGGCACGAAGCCGAGATCGTCGGCGATGCCCTCCAGCAGCGGTCGCGACTCGGCCGGCGCCGAGTCGGTCGTGTGAATCTTCAGGTCCATCGGTCTCACCTCTCGTTGAAAGCCGGCGGACGCCGGCTGTCAGCCAGCCTGCGGCCCGATCGGACCGGACACGATTCCCTCGCAGGGAAGGGATCGGCGACGCCATGGCGCCTAAAGTGTCGACATGTGGGCTGTCCCGCCAGACCAGGACCGAGCGGCCGGCGTCGGCGAGTTGCTCCGTCATTGGCGGGCGGTACGCCGGGTCAGCCAGCTCGATCTGGCATCGGGCGCGGGGACCACACCGAGATACGTGAGCTTCGTCGAGACCGGCCGGGCCCAGCCGAGCCGCGAGATGGTCATGCGACTCGCTCACGCTCTCGACGTTCCGCTACGTGAACGGAACGGCCTGCTCCTCGCAGCCGGATTCGCACCGATCTATCCGGGAGCGCCCCTCGGCAGCACAGAGCTCGGCCGGGTCGAGTCGGCGGTCACGACCATGCTCGAGCACCACGAGCCGTACCCGGCCGTCGTCATGGACCGAGGCTGGAACGTCTTGCGCACGAATCACGGTGCCGACCAGCTGTTCGGCCGACTCTACGGGCCGGATCCGATCCCGGAGCCGGCCAACGTATTGCGCCTGATGATCGAGCCGGGGCCGATCCAGCGAAGCGTTCTGAACTGGGCGACCGTCGTGACAGCGTTGCTCGAGCGGGCAGCCCGAGAAGCTGTGGGCGGTGTGTTCGACCGTGACACGGCAGATCTGATCCGCCGCCTGCGCCAGCTTCCGGGCGTCGCCGCCGCGCTGGCCGAGCCGGGACCGGCCGTGCCGGCTGGACCGGTTGTCGACGTCCGGTTCGCGCTCGATGGGATCGCCGTCGGCTTCTTCTCCCTGGTTACCACCATCGGCACGCCGGTCGACGTCACGGCCCAAGAGCTGCGGGTCGAGGCGTTCTTCCCGGCCGACGACGCCTCCGCCAGGGCCTGGCGGAAGGTCGCCGGTCCGCGATGAGCAGTCAGTCGTGGGCCAGAGCACCCATCGGGTCCCACGCCGGCAACACGATCGGCGGCTCGTCTAACGCGCCGGTTCCTGGCCGAACTGCTTCGCCCACAGCTCGATGTCGCCTCGAGCCAGGGCGCCAATGTCGTCGACCGTCATGGGTCTCCTCCTCGAGTGGTACCGCGATTGTCCCTCTGCCGTGGACTCATGGCCACGTCGTTGTTACTCGCGCCAGGCCCTTTCGGATCGCTCCGGCGTCGCTTTTTGGGCCTATGTCGTACGCCCGAACAGGACGAGCGCCCAGAGCAGGCAGCCGAACGCGGCAACATTGGCGACCGTACGGACGATGTGCCAGCGGACCCAGCGGGCTTCGAACCGCTGCCGGACGGCGGCGAGGTCGGCGATCCGATCGGGGTCCCCGGCCGCCTGGATCTGGGCGTTGAGCGGCAGGTGGACGCGGCGCGTGATGGCGATGACGAGGAAATAGAGCACGAACGCCGCGAACGTCCACCACATCACCTCGCGATCAC
>JBKOYM010000042.1:0-59184 GCA_046725375.1 Actinomycetota bacterium
GGGAATCCACGACCGGCAGTGTGCCCACGGGCGACAGATCGACACACCGTGAGCCGGGAGATTTGGGACCTTGGTCCCGATAGATCGCGACCAACGTCCCGAATGGACCCAGAGTCAGACGATTGCCGTCGTGTCGAGCTGCCGTTGGGCGTCGGCGAGCAGGCGTACAACGTCGGCGCCAAATCGGACATCGCACGAATGATCGGTACGGCCGGCCCTGGCGTTGGCCACGAGCTCGGACACGGCGAGAGTGCCGGCCTCCACCGGGGTCGTCGTCGCGCTCGGCATCGTGGACGTGCCGGGCCCGCCCCACAGCGTCAGGCTGGCGTTAGCCGCCGTCGGCGGTGCCTCGATCGTCACCGTCACGGTGCTCGTCACGCCGCGCTCGTGACGCGCGACGAGGTGAACCACGCCGCGCCGGCCGGCCACCGCGGTCACCCCGGTAACCGGGCCGAGCGTGGCCGCGACCATCGACAGCGCATGCGGGCCGACGTCCCACAACCCGCCCTTCTCGTGCCGCCAGGGCGTGTCGAACGGGCTGTCGGGAGCGAACGCGGCGCCCAGCCACCATGCCGACCCGCCGTACCAGTCCTCGGACTGAACGGCTTCGATCCAGGCGCGCCGCTCCGGCATGAATCGGGCGGTGAAGAAGACGACCGACGCGACACCAGCCGACGCCACAGTGCAGACCAGTCGCTCGGCGGCGTCGACGCTGGTGGCGATCGGCTTCTCCAGAAGCAGGTGGCGACCAGCGCGAGCGGCGCGTTCGGCGAGGCCTATCTGTACGTCCGGGGGGACGGCGAAGCTGACGGCGTCGACCGCGTTGATCAGGGCGTCGACGTCCTCGTACGCCGTGGCGTCAAACTCGTCGGCGAGGGCAGCTGTCTTCGCCGGATCGCGTCCCCAGACCCCGGCAAGCTCGACCCCCGGCGCCACGGTGAGGGTGGGCGCATGCACGGCCCGCGCCCAGTGGCCGGTGCCCACGAGCCCGAAGCGCATCGCGATCCCTACCAGCCCCTCGCCTCCCACTCGGCTAGGTGTGGCCGCTCCGCGCCCAGCGTGGTGTCGTCGCCGTGGCCCGGGTAGACCCAGGTCTCGTCCGGCAGCCGGTCGAACAGCTTCGTACTCACGTCGTGAAACAGCGAGGCGAAGTCCTCGGCCGAGCCGTGGGTGTTGCCGACGCCACCGGGAAACAGGCTGTCGCCGCTGAACACATGCGGCGTGCCCTCGGGGTCGTCGTAAAGCAATGCGATCGATCCCGGCGTGTGTCCGACGAGGTGGACGACCTCGAGTTCGGACCGGCCGACGGCGATTCGGTCTCCGTCGGACACGCGCTCGGCGGTCTCGATCGGCAGCTCGTCGGCGTCGTCCGCCCCGGCGACGGTGACGGCGCTCGTGGCGCTGATAACGGCCGGCAGCGCCTGCCAGTGGTCGGCGTGCTGATGTGTCGTGATGACCCGTCGCAACCCGCCGTCGCCCACGACCCGAAGCAACGTGTCCGGCTCGTCGGCGGCATCGATCAAGACCTGCTCGTCGGTCTGCCGGCAGCGCAACAAGTAGGCGTTGTTGTCCATCGGGCCCACCGCGACCTTGGTGATGACGAGTTCGGGGAGTTCGCGTACCGCCGGCGTGCCGCCGACCTTGACGTGTCCGTGATAGTTCATGGGCCAAGCCTCCTAACGCCAGGTTCCGAGCTCGGGGAGAGGTCCGTTCGGTGCGACCAGCAGGTCGTGACCGTCGTGACGACCGGTGACCCAGGCCAGCAGCACCGCGACCGGGCCCTCGACGATGCGCGCTCCGGGGTCGTCGGAGGCGACCTGGGTGCCGGTGTCGGTCGCCGCGATGCCCAGTGGCTCCCCGGCTCGGCCCTCCAGTCCACGACAGGCGTACGAGAGGTACGCCGCCGCCCACTCGGAGGGCCAGCGGTCGAACCCGTACCGGACGTCGAGGTCGGTGTGGTGGATCTCGAGCTCCCCGAGTCGCAACATCGGCACCATGCCGACCGGGAAGCGGGGGCGTCCAGCGTGCGGAACACGGTCGCGCTCCAGTCGGTGATCCGGCCGGCCTCCGTGGCGAAGCCTCGATCAGTCTCGACGATGTCGGCGGTCATCTCGGCCGCGGAGCGCCCGGCGCCGGCCTCGATCTCGGCGTTGCGTTGGTCCTGCGAGGCATACATCGGCCGTCGCTCGCCGGTACGCGCCGACGTGAGCAGGTTGGCCAGGCCGTCGGCGTTGCGCGCGATGTGGGTGAGGACGTGGCCGCGACTCCAGTCGGGCAGTGCCGACGGCGCCCGCAGGTCGGGATCGGCCAAGGCTCGGACGTCGGTGAGCACGCGTTCGGTGGCGTCTCGGATCATGGTCAGCGAGTCGGCCGGGCTAGGGCTGGAGTCCGAGTCCATGCGGCCTACCGTACTCAGCAACGGTCCCTCGGAGTGGCCACCCTGGGCCCTAGGATCCGTCCGATGCGCCTGGCGGGCTGGCGGATGCCCAACGGCCGGCGCTGGACGACGGGAAGGCTTTGTCGGACCCCCTGGTTAGCATGATCGAGCGGCATTCATTGTTCTTCGACACCCTACGTATTGACGACAGTGGGAGAAGCAGCCTCGTGGCCGACCGTCTCATCGTGCGCGGCGCGCGCGAGCACAACCTCAAGGACGTCTCCCTCGACCTGCCCCGAGACGCCCTGATCGTGTTCACCGGCCTGTCCGGGTCCGGCAAGTCCAGTTTGGCCTTCGACACGATCTTCGCCGAGGGTCAGCGGCGCTATGTCGAGTCGCTATCGGCGTACGCCCGGCAGTTCCTCGGCCAGATGGACAAGCCCGACGTCGACTTCATCGAGGGCCTGTCGCCGGCGGTGTCGATCGACCAGAAGTCGACGTCGCGCAACCCGCGGTCGACCGTCGGCACGATCACCGAGGTCTACGACTACCTGCGGCTGCTGTACGCCCGGGCCGGCCGGCCGCACTGCCCGACCTGCGGCGAGCTGATCTCGAAGCAGACGCCGCAGCAGATCGTCGACCGGGTCCTCGAGCTCGACGAGGGCACCCGGTTCCAGGTGTTGTCGCCGATCATTCGCGGCCGCAAGGGCGAATACATCGACCTGTTCCGCCAATTGCAGACGCAGGGCTTCAGCCGGGTCCGCGCCGACGGCGAGATCCACATGCTCACCGACCCGCCGAAGCTCGACAAGCAAAAGAAGCACACGATCGAGGCGGTCATCGACCGGCTGGCAGTCAAGGCGTCCGCGAAGCGCCGGCTCACCGACTCGGTCGAGACAGCGCTCAACCTCGCGGGCGGCATCGTGTTGCTCGACCTGGTCGACCGTTCGGCCGACGACCCCGGCCGCGAGCTGCGCTTCTCCGAGCATCTGGCCTGTCCCAACGAGCACGACCTCGAAAGCGACGAGCTGGAGCCACGCTCGTTCTCGTTCAACTCGCCCTTCGGCGCGTGTCAGACCTGTCATGGCCTCGGCACCCGGATGGAGGTCGACCCGGAGCTGATCGTCCCCGACCCGGACAAGTCGCTCGCGGAGGGGGCGTTGACTCCGTGGGCATCGGCCCACGTGTCCGACTACTTCGGCCGGCTGCTCGATGCGCTGGCCGACGAGATGGGCTTCGACATCGACGAGCCGTTCGCGACGCTGCCCAAGAAGGTTCAGCGGGCCCTGCTCAGCGGCCACGAGCGCCAGGTCCATGTGCGCTACAAGAACCGGTACGGCCGGGAGCGCTCGTACTGGTCGACCTTCGAGGGCGTGATCCCGTACGTTCAGCGCCGGCACGCCGAGGCGGAGTCCGACACGAGCCGAGAGCGGTTCGAGGGTTACATGCGCGAGGTGCCGTGCCCCGCGTGCGACGGCTCTCGGCTCAAGCCGATCTCGCTCGGCGTGACCCTCGAGTCGGGCATCGGCGGCGAGAAGAACATCGCGCAGGTGACCGCGCTGCCGATTGGCGAAGTAGCGGCCTACCTCGGCGATCTCGACATGTCGCCGCGGGAGAAGCAGATCGCCGAGCGGGTCCTCAAGGAGATCCACGAGCGGCTGCGGTTCCTGCTCGACGTGGGCCTCGACTACCTCACGCTCGACCGGCCGGCGGGTTCACTGTCCGGCGGCGAGGCGCAACGGATCCGGCTCGCGACCCAGATCGGCGCCGGGCTGGTCGGCGTGCTCTACGTGCTCGACGAGCCGTCGATCGGATTGCACCAGCGCGACAACCATCGCCTCATGGACACGCTCCTGCGGCTGCGCGACCTCGGCAACACGCTGATCGTCGTCGAGCACGACGAGGACACGATCCGGATCGCCGACTGGGCGGTCGACATCGGGCCGGGCGCCGGTGAGCACGGCGGGCAGATCGTCCACTCGGGTCCGGTGGCCGAGCTCTACGACCACTCCGACTCGATCACCGGCGCCTACCTTTCGGGCCGCCGGGAGATCCCGGTACCGGCCATCCGGCGTCCGGTGACACCTGGTTCCGAGCTGATCGTGCGCGGCGCCCACGAGCACAATCTGCAGAGCATCGACGTGACGTTCCCGTTGGGCGTCTTCATCGCGATCACCGGGGTGTCCGGGTCGGGCAAGTCGACGCTGGTCAACGACATCCTCTACACGGCGCTGGCCAAGCGAATCTACGCGGCCCGCGACATTCCCGGTCGGCACAAGACCATCGAGAACGCCGACCTCGTCGACAAGGTGATCCACGTCGACCAGTCGCCGATCGGCCGTACGCCTCGGTCCAACCCCGCGACGTACACCGGGGTCTTCGACCACATCCGGAAGCTGTTCGCGCAGACACCCGAGGCGAAGATGCGCGGCTACCAGCCGGGTCGGTTCTCGTTCAACGTCAAGGGCGGCCGCTGCGAGGCGTGCTCGGGCGACGGGACCATCAAGATCGAGATGAACTTCCTGCCCGATGTGTATGTGCCGTGCGAGGTCTGCCACGGCGCGAGGTACAACCGCGAGACGCTCGAGGTGCACTACAAGGGCAAGTCGATCGCCGATGTCCTCGACATGCCGATCGAGGAGGCCGAGGAGTTCTTCGAGGCGATCCCGGCGATCTCTCGGCACATGACGACGCTGGTCGACGTGGGCCTCGGCTACGTCCGCCTCGGGCAGCCGGCGCCGACCCTGTCGGGGGGCGAGGCGCAGCGGGTCAAGCTCGCGTCGGAGCTGCGGAAGCGATCGACGGGTCAGACGCTCTACGTCCTCGACGAGCCGACGACCGGACTGCACTTCGAGGATATTCGCAAGCTGCTCGGCGTCCTTGGGAAGCTCGTCGACCAGGGCAACACCGTCATCGTCATCGAGCACAACCTCGACGTCATCAAGACCGCCGACTGGATCATCGACATGGGTCCCGAGGGCGGTTCACGAGGCGGTGACGTGATCGCCGAAGGAACGCCGGAGCAGATCGCCGAGCACGAGTCCAGCTACACCGGCGACTTCCTGCGGCCCATCCTGGCCGGCCGGTCCGGGTCGGCACCGACGCCGCGGCGTACTAACTCGACGAAGGCCACTGCCAAGCGGCCCGCGAAGAAGTCGGTCAAGAAGCGCGCCGCCAAGCCGGCGAAGAAGGCGACGTCTCGGGCCTAACCCCGGGTGTCCGGGCGCCATGTCGCTGGCTGCATGTCATGATCGTCGTAGGTGCTCGGACTGGCTCAGATTGTCGCCACGAGGCCAATCCCTTCGCCGACGTGTCTCGTAGCAAAAAAGAAAGTCGACGGAAGGACCAGCATGACCGACACTCGGATCGGCCACGGCGACGGGGCCGACGACCCAACCCTCGATCGGCGCACGATGTTGCGCGGTGTCGCGATCGGTGGCGCCAGCGTCGCCGCGCTAGCAGCGTGTGGCTCCGACGACGACTCGTCCGGGTCCAGTAGTGACTCCGCCGGCGGGTCGAGCGAGTCCAGTGAGCCGGCTGGCGGCGGTGGCGGCGGCGGGGGTGGCGGCGAGACCCTCGGCCCGACGTCCGACGTGCCGGTGGGCGGCGGCGTCATCTACGCCGACGGTCCGGTCCTCGACGTCACCGACCAGGGCGTCATCGTCACGCAGCCGTCGAACGGCCAGTTCAACGGCTTCCAAAACGTCTGCGCGCACGCAGGCTGCCCGCTGGCCTCGGTGAGCGGTGGGACCATCAACTGTGACTGCCACGGGAGCCAATACGCGTTGGACGGATCCGTGGTGACCGGCCCCGCGACCGCACCTCTCGAGCCAGCGAACGTGTCGGTCAAGGGCAACGAGATCATGCTCGCCTGAGGTCGTCAGACCCGCCCGGTCGCGGCCTCCCGCCAGCTGACGTCGCGGGCCGACGGACGTCGGTCCAGGCGCCGGTCGAGCAGGAGCTGCGCCTCGCGGCATCGCCCGGAGGCGAGGAGCGCCGCGATCTGTGTGTCTTCGACGATCTCGCGCTGGGCGTGGCTGCCGCCGAGGCGCCACAGCTGTTCGCGTAGCCGACCTAGTCCGTCCGCGGCGGCGGCATGCTGCTTCTGCGTGAGGAGCAGCAGGCTCGCCGCAAGTGGGGCCGCCACCTCCGAGATGGAGGGGTCGGCATGTCCCCGACACCAGCGATGCAGGCCGCGAAGCCGATCGGTGTCGCCGGCGGCACACAGGGCCACCGCCGCGTGCATCGCCATGAAGCCGGTGCCTGGGCGATCGATGTCCTCGTCCGGCACCGACTCCAAGACTTCCGACGCCTCAGGCACCTCGCTCGCCCCTGGGGTCAGCGCCCAGCGCCAGAGCAGCGAGGCCGAGTCGACGAGGGCGCGGGTACCCGAGACGGTTGGGGGCGCGAGCTGGTCTTCCCAGCGGCCCCGTACCGCCCTGAGGTCGCACGCCGCCAACTCGTGCAGGGCGGCATGCCACGAAAAATGCGCCAGGTGGTTCGACGTCGGGCCGGTGGAGCCGATCCAGTCGTCGAGCCAGGCGAGACCGGCCGCGTGGTCGCCGGTCTCGTAGTGCACGTGGGTTCGGGCGTGCGCCGAGTGACCGGCGCCCTGCTCCTCCGTCATCGACCGGCACGCCATCTCGTACGCCTCGTCGTAGCGGCCCTGCTCCTGGCGTATGAAGGCCAGCAGCCCGGCATACCACCAGTCCGAGCCGTACGCCGGGGCGCATCTCTCGACGACGGACCACGCCTCCTCGGGGACGGTCGTGACGCCGGCGAAGGCGATGGTCGGGACCGCGGTGGTGAGCAGGAGCGCGTCCCGGGGGTAGTCGCGCAGGTGGGCGAGCAATGCGTCGTTTTCGCCGGTGACGTGGGCCAGGATCGCCCCCACATGGCTGCGTTCGCGCTCGCTGCTGCGAGGGGCGTGTCTGCGGGCCGACGCGAGGCGGGCCGCGAGGTCGATCGGCGCGTCCTGCTCGTAGCCGAGGAGCGCGAGGGCGGCATGTCCCAGGGCGAAGGTCGGATCGTGCGCGATCGACTCGGCGATCGCGTCGACCCCGCCTTGCTGCACGTTGAGAACGGCACGAACGCCGCGGTTGTACGCGGCCGCGGCCTCGGGCGAGGTCGTCAGGCCCAGACCGTACAGATCATTCGGCCCCGCCGTCGACCGGGTCGAGCGGGACGCGTTTCCGGTGGGGATGCGTGCCGGCATGAAAAGTAGACTAACCAGCTCGACAATAGAATCAAGTGGCAAACGTCCCGAGCGGTGGGACGGGCGGCCCATTTTTGGACGGTGCAGCGGCCTAGGCTGGAATCGTGGCCGACCCCGCAACCTATCGTCCGGCGCCCGGGACGATCCCGGAGGCGCCGGGCGTCTACCGATTCCGCGACGAGCACGGCCGCGTCATCTACGTCGGCAAGGCCAAGTCGCTGCGACCGCGGCTGTCGTCGTACTTCCAAGACATTGCTCATCTGCACCCGCGTACCCAGACGATGGTCGGCACGGCGGCCGCCGTCGAATGGACCGTCGTCAACAACGAGGTCGAGGCGCTGCAGCTCGAGTATTCCTGGATCAAGGAGTACGACCCCCGCTTCAATGTGAAATATCGCGACGACAAGTCCTATCCGTGGCTCGCCGTCACACTGAACGAGGAGTTTCCCCGGGTCATGGTGGGCCGGGGCGCCAAGCGCAGGGGAGTCCGCTACTTCGGTCCCTACAGTCACGCCTGGGCGATCCGCGAGACGGTCGACCTGTTGCTGCGGGTGTTCCCCATGCGATCGTGCTCGGCGGGCGTCTTCAAGCGTTCGGAGCAGATGGGCCGACCGTGCCTGCTCGGCTACATCGACAAGTGCAGTGCCCCGTGCGTCGGCCGGATCAGCGCCGATGATCATCGCCAGATCGCCGAGGAGTTCTGCGACTTCCTCGCCGGTCAGACGACGACGTACGTGAAGCGGCTCGAGAAGCAGATGCAGGCGGCGGCGGCCGATCTCGAGTACGAACGGGCCGCGCGCCTGCGCGACGACATTGCGGCGCTCAACCGGGCGATGGAGAAAAACGCGGTCGTGTTCGGCGACGGCACGGATGCCGATGTCGTCGCGCTTGCCGAGGACGCGCTGGAGGTCGCGGTGCAGATCTTCGCGGTGCGTGGCGGCCGGATCCGCGGCCAGCGCGGCTGGGTCGCCGACAAGACCGACGACGCAGGCACTGGCGACCTCGTCGAGCGGGCGCTGCTCAAGCTCTACGACGGTGAAGCCGACGACGCGATCCCGCGCGAGGTGCTCGTGCCCACGCTGCCCGACGACGCCGACGCCCTCGCCGAGTGGCTGTGCCAGCGGCGTGGTGCACGGGTGCGGCTTCGGGTGCCGCAGCGAGGCGACAAGCGTTCGCTGCTCGAGACGGTCGAGCGCAACGCGACCCAGGCGCTGGCCACGCACAAGACGAAGCGGGCCAGCGACCTCACGACGCGGAGCCGGGCGCTCGAAGAGATCCAACGGGCCCTCGCGCTCGACGAGGCGCCGCTGCGGATCGAGTGCTTCGACGTGTCCAACCTGCAGGGCACCGAGGTCGTGGCGTCGATGGTCGTCTTCGAGGACGGGCTGCCGCGCAAGAGCGACTATCGCCGGTTCACCATCCGTGGTGTCGACGGGCAAAACGACGTCGCCGCGATGGAGGAGACGATCACCCGACGGTTCCGTCGGATGCTCGACGACCAGGCCGCTGTGTCGAACGACACCTCCGCTTCCGGCGCTGCCAGCCTGGTGAGCCCCGAGACGGGTCGGCCGCGCAAGTTCGCCTATCGCCCGGGTCTCGTCGTGGTCGACGGTGGGCGACCCCAGGTGGCCGCGGCGCAGCAGGCCCTCGTCGGTCTGGGCCTGGTCGACATCCCGGTGTGTGGTCTCGCGAAGCGGCTCGAGGAGGTCTGGGTCCCCGACGACGACGATCCGGTGATCCTGCCTCGTACGAGCGAAGGGCTCTATCTGCTCCAGCGGATCCGCGACGAGGCCCACCGGTTCGCGATCACGCATCATCGCGGCCGGCGCTCGAAGTCGATGACCCGGAGCGCTCTCGACGAGGTCCCGGGGCTCGGCGACGTCCGGCGGAAGGCATTGCTCAAGCGTTTCGGCTCCCTCAAGAGGTTGCGAGCCGCTAGCGTCGAGGAGGTCGCCGACGTACCGGGCTTCGGCCCGCGACTGGCGGGGGCCGTCGTCGACGCGTTGGCGGCTGCCGCTGGGAGGTCCTCCGACGACCGCCAAGCGATGCCGGCCGTCAACACCGCGACCGGCGAGTTGTTCGACGACGAGTCGGACGACGTGGACTCTCGGGAGGGCACATGATCAAGCGCAGCGAGCGAACAGCGAGCACTGCCGAGTCTCGTTCAGAGCCGCCCGCACCGAAGCGAGGACGGGCATGAGCGATCAAGGGGTCGACAAGCTGGTGCAGGACCTCGTACTCGTCACCGGCATGACCGGTGCCGGCCGGAGCACCGCCGCGAAGGCGCTCGAAGACCTCGGCTGGTTCGTGGTCGACAACCTGCCGCCACAGTTGATCGGCTCGGTGATCGAGCTCGTCGGAGCCGAAGGAGGGGGAGAGACCCGGCTCGCGGTGGTCGTCGACGCCAGAGCGGGTGGCTTCTTCGCCGAGCTCGACGGAGCTCTGAGCCGCTTGCGTGAGGCGGGCCTGCGACCGTCGATCCTGTTCCTCGAGGCGTCCGACGACGCGTTGGTCCGCCGCCAGGACGCCGCGCGCCGGCCGCATCCTTTGCAGCGCGGGCGGCGACTGCTCGACGGCATCGTGGAGGAGCGGGCCGCGCTCGCCGGGTTGCGCGGCGACGCCGACGTCTTGATCGACACGAGCGACCTCAACGTGCACCAGCTCGTCGCCAAGATCGGCACGGCGTTCGGCGATCCGACCCGGGCCGGGCTGCGTGCCACGGTGGTCTCGTTCGGCTTCAAGTACGGCATCCCGGTCGACGCCGACATGGTGGCCGACATGCGCTTCCTGCCCAATCCGTTCTGGGTGCCCGAGCTACGCCCGCTGACCGGCCTCGACGCGCCGGTGCGCGACTACGTCTGCGGCCAGGAAGGCGCCGAAGAGTTCTTGGACAACTACGAACGGCTGCTCAACGACCTGACCAACGGATTCATGCGCGAGGGCAAGCGGTTCGTCACGGTCGCGATCGGATGCACCGGTGGCAAGCACCGCAGCGTGACGATGGCCGAGGCGCTCGCCGAGCGGCTACGCGCACGCGATGTCGAAACGCTCGTGCTCCATCGCGATCTGGGGCGCGAGTGACCGGCAGTCCCGCGCGGCGTCCTCGTTCAGGACGTCGGTTCGAAACCGGCGCGCCGCCACGCGTCGTCGCGATGGGAGGTGGCCACGGGCTCGCCAATTCGCTCGCGGCGCTTCGGCGGGTCGCCACGCAGCTCACCGCGGTCGTGACCGTGGCCGACAACGGCGGTTCGTCGGGCCGGCTGCGAGACGAGCTCGATGTGCTGCCTCCAGGGGACCTGCGCCAAGCGTTGGCCGCGCTGTGCGGCGACGACGAGTGGGGCCGCACCTGGGCCGAGGTGCTCCAGCATCGGTTCGCATCGTCCGGCGCACTGCACGGGCATGCGGTGGGAAACATCCTGATCGTCGCCCTGTGGGAGTTGCTCGGAGGCGCGGTCGACGGCCTCGACTGGGTGGGCCGGCTCCTCGGGGCCCAGGGCCGTGTGCTGCCGATGAGCGCCGTGCCGCTCAACATCGCGGCCCAGGTACGTGGCCTCGACCCCACCGACGCCGCCGCGCTGACGACCGTACGAGGCCAGGTTGAGGTCGCGACGGCCCGCGGCGAAGTCGTCGAAGTCGGGCTGGAGCCGAACGATCCGCCGGCCTGTCCCGAGACGCTCGACGCCCTCGACACCGCCGACTGGGTCGTGCTCGGGCCGGGGTCGTGGTTTACCAGCGTGATTCCGCATCTTCTGGTGCCGGAGCTGTTCACGGCTTTGCACGACACCAAGGCACATCGCCTTGTCGTCCTCAACCTCGCCCCCCAGGCCGGCGAGACCGAGGGCTATTCCCCTGAGCGGCATCTGGAGGTGCTCGCCCGACACGCGCCGGACCTGCGGATCGACGTTGTGCTGGCCGACGAGACGGGGGTCACCAGCCCAGCTGCGCTGCGTGCGACGGCTGCAGCGCTCGGCGCGGAGCTGGTTATCGAGGACGTGGCGGCCTCCGACGGTACGGCCCGGCACGACCCGCTGCGATTGGCCGCCGCGTACGAGGAGATCTTCAGCAATCCGCCACCACGCGCGACGTCCTGACACCGGCCCGTGGCTTTGACTCGGCCCGGGTTGGGCTTAATGTGGCATCGGGTGTGTGAGGCCCCTTCGTGCGACGGCTCAACCCTGGACGCACTAGAGTGACGGCCTGCGTCTCGGGCACGCGGTCCGTGGCGCGAGGTGCACGATTTCCGCGGCCAAAGCAGTTTCGAGACGTGGCAGGATCAAACAACATGGCCATGACGGCGCAGGTCAAAGCCGAACTCACCAGCACCACGATCACCAAGTCGTGCTGTCGCAAGGCCGAGGTATCGACGATGCTCCGCTTCGCCGGCGGCCTCCACATCGTCGGAGGCCGGATCGTTATCGAGGCCGAGCTCGACACCGGAGCTGCGGCCCGGAGGCTACGACGCGACCTGCTGGAGGTCTACGGCCACCAGAGTGAGGTCGTCGTCGTGTCGGGTGGCGGACTCAAGTCCGGCACGCGCTACGTCGTCCGGGTGATCAAGGAGGGCGAGGCGCTGGCCCGGCAGACCGGACTCATCGATGGGCGGGGGCGGCCGGTGCGTGGGCTTCCGCCGCAGGTCGTGTCCGGCTCCGGATGTGACGCCGTTGCCGCCTGGCGAGGGGCGTTCCTCGCCCATGGATCGCTGACCGAACCGGGTCGGTCGTCGTCGCTCGAGGTGACGTGCCCCGGCCCCGAGGCGGCACTCGCGCTCGTGGGAGCGGCTCGCCGGCACGGCATCCAGGCCAAAGCCCGCGAGGTACGCGGTGTCGACCGCGTCGTCATCCGCGACGGCGAGGCGATCGGCGCGCTCCTTACGCGACTCGGCGCCCACGAGGCGCTGCTCGCGTGGGAGGAGCGTCGGATGCGGCGCGAGGTACGGGCCACCGCCAACCGGCTGGCCAACTTCGACGACGCCAACCTGCGCCGCTCGGCCCGAGCCGCAGTAGCCGCCGGTGCACGGGTGTCGCGGGCCCTGGAGATCCTCGGCGACGATGTGCCCGACCACCTCCGGATCGCCGGCCGACTGCGGGTCGAGCACAAACAGGCCAGCCTCGAAGAGCTCGGCCACATGCACGATCCGCCGCTGACCAAAGACGCGATCGCCGGGCGGATCCGGCGCCTGCTCGCCATGGCAGACAAGCGGGCCCGCGAGCTCGGCATCCCTGACACCGAGGCCAGCCTGACCCCTGACATGCTCGCCGACGCGCCCTGATCGAGATCGGCGGCTAGTCGCGTTTCAGCGCGTTGGTCAGGCCAGCGACGACGGCCGTGACCAACAGCCAGCCGGCGATCGTGAGGCCCAACATCCACCACGCTGCCGGCCCGCCGGCGTGCCAGGACGCCTGCTCGCCCAAGTCGATGAACGGAAACACCACGTCGACGGTGTAAAGCACGGCGTTCCACTCCGGCGCGTCGCCAACCGCCTGCACGTGGTCCGGTCGCAGAGCGGCAAACGCCAGCGTCCCGGTCAGCAGCAGGGCGATCAGCCAAAGCGCGGCCAGCCAGGTTCGGTAGCCGTAGCCGACCGTCGACCAGAGGAACCAGTTCCAGGCTTTGCCCGCGACGTTGAGTTCGCTGCGTCGGCGCCACTGCTTCTCGATGGCGACCCGGCGGGCCCGCTCGGGATAGCCGGCGCGGCGGTACGCGGCGGCGAGCTCGTCGTACGGTCCCGGCGCGTATCGGTCCCGGTCGCGAGGCCGTCGGCGTTGGTCGTCGGGTCGTCCGGCGTTTCGCCATTGGGCAATGACACCCAGGCGAGCCGGTCGGCGACCTCCATACTGTCGCTGACGAGCTGGTCGTACACGAACCCGTTCAGGCGGAGCTGCTTCGGCCAGGTCGACTTGTGGTCGCTGTAGATCCCCACCCGGGCGTCGACCAGATCGACGACGGCCTCGGGCGCCGACCGAGATTGACCTCGCCCTGTGCCTTGATCTCGCGGCAGTACACGTTGCCGTCGATGTCGGCGTCGCAGGCCAACAGCGCCGGGCTGCCGACGCCTGAGAGCCGAGCTCCGGCCAGGTCGACGTCGCCGCCGATGGTCGCGGCAGCCAGTGAGAACTCGCCGGTCACGGTGAGCCGCCTCGCCTCGTCCGCGACAGTGGCTTCGGGGGACGCGGCCCACCCGACCACGGCCCCTGCCACCGTGATGCGGTCCGCGGTCAGCGCGCGTCCGCCTGGTGCGTGGATGTCGGTGTGCCGGAGATCGAGGATGCCACCGATCTTGGCGTCCATCAGCGTAGCTTGGCGACGCAGGTGGCACCCGCCGCCGAAGACAAGGTCCTTTCCTACAGTCAGATTGTCGGCGTCGACGGAGATCGCGTACGCGCTCCCGATCGTCGCTCCGGAGAGCACCAGCGATCCGCCGATGTGGGCGCCGCCGAGACCCAGCGCGCCCTCGACCCGAATACCGCCAGCCAGCACCGATCCGTCGACGACGACCCGGGCCGCGTCGAGTGCGACGCCACTCTCGTACGCCACGTCGGCGCCGCGAAGGTCAAGCGCTCCGTGAATGTGGCCCGAGGCCAGGGTGATGCCGCCGTCAGCGGTGAAGTCGGGTGAGAACGACAACTCTTGGCCGACTTCGATCTGGTGCGCTTCGAGGGCGTACCCGTGCGGATTCGTCAGAGTCGCCCCGGTAAAGCTGAGACTCCCACCCACACGAGCGCCGGCGAGACTGACGCCACCGACAGCCCGGAAGTCTCCGTAGCACCACATGTCGCGGTCGACGACGAGGCCCCACGCATCGACGGCATAGCCGTGGGTCGAGTTCATATGCGTGTCCGTCAGCGAGAGCTGGCCGCCGATGTGTGCTGAGATCAAGCTGATCTTCGACGTAGAGAGCCCGGAGAATCGGACCGTGCCCCTCGACCGCAGCCGGTCGGCCATGATGCTCGGCACCGAGCCGCCGGCCAAGACGAACGAGCCGATCTGGGCCGCCGCAAGACGGATCGGCTCGTCGAACGTGCAGTCGATGAAGGCGATGCTGGGACACGAGAGCACGGCCGCACTCAGATCAAGCTCGCCGACGATATGACCCTTGGACAGGCCGATGGCGCGCAAGCCGCCGGTCGGAGGCTCACGCCGGCCGGTGAGCAGGTCGACGAGCAGCTCGGCTCGGATCCTGGACGAGCCTCCGAAGCTTTCGAGCATGAGCGGCTGGCCGGTGCCGGCATGCTCCAAAAGGAGATGCTCGGCTTCGGTCATGTCATGGTCGGACAGCATCCCCATCTCCGTCGCGTACTGCGCGGCCGACCGATCAGCGCGCGACGGACACCGTACTAGTCGAAGAGCTCTTCGAAGATGGAGCGCTTCTTCTTGCGGGGCTTGGATCCGTAGCTGTCATAGCGGTCGTCGCGCCGCGGGTCGTAGTCGCGGTCGTAGTCTCTGTCACGTTCTCTCGACGGTGGGCGCGCCGGTGTCGGTGCTGGCGCGGACCCGGCCTGGAACCGTGCGTCGGCGTCGATCAGATGCTCGAGCTCGCCGCGGTCGAGGAAGATCCCTCGGCAGTCCGCACACTGATCGATGGTGACGCCACTGCGCTCGTAGCTTCGCATCGTGCCGTGGCATTTGGGGCATGTCAGGGTCTCCATGGCGTCACCCTACGGGCTGCTCGTACGGCGTCGGACCGCCCGGTCTGTCCACCGGGGACCTCCTCCGCCGCTTGACTCGAATGCAGCCGGTAGGGTCGGAGGCGAGAGTGAACGAGACGTTTCGCGCCCCGCACCCGAGGAGTACGAGCCCGTGACCGTCCGCGTAGGCATCAATGGATTTGGCCGGATTGGCCGCAACTTCTTCCGCGCCGTCTCGGCCTCCGAGGCCGACATCAAGGTGGTAGCGGTCAACGACCTGACCGACAACGCCAGCCTTGCCCACCTGCTCGAGTTCGACTCGATCCTGGGCCGGTTCCCCGGCACGGTCGAGGCCCGCGGCGACGCGATCGTCGTCGACGGCGAGTCGATCGCGGCGCTCGAGGAGCGCGACCCCACGTCGCTGCCGTGGAAGGACGTCGGCGCCGACGTCGTATTGGAGTCGACCGGGTTCTTCACCGACGCGACCAAGGCCCGAGCGCATCTGGACGCCGGCGCCCGCAAGGTAATCATCTCGGCGCCCGCGAAGAACGAGGACATCACCGTCGTGCCCGGCGTCAATCTCGACCGGTACGACCCGGCTGCGCACGACATCGTGTCCAACGCCTCGTGCACGACCAACTGCCTCGCGCCGATGGCGAAGGTGCTCCACGAGGGTCTCGGCATCGTGCGCGGGCTGATGACGACGATCCACGCGTACACCGCCGATCAGAATCTGCAGGACGGCCCCCACAAGGACCTCCGCCGCGCCCGCGCCGCGGCGATCAACCTGGTGCCGACGACGACCGGTGCCGCGAAGGCGATCGGGCTCGTCATGCCGGAACTCAAGGGCCGGCTGGACGGCTACTCCATCCGGGTTCCGACCCCGACCGGCTCGCTCACCGACCTGACGTTCACCGCGAGTCGTGAGACAAGTGTCGACGAGGTCAACCAGCTGTTCCGCGACGCCGCCGACGGCCCGCTGGCCGGCATCGTCCGTTACAGCGAGGACCCCATCGTCTCGTCCGACATCGTCACCGATCCGGCCTCCTGCATCTTCGACGCGCCGCTCACCAAGGTGCTCGGCGACCAGGTCAAGGTCTTCGGCTGGTACGACAACGAGTGGGGCTACTCCAACCGGCTGGCCGACCTCGTGAGCCATGTTGGACGGTCGCTCTGACGGCTGGCGCTGTTGGCGCGGGGGTCCCCTGCACCAATAGGTTTGGCGTGGGGACCCCTGCGCCAAACCGCGACTGGCGTGATCTTCCCCAGACATGAGGATTCGACGTACGTGAGAACGATCGACGAACTCGGCGAGCTGCGAGGCAAGCGCGTACTTGTGCGCAGTGACCTCAACGTCCCCCTCGCCGGCACCACCATCACCGACGACGGTCGCATCCGGGCGAGCATGCCGACGATCCAGCGGCTGCGCGACGCCGGTGCGCGCGTGGTCGTGACGGCGCACCTCGGCCGGCCGAAGGGCGAGCCGGATGCCAAGTACAGCCTGGCGCCGGTCGCCGGCCGACTCGGCGAGCTGCTCGGTGCCGAGGTGGCGTTCGCGGCCGATACGGTCGGCCCGAGCGCGCGCAAGACGGTCGACGGCCTCACGGACGGGCACGTCGCGCTGCTCGAGAACGTTCGGTTCAACCCCGGTGAGACGAGCAAGGACGACGCCGAACGAGCCGCGTTCGCCGACCAGCTGGCCGGGCTCGCGGATGCCTTCGTCTCCGACGGTTTCGGCGTGGTGCATCGTCGGCAGGCGAGCGTCGTCGACGTCGCGCAGCGGCTGCCGCATGCGGCCGGCGGCCTCGTCGAGGCGGAGGTCGGGGTGCTTCGGCAGCTCGTCGAGTCGCCGACCCAGCCGTACGTCGTCGTCCTCGGCGGGTCGAAGGTGTCCGACAAGCTCGGTGTCATCGACCGACTGCTCGAGACGGCCGACCGGATCCTGGTCGGCGGCGGCATGGTGTTCACGTTCCTCGCTGCTCAGGGGCACGAGGTCGGCAAGAGCCTGCTCGAGCGCGACCACATCGACACGGTCCGCGGCTACCTCGACACCGCTCGTGAGCGAGGCGTCGACATCGTGCTCCCGACCGACATCGTCGTGGTCCCCGAGCTGCATGAGGAGGCGCGCGCCACCGTCGTACCGGCTGACGGAATGCCGGCAGATGAGCTCGGCGTCGATATCGGCCCCGAGTCGGCCGGCGCCTTCGCCGACGCGATCCGGGTCGCGAAGACGGTCTTCTGGAACGGCCCGATGGGCGTCTTCGAGATGCGGCCGTTCGCCGCCGGCACCGCTGCCGTCGCACATGCGCTCACCGAGGTGGACGGGCTCACGGTAGTCGGCGGCGGCGACTCGGCGGCGGCCGTGCGCCAACTCGGGTTCCGGGACGACCAGTTCGGTCACATCTCGACCGGCGGCGGTGCCAGCCTCGAGTACCTCGAAGGCAAGCGCCTTCCCGGCCTGGAGATCCTGGAGGACTGATGGCGCGGCCCAAGCGCATTCCGCTGATGGCGGGCAACTGGAAGAGCAACCTCAACCATCAAGAAGCGGTCATGCTCGTCCAGAAGCTCGCGTGGACGCTGTCCGACAAGGACCACGATCCGACCAAGTCCGAGGTGGCGGTGCTGCCGCCGTTCACGGACCTGCGCGGCGTCCAGACGCTGGTCGACGGCGACCGGCTCGAGATCAAGTACGGCGCTCAGGACGTGTCGGTCCACGACGGTGGCGCGTACACGGGTGAGATCTCGGCGGCGATGCTCGCCAAGCTCGGCTGTACGTACGTCGTCGTCGGTCACTCGGAGCGTCGGCAGCATCACGGCGAGGACGACGCACTGGTCAATGCCAAGGCTCACCGGATTCTCGCCGCGGAGATGACACCGATCGTCTGCGTGGGCGAGGGGCTGGAGATCCGCCAATCCGGTGAGCACGTCGCGTACACGCTCAACCAGATCGACGGGTCGCTGGCCAAACTGAGCGCGGAGCAGATCCGAGGGCTTGTGGTCGCGTATGAACCGGTCTGGGCGATTGGTACCGGTGAGGTCGCGACTCCGGAGGACGCACAGGAGGTGTGCGCCGCGATCCGAGAACGGGTTGCGGAGACCTGGTCTGATGACGTGGCAGGATCGATGCGTATCCTGTATGGCGGCTCGGTCAAAGCAGCCAACGTCGCCGCCATCATGGCAATGCCCGATGTCGACGGCGCCCTGGTAGGCGGAGCCAGCCTGCAGGCGGACGAATTCGGCGCCATCTGTAGGTTTTACGACCTGCCGATGCTCTAGACGGCTGAAGCAAGAAAGGCCTGGCACCCAGTGGTTATCGCGTTCTCGATCCTCTTGATCGCCACGAGCGCTCTGATGGTAGTGCTCGTGTTGCTGCACAAGGGACGCGGCGGGGGACTCTCCGACATGTTCGGTGGTGGGGTGTCCACCGGCCTCGGCGGCTCGTCTGTCGCCGAACGTAACCTGGATCGGATTACCATCGGCATCGGAGTGATCTGGTTCTTGTGCGTCTTCGCGTTGGGTCTGCTGCTGAAGTCGGGCTGACGCGACGATCTACATTGTGCGGCCGGCCGCGGGCCGCGGTCGGCCTTGTTCCCTTTAACGAAGGAGCGAGCGTGGCTGGTGGCAGTGCGATCCGGGGTAGCCGGGTCGGTGCCGGACCGATGGGCGAGGCGGAGCGCGGTGAGGCCGCGCCGCGGCAGATCGTCTCGTATTTCTGCGCGAACGGACATCACACGCAACCCAGTTTTGCGATGGAGGCGGTTCTACCCGACACCTGGGACTGCCCACGTTGTGGGTTGCCGGCGAACCGGGACGAGGAAAACCCGCCGCCGGCTCCGAAGATCGAGCCGTACAAGACGCACCTGGCGTATGTGAAGGAGCGCCGTTCCGACGACGAGGCCGAGGAGATCCTCGAAGAGGCTCTGCAGATGCTTCGGGACCGTCGCAAGCGCGGCGAGGTCGTCTTCTAGCTCGGGCTAGGGGGAGCCGACGCGGCTGAGGCCACGAGGGAGCTGACTCGCGGCTGCCGTGTCGAGCAGCCACAGGGTGCGGGCCGAGCCGCGTACACCGGCGGCCGGGATCTGCATCCGGCCGGCCTCGCCGAGCGCCAGCCGTACAGCGCGGGCCTTCGCGTCTCCGGACGCCAGGAACCAGACCTCGCGGGATCGGTTCAGGCTCTCGAAGGTCAGCGACACCCGGGTCGGTGGCGGCTTCGGCGAGCCGTGTACGCCGACCACTGCACGCTCGTCGTATAGCGCCGGATGTTCCGGGAACAGTGACGCGACATGCCCGTCGGGTCCGATGCCGAGCATGAGGATGTCGAACGTCGGGATCGCACCGTGATCCTCCGGCGCGGCCGCCCGACGAAGTTCGTCGGCGTAATGGGCCGCGGCGGAGTCGGCGTCGTGCCACCCGTCATCGGCCGGCATGGGGTGCACCAGGTCCGAATCGAGGGTCAGCCGATCGAGCAGCGACTCCCGCGCCTGCGACTCGTTTCGCTCGGCGTCGCCAGCGGGAAGGTAGCGTTCGTCGCCCCACCACAGGGCGACCCGCCGCCAGTCAACGGCTTCTCGCGCGGCCGACTCGGCGACCGCTTGGTGCACTCGGTCTGCGATCGTGCCGCCGGTGAGGACGACCGACGGGACCCGGCCGGCGCTCTGGACGTCGACGAGCCGGGTCAGAAGCCGAGCAGCCACCGCCGACGCGAGGAGGTCCGCCGTGCGATGGACGAGGACGACCGGGGCGCTCATCTCGCGACGGACTTGCCCGGCTTGCCAGCCGCCTGGCGCCGATTGAACGTCTTGATCGTCTGGGCGAAGACGTCGTCCTCGTCGAGGCGACGCAACTCCTCGGCGATCAGCTCGGCCGTCTCGCGTCGTTTCAGCGCCACCGGCCGGTCGGCTTCGCCCGGGATGGTGAACGTCGCGATGTGGCCGGCCGGCCGGGAGATCGCGATGTCGCCGTGCCGGGTCAGCAGCCGGACTCGGGTCAGCCCCGGTCCGGACGTGGACCGCTGCTCGACCTCGACTCGGAGCCGGCACTGTAGCCAGGCGGCCATCAGGTCGGCGCTCGGGCTGCCGCGTTCGCCGTCGACCTCCGCACCGGTGACGGTGACGGGATGCTGATCGAGAGCCGCGGCCAGCAAGGCTCGCCACGGAGTGAGCCGGGTCCAGGCCAGGTCGGTGTTGCCGGCGGCGTAGTGCTTCGCCTGGGCGCGGAGGGCGGTCCGGACGCTGCGCGTGGTGTTGGCCGAGTCGGTGATCCGGCGCTGGCTCAGGCTGCCGAGCGGATCGTGAGCGACGTCGTCGGGAGCGTCGCTCGGCCACCACACGACGACGGGGGAGTCGGGCAGCAGCAACGGGAGCACGACGGACTCCGCGTGGCGTACGAGCTCGCCGCTCATCCGCAGCAGGACTGCCTCGCCCGCGCTGTTGTTGCCGATCTTGACCTCGGCGTCCAATCGGGCCCGGCCGCGAGCCGACTGCCGGACCACGCCGAGGATGCGAGCCGGATGCTCCGTGGTCACCGCCGCCGCCGCCCGCATCGCATCGTCGCTGTGCTTCTCGTCGCTGGGCACGATCAAGGTCAGCACCATGCCCATGGCCGGGCTGCCGGCGGCGCGGCGGGCGCGGACGAGCGCTGCCGCGATCTGACTGGCGCTGGTGTCGGTGAGGTCGATGTTCACGGCCGCCGCCACCCCCGTCCGTCGCGCGCCAGCATGTCGTCGGCCGACGTCGGTCCCCAGGTGCCGGAGGGGTACGAGTCCGGCCGACCCGACTTGGCCCAGTGCTCGATGACCGGGTCGAGGATCGTCCAGGACAGCTCGACCTCTTCGTGCTGCGGGAACAACGGGGGATCGCCGAGCAGAACGTCGAGGATCAGCCGCTCGTACGCCTCGGGGCTGGACTCGACGAACGCGCCGCCGTAGGCGAAGTCCATGTTGACGTCGCGCAGCTCCATGGCCGTGCCGGGCACCTTGGCACCGAAGCGCAGCGTCACGCCTTCGTCCGGTTGGATCCGCATCACCAGGGAGTTCTGGCCGAGTCCCTCGGTCGCGGTGTCGCTGAACGGCAGATGCGGTGCTCGTTTGAACACGACGGCCACCTCGGTGACGCGACGACCGAGTCGCTTGCCGGTGCGCAGGTAGAACGGGACGCCGGCCCAACGGCGGGTGTCGATGTCGAGCCGGAGCGCGGCGTAGGTCTCGGTACGCGAGTCGGACGGGATGTCCTCCTCGTCGAGGTAGCCGCCGACCTTGACGCCGCCCTGCCAGCCCTCGGCGTACTGCCCCCGCGCGGTGTGGAGGTCGAGCCGGCCGGGCAACTGCACCGCCGAGAGGATCTTCTGCTTCTCGATCCGCAGGCTCCTGGCGTCGAACGAGATCGGCTCCTCCATCGAGATCAGCGCCATCAGCTGCAGCAGATGGTTTTGGATCACGTCGCGGGCGGCGCCGATGCCGTCGTAGTAGCCGGCCCGGCCGCCGATGCCGATGTCCTCGGCCATCGTGATCTGGACGTGGTCGACGTAGTTCGCATTCCAGAACGGCTCGAACATCGAGTTGGCGAACCGGAAGGCCAGGATGTTCTGGACGGTCTCCTTGCCGAGGTAGTGGTCGATCCGGAAGACCGACTCCTGGGGGAACACACCAGACAGCACGTCGTTGAGTTGCTGCGCGGTCGAGAGGTTGCTGCCGAACGGCTTCTCGACGACGACCCGGCGCCACGACGCCCCACTGGGTGTGGCGAGGTCGTGCTCCTTGAGCTGACCGAGCACGGTCGAGAAGAACCGCGGCGGGATTGAGAGATAGAACGCGAAGTTGCCGCCGGTGCCGCGCATCTCGTCGAGCTCGTCGATCGTCTCCCGCAGCTTCTCGAACGCCGAGTCGTCGTCGAACTCGCCCGGCACGAACCGGAAACCCTCGGACAGCTGGCGCCACACCTCTTCGCGGAACGGCGTCCGGGAGTACTGCTTGACCGCATCGTGCACGACTTGCGCGAAGTCCTCGTCGGCCCAGTCGCGGCGCGCGAAGCCGACCAGCGAGAAGCCTGGCGGCAGCAAGCCGCGATTGGCCAGGTCGTAAACGGCCGGCATCAGCTTCTTGCGCGACAGGTCGCCGGTGACACCGAAAAGCACCAGACTGCACGGACCGGCGATACGAGGGAGCCGGCGATCGCGCGGATCGCGCAGCGGGTTGTGAGTGTTCCGGATCACGGCCCTACCGTACTGAGCAATGCGTCCTTCAGCTGCGCAGCTCCCGCATCGCGGTCGGACAGATGCAGCCGGAGTACGGGTCGGCCGCGATCGGCCAAGACCTTGGCGTCGCCCGAAGCCTGTGCCGCGATGAAGCCGCCGAAGCTGAAGTCGCGACCGGGCACCGCGACATCGTCGTGGGGCACTGCTGTGATTTGGAGGTACACGCCGGTCGCTGGGCCGCCCTTGTGATACTGCCCGGTCGAGTGGAGGAAGCGTGGACCCCATCCGAAGGTGGTCGGCCGCCCGGTCCGCTCGGCGAGGGTCCGACGGGCGCCGGCCAACTCGGCGTCGGCCAACCGATCGAGATAGGCCATGATCGCGACGTAGCCGTCCTCGGGGTCCAGCTCGTCGAGCAGGGCGTTGACCGCAGCCGCGACGGTCTGCACGTTTTGGCCCAACAGGCCGGGGGAGGCGTACACCTCGACGGCCCCGTCGACCAGCGACGGCACGCTTGGCTCTCCGGCGCCGCCGAGCAGCTCACGGGAGGCGGTCTTGGCGCTCTCGACGTCAGGCTGGTCGAACGGGTTGATGCCGATGATCCGGCCGGCCACCGCCGTCGCGTACTCCCACAGCAGCAGTTGGGCGCCCAGCGGCGCGTTGACCGTCGCGCCATACCTCGACGCTGCTCGGACCGTGTCGAAGACGAACCTCGGGCCGATCGTGACCAGCGTCTCGTCGGCGGTGCTCGGGTCGAAGTTGACCGCGTCGGTGTCCTCGACGACGACCGGAAGGATGCCGCGTCCCTGCTTGCCGGTCGACTCGGCAAGCAGCTGCTCGGCCCAGTCGGCAAAACCGATGAGTTCCGAGTCGGCATCGGCGAGCACGACCTTGTCGACACCGTGTCGCGCGGCCATGCCGAGCAGGCCGCCGAGGCGAAGACCCGGATTGTCGAGGGAGTCGGCCGCGAGCGCAGGCTCGATCGCGGCTGCCTCGTCGAGCAGCCCACCGATGTCGGCGCCGGCGAGTCCGCTCGGGACCAGGCCGAAGGCGGTGAGCGCCGAGTAGCGGCCACCAACGTTCGGGTCGGCCTTGACGACCCGATATCCGGCATCGCGCGCCGACTTGTCGAGGGGTGAGTCCGGGTCGGTGATCACGACGATGCGATTGGCCGGGTCGATGCCGACGTCGCCGAAGGCCGCCTCGTACGCCCGCTTCTGGCTGTCGGTCTCGAGCGTGCTGCCGGACTTGCTCGACACCACCACGACGGTGCGATCGAGACGGTCGGAGATCGCGGCCCGGACGCTGTCGGGGTTGGAGGAGTCCAGCAGCGTCAGCTCGACCCGGGCCGTACGGCAGATCACCTCGGGCGCCAGCGACGATCCGCCCATGCCGCACAGCACGACATGGTCGATGCCGTCGGCGGCCAGCTCCGCCCGGAGCGCGTCGATCTCGGCGACGAGGGGACGCGAGGCGGCGGCGAGGTCGACCCACGAGAGTCGCTTCGCAGCCTCGGATTGGGCGTCTGCGCCCCAGAGGGTCGGGTCCTGCGCGGCGATCCGGCTGGCGACTCGGTCGGCGACGAGACCCTCGACGGTGCCGGCGTACGCGGACTCGTCGGGATAACCGAAAAAGAGCTCGAAGGGGACGTCGTCAGACCGCGTCGTGTTCCAAGCCGTCATCCGCGGGCCGCCTTCTCGAGGGCCTCGGAGACGGTCACCGCCACGTCGGTCCACGAGGTCTCGAACTTGTCGACGCCCTCCTGCTCGAGCACGGCGACGACGTCGGAGTACGAGACCCCGAGCGCCTCGAGCTCCTCGAAGACCCGACGCGCATCGTCGTAGTGGCCACGTACCGTGTCGCCCGCCACCGTGCCGTGGTCGGCGAACGCGTCGATCGTCGCCTCCGGCATGGTGTTGACGACGCCGGCTGTGATGAGCTCGTCGATGTAGAGCGTGTCGGAGTACGCCGGGTCCTTGGTGCCTGTGGAGGCCCAGAGCGGCCGTTGCGGCTGGGCGCCGGACGCGGCGAGACTCCGCCAGCGGTCCGAGGCGAAGGCCTGCTCATAGGCCTCGAAGGCCAGCCTGGCGTTGGCGACGGCGGCCTTGCCGCGCAGCTCGCGCGCCTCCGGCGACCCGATCTGGTCGAGCCGCTTGTCGACCTCGGTGTCGACCCGACTGACGAAGAACGACGCGACGCTCGCCAGGCGTCTGAGATCGTGGCCGTTGTCTCGGGCCTGCTCCATGCCGGCGAAGAACGCGTCCATCACGGCGCGATAGCGCTCGATCGAGAAGATCAGCGTGACGTTGACGCTGATACCGGCGGCCAGCGTGGCGGTGATCGCCGGGAGACCGTCGACGGTCGCCGGGATCTTGATGAAGAGGTTGTCGCGGTCGACGATGCGCCAGAGCTCCTTGGCCTCGTCGATGGTCTCGGCCGTCTTGCGCGCGAGGCGTGGGTCGACCTCGATCGAGACCCGGCCGTCGACGCCGTCGGTACGGTCGTAGGCCGGTCGCAAGACGTCGCACGCGTCGCGTACGTCGTCGGTCGTCATCGTGCGAAGGGCCTCGTCGGTCGACGCTCCGGCCTTGGCCAGCTCGGCGACCTGGGCCGCGTACTCGTCGGCGTCGGACAGCGCCTTGGCAAAGATGGTGGGGTTGGAGGTGACGCCCTTGAGGTAGCGATCACTCACCATCTGCCGCAGGCTCCCGCTGGTGAGGCGCTCGCGGGACAGGTCGTCGAGCCAGATCGCGACGCCGGCATGGGTCAGCTCTCGGAGTCGATCGGTCATCGTGGGTCTCTCCTCGTGTCGTCACTCGCCGCTGCCAGGCTAGCGCTCTCTCCACTTGCGGCGATCCGTCACTTAGACAGTGACCATCCGTCAGCTAGACACCGGCGATCCGTCAAACAGACAGGACGCCGTGACGGATGGGTTGCTGTCCGAATGGCGGATGGTCACTGTCTACGTGACGGATCGCGGTTAGTAGGCGGCGGTGATGGAGTCCTTGGCGGCCGCGACGACCGCGTCGGCTGTGATGCCGAACTCCTGGAAGAGCCGTGCCCAGTCGGCGGATGCCCCGAAGTGTTCGAGCGACACGCACCGACCCGCGTCGCCGACCAGGTCGTGCCAGCTCTGGGCCACGCCGGCCTCCACGCTGACCCGGGCCCGAATGCCCGGCGGCAGCACGAGATCGCGATAAGACTGCGGCTGCGCGTCGAACCACTCGCGGCACGGCATCGACACGACCCGGGCGCCGATGCCCTCGGTGGCCAACCGCTCGCGGGCCTGCACGGCAAGCTGTACCTCGGACCCGGTGGCGATCAAGATCACATCGGGCCGCGGGCCTTCGGAGTCGATCAGCACGTAGCCGCCGTTGGCCACACCTTCGGCCGAGGCGAACCCGTTGGCCTCGCGAGGGAACGTCGGCACGTTTTGCCGGGTCAACGCGAGCCCGGCCGGCCGATCGGTGTGCGACAGGATCGTTCGCCAGGCGACGACGGTCTCGTTGGCGTCGGCCGGCCGCACCACGTCGAGTCCGGGGATCG
Source organism: Actinomycetota bacterium (assembly GCA_046725375.1). Classification (GTDB taxonomy): domain Bacteria; phylum Actinomycetota; class Actinomycetes; order Propionibacteriales; family Nocardioidaceae; genus DATFRX01. Next base: position 25,952 of record JBKOYM010000042.1, read on the forward strand.
CCCGCAACGCCGACAGATGCTCGACCGGCTGATGGGTCGGGCCGTCCTCGCCCAGTCCGATCGAGTCGTGGGTCCACACGTACGTCACCGGCAGCCCCATGAGCGCCGCAAGTCGCACCGCCGGCCGCATGTAGTCGCTGAACACGAGGAACGTGCCGCCGTACGGTCGGGTGCCGCCGTGCAGCGCGATGCCGTTGAGGATCGACGCCATCGCGTGCTCGCGCACGCCGAAGTGCAGGACCCTGCCGTACCAGTCGCCGTTGAACATCTTGCTCGAGTGCTCTGGCGGCAGGAACGACGGTTCGCCCTTCGGCGTGGTGTTGTTGGAGCCGGCCAGGTCGGCCGAGCCACCCCACAGCTCCGGGAGCTTCGGCGCGATCGCGGACAGGATCTCGCCGGACGCCTTGCGGGTCGCGACGCCCTTCTCGTCGGTCTCGAACGAGGGCAGAGCGTCTTCCCAACCTTCCGGCAGCCGGCGATCGAGCAGCCGGTCGTAGGTCGCCTTGCGGTCACCGGCCGACTCGACCCACGCGTCGAACTCTCGCTGCCAGGCGTTGTGGTCGGCCTTACCCCGCTGCATGACGGCTCGGGTGTGCTTCAACACGGCCTCGTCGACCGCGAAGTGCCGATCCGGGTCGAAGCCCAGGATCTTCTTGGTCTCCGCGACCTCCTCCGCGCCGAGGGCCGACCCGTGCGCGGCGCCGGTGTTTTGGGCGTTGGGGGCGGGCCACGCGATGATCGTGCGCAGGACGATGATGCTCGGCCGGTCGGCGACGGCCTTCGCCTCGGCGTAGGCGTCGTAGAGCGCTTCGACGTCTTCCTTGTACGCCGTGCCGTCGTGGGTCCAGTCGACGGTCTGGACGTGCCAGCCGTACCCCTCGTAGCGCTTCGCGACGTCCTCCCGGAACGCGACCGACGTGTCGTCCTCGATCGAGATCCGGTTGTCGTCGTAGAGCACGAACAGATTGCCGAGCCGCTGCAGTCCGGCGATCGACGACGCTTCGCCTGACACGCCTTCCTCGAGGTCGCCGTCGCTCGCGATGACGTAGACGTCGTGGTCGAAGACGCCGTCACCGATGGCCGCCTCGGGCTCGAGCAGGCCGTGACGGCGCCGGGCGGCCATCGCCATGCCGACCGCATTGCCGACGCCCTGTCCCAGCGGGCCGGTCGTCGTCTCGATGCCGGGGGTGAGGTGGTGTTCGGGGTGGCCAGGGGTCCGGCTGCCCCATGTCCGCAGCGATTGGAGGTCGCCGAGTTCGAGACCGTACCCGGCGAGGAAGAGCTGGATGTATTGCGTGAGGCTCGAGTGCCCGGCCGACAACACGAAGCGATCGCGGGCCGGCCAGTTGGGATCGGCGGGGTCGTGCCGCATCAGCTTCTGGTAGATGAGGTACGCCGCCGGCGCGAGGCTCATCGCGGTGCCAGGGTGGCCGTTGCCGACCTTCTGGACGGCGTCCATCGCGAGCGTGCGTACGGTGTCGACGGCGCGCTGATCCCATTCGGACCACTCGAACGGCGGGTACTCGTGGCGAGACGTGGTGGCGGAATGTGTCACGAGTCCCGAGCGTACTAGCCGCCGAGCGGTCGACTCGCAGCGCGAATCGGGGCGGCGAACGACCGTGTGTAGTAGAAACCGGGTCCCCGTGGCGGCTCCGATCGTGCCGGCGCATAGACTCAGCGCGTGCAGATGCCGGCCGTCGATCCCGCTCCGGCGGTGACGTCTAGGGTCGCCGAGCCAACCGAGTTCGCGACAGTCGCAAACCGGACTGTGGCCGAGGAGCGACCTACCGTAGCGCCGGCCCGTTGGGTCGACGTCGTCGGTGCCTACGTGGCGCTTACCAAGCCGCGCATCATCGAACTGCTGCTTCTGACAACAGTCCCGGTGATGTTCCTCGCGAGTGGGGGCGTTCCCGGGTTGTGGCTGGTCGCCGCGACCGTGATCGGCGGCACTCTGTCGGCCGGCAGCGCGAACGCCCTCAACTGCGTCCTCGACGCCGACATCGACGAGCGGATGCGTCGTACGAGGCGGCGGCCACTGCCCAGGCATGTGGTGTCGGAGCGCGGGGCGTTTGTATTCGGGCTGGCCCTGGGTGTCGTCTCGACGTTGTGGCTCGGTCTGCTGGTCAATTGGCTGTCGGCCGGGCTCGCCCTCGCGGCCAACGTGTTCTACGTCGTCGGCTACACCATGCTGCTGAAGCGGCGTACGTCGCAAAACATCGTGTGGGGCGGCGCCGCCGGCTGCTTCCCGGCGCTGATCGGATGGACCGCGGTCACCGGTGACCTGGCCTGGGCGCCGGTCGTCCTGTTCGGCGTCGTGTTCTTCTGGACGCCACCACACTTCTGGTCGCTCGCGATCCGCTATCGCGCCGACTATGCGGCGGCCCAGGTCCCCATGCTTCCGGCCGTCGCGACCCTGCGTTCGGTGGCGGTCCGCATCGTCGCCTACGCGTATGTCATGGTCGCGTCCTCGCTGCTGCTGTGGCCGGTTGCCGACATGGGCTGGCTCTACGTCGCTGCCGCGATCGGCCTGGGCGCCGCGTTTGTCGTCGAGTCGCACCTGCTGCTACGGCGGGCCCGATCGACCGACGAGGTGACTCGGCTCGCGCCGATGCGGCTCTTCCACGGATCCAACGTTTACTTGGCGCTGCTCTTCGCCGCGGTCGCGATCGACACCCTCATCCGCTGACCGCTCATCCGCCCGACTTGGCCCGGCCATCCGCCTCGGATGGCCGAGCCAAGTCGGGCGGATGAGCGAGGGGCTGGCGCTGGCGGGTGCCGAGTACGGTCCAGGTCGCTGCCGCCACGATCGCGGACGCGCCGAGAAGGTGGAGTGCGACGAGCGCGATCGGCAGGTCGGTCGCGTACTGAACCGCGCCGACGAGGCCCTGGGCCAACTCGATCGCGAGCAGCCACCCGACGGCGCGCCGCAGCGACTCCGGCGCGTCGACGGCCCGCATCGTGAGGACGCAGCCGATGGTCAGCCCGAGCAGGAGGAACACCGCGTCGGTGTGCAGCTGGCTCATCGCCGCCGGGTCGAGTCCGTTGCGCGGCGCGTCTGCATCGCCGGCGTGTGGACCGCTGCCGGTGACGACCGTGCCGAGGTAGACGACGACCCAGACCGCGGCGTACGTCGCGAGCGCCAGTGCGATTGCGGGCCGCGGCACGGTCGGTAGCGCCGGTGCGTCGGACTCGTCGACCCGGCGTACGAGCAGCACCGACAGGCTGATCAGGGCCATCGACACGAGCAGGTGGCCGGCGACGATCCACGGATTGAGGTCGGTCAACACCGTCAGCCCGCCGATCAGCGCCTGCGCGGGGATGCCGAGCGCGAGTACGAGGGCGAGCCGCCACAGCGTCGGCCGGGCGGGTCGCAGCCGCCACATCACGACGAACGTCGCGATCGCGATGGCCGCCAGCGCGAACGTCAGGAGCCGGTTGCCGAACTCGATGGCGCCGTGGATGTCGACCTCGCCGTGCGGCACGAACGACCCGCGACCGCCGCCCTCACCCTCGGTGCACTCGGGCCATGTCGGGCAGCCCAGCCCGGACCCGGTGAGCCGGACCGCGCCGCCGGTGAGCACGATCGTGACGTTGGCGACGAGCGTGAGGTACGCGAGCCGACGCGCGGTCTGCTGCGTCGGACGCCACAGAGCATCGAGTGGGGCGAGCGTCACGTCACTCCCATCGGAAGGTTCGACTCGTAATCGCGGCGCCGACCGCCGTCCAGCCGGCCAACACGACGACGGCAAGCCATGACAGCCCGTCGCCGGTCAGCGCCTCGCGCAGTCCTTCGGCCAAGGCTCCGGATGGAAGCAGCTCGATGAAAGGCTGGACCGGGTCGGGGTAGCGGTCGAGCGGCACGATGACTCCGCCGGCGGCGAGCAGCAGCAGGTAGACCAGGTTGGCCGCCGCGAGCGTGGCTTCGGCCCGCAGCGTGCCGGCCATCGCAAGCGCCAGCGACCCCAGTGCCGCGGTGCCGAGGATCACCAGCAGGACGGTCGCGATCACCGCCAATGCTCCGCCGGACGGCTGCCAGCCGAGCGCGACCGCGGTGACCGAGAGGATCGCGATCTGGAGCGCCTCGATGAGGAGCACGGCACCGGTCTTGCCAGCGAGCAGACCGCCGCGCGACAGGGGCGAAGCACCGAGCCGCTTGAGTACGCCGTAGCGCCGCTCGAATCCGGTCGCGATCGCGAGCGACGTAAACGCGCTGGACAGGACCGCCAGCGCCAAGACGCCGGGGGTGAGCAGGTCGACTCGCCGGCCCGGGCCGAGATTGACGAGCTCGCCCGACTCCAGGCCGCCGACCAGGACCAGCAGCGGGATCACCAACGCGATCAGCAGTTGCTCGCCGTTGCGCAGCAGGAGCCGGGTCTCCATCAGCGCCTGGGCGCGGACCATGCGCGGCAGGGGAGCGGCGCCGGGGGCCGGGGCGTACGTGCCCATCAGCGCAGCTCCCGCCCGGTCAGGTCCAAGAAGACGTCCTCGAGTGTGCGGCGCTCGACGGCCATGAACTCGATCATCACGCCCTGCCGCTCGGCCCACGCGGTGAGCTCGCTCAGCGTGCCGGGATCGACCGCTCCGCGCAGCAGGTACGAGCCTGGCGCGGTCTCCTCGACGAGGGAGCGTCCCGACAGCGATGTCGTGAGGGCGGCCAGGTCGAGGCCGGCTGGAGCGTGAAACCGCAGCGTGTTCTCGGCGCCGTGGGCCGTGAGCTGCTCCGGTGAGCCCGATGCCACGAGGCGACCGTTGTCGAGGACGTGGACCTGGTCGGCCAGTCGCTCGGCTTCGTCCATGTAATGGGTCGTCAGCACGACCGTGACGCCGTCGGCGCGCAGTTCGCGGATGAGCTCCCAGGCGCCGTGCCGGGCCTGCGGGTCGAGTCCGGCCGTCGGCTCGTCGAGGAACACCAGCTCCGGCCGGCCGACGACGGCCATCGCGAGGCCGAGCCGCTGCTGCTGGCCGCCGGACAACCGACGGTACGGCGTGCGACCGCAGGCATCGAGGCCGAGCCGATCCATCAGGATGTCGACATCGAGCGGATGGGCGTGCAAGGCCGCGATGTGGCGCAGCATCTCGTACGCCCGAACGCCGGACCATGCCCCGCCGCTTTGCAGCATGACACCGACTCGCGGTCGCAGCCGCGCGGAGTCGCGGATCGGGTCGAGTTCTAGGACCCGGACGATCCCGGCGTTCGGCCGTCGAAAGCCCTCACAGGTCTCGATCGTCGTCGTCTTGCCGGCGCCGTTGGGGCCGAGAACGGCGGTGATGGTGCCCGTCGCGATGTCGAGCGACAGCCCGTCGACGGCGACGACATCGCCGTACGACATGACGAGGCCGTCCACGACAACGGCTGGGGGAGACACTCCCCGAGTGTAAAAGTGCATGCCCGCCTATCCACGCACGAGGGGTTGGTTCGGCGATGGCGGAGTGAACCGGATCCGGGTCGCATTCGTACACAGAGACAGAGGCGCTGAATCCGATGTGAAACCGAAATGAGGCCGCCGCCGGGTTGAGTCGTCATCGTCAGCGACCCATGGTGACAAAGGAGCCGGACATGTCGGTCAACAAGGACAGCAACGTCGAGGGCGGCCTGTTCGGCCACTACGACGCGGCTCTCGAGGCGGGCCAGCCGGCGCTCAAGCTTGTCGGCGGCACGCCGTCCAAGCAGATGGATGCCCCGATGCGGGCACGGGACTGCGGACAGCGGCAGGCCATCGCCGCGGCCGCGGTGGCCGCCGGCACCGTCCGGCTCTTGGGGGACGCCGTCGAGACGTACAACCGTCGCGTCGACGAGCTCAACGCGACGTGGCGGTCGGCCAAGGCCGACAACTTCGGGATCGCTCCGATGGAATGCGCCGTCGACACGTCCGACTGGGAGGTGCGCCAGGCCGCCATCGAGCACGCAGACCAAGTCCTCGACGCCAAGCTTGAGTTGCTGAGCCGTCTGGAGCGGCAGCACGGAGAGTTCCGCCGCGATCTCGATGCCGCGATCGCCGCGGCGACGCAGCGTCTCGACCAGGGCCCGACCGCGAAGGTGATCGAGGAGCTGGTCGCTGCCGGCGGACTCCCCGACGCCCTCCTACCGTGTTCGCCGATCGACGACGGCACCCTCAAGGCCGGATGACACCGATTTAGGGTGGCCTTAGTTGAATGCCGTACGGCAATAACGTCACACTGATGTTGTGGAAATCGGTGCTGGACCCAAGTCGGCCCGGCCGGAGCCCTGTGAGTGCGGCACGGCCGTGGATGCGCCGACGCGTGAGCGGGTGGCCCGATCCATCCTCGAACACGGTCCTTCCACCGCCGCTGACCTGGCCGAACGTCTCGATCTGACTCCCGCCGCGGTTCGCCGGCACCTCGACCACCTGGTCGAGGAAGGCGCCGTCGAGCCCCGTGAGCAGCGGGTCTACGGCCACCGCGGTAGGGGGCGTCCGGCCAAGGTGTTCGTCATGACCGATTCGGGCCGCGACGCGTTCGACCAGGCCTACGACGATTTGGCCGTCAACGCGCTGCGATTCCTCGCCGACACGGCTGGCGAGGACGCCGTCACCGACTTCGCTCGTCGCCGCTTCACCGAGCTGGAGGAGCGCTTCCGTCCGTTGCTAGACCAGGTGCCCGACGATGAGCGCCCTCGGGTACTCGCCGACGCCCTGACCCGCGAGGGCTACGCTGCCTCGGTCGAGTCCGGGCCGGGTGGCGAGCAGATGTGCCAGCACCACTGTCCGGTCGCCCATGTCGCGGCCGAGTTCCCGCAGCTGTGCGAGGCCGAGACCGAGGCGTTCGCGCGACTGCTCGGCAGCCACGTCCAGCGGCTGGCGACTATCGCGCACGGCGACGGCGTATGCACCACCTTCGTTCCGCAACACCCCGCATCTGATCCGACCAGCAGGAGGGTCTCCCTATGACGACCACCGCTCACCCCGAGCTCGAGGGTCTTGGGCGATACGAGTACGGCTGGGCCGACTCCGACGTCGCGGGCGCAAGCGCGCAGCGCGGGCTGTCCGAGGCCGTGGTCCGTGGCATATCGGCCAAGAAAAACGAGCCGCAGTGGGTGCTCGACCGTCGGCTCAAGGGGTTGAAGCTGTTTGGCCGCAAGCCGCTGCCGGCGTGGGGTGCGGAGCTCGGAGACATCGACTTCGACAACATCAAGTACTTCGTGCGCTCCACCGAGGCGCAGGCGGCGTCGTGGGAGGAGCTGCCGGACGACATCAAGAACACCTACGACAAACTCGGCATCCCCGAGGCGGAGAAGCAGCGCCTGGTCGCCGGTGTCGCGGCGCAGTACGAGTCGGAGGTCGTCTATCACAAGATCCGCGAGGACCTCGAGGAGCAGGGCGTCATCTTCCTCGACACCGACACCGGGCTGCGTGAGCACCCGGAGCTGTTCAAGGAGTACTTCGGCACCGTCATCCCGGTCGGCGACAACAAGTTCGCCTCGCTCAACACGGCGGTCTGGTCCGGCGGGTCGTTCATCTATGTGCCCCCGGGCGTGCACGTCGACATCCCGTTGCAGGCGTACTTCCGGATCAACACCGAAAACATGGGCCAGTTCGAGCGGACGCTGATCATCGTCGACGAGGGCGCCTACGTGCACTACGTCGAGGGCTGCACGGCGCCGATCTACAGCTCCGACTCGCTGCACTCGGCGGTCGTCGAGATCATCGTCAAGAAGGGCGCTCGCTGCCGTTACACGACGATCCAGAACTGGTCCAACAACGTCTACAACCTCGTCACGAAGCGGGCCACCTGCGAGGCCGGCGCGACGATGGAGTGGGTCGACGGCAACATCGGGTCGAAGGTCACGATGAAGTACCCGGCCGTTTACCTGATGGGTGAGCACGCCAAGGGCGAGACCCTGTCGGTCGCCTTCGCCGGTGAGGGGCAGCACCAGGACGCCGGCGCCAAGATGGTGCACTGCGCGCCGCACACGTCGAGCTCGATCATCTCCAAGTCGGTCGCGCGCGGTGGCGGGCGTACGTCCTATCGCGGGCTGCTGGAGGTGCAGGACGGTGCGCACCACTCGGCAAGCACGGTGAAGTGCGACGCCCTGCTCGTCGACACGGTCAGCCGCTCCGACACCTATCCCTACGTCGACGTCCGCGAGGACGACGTGACCCTCGGCCACGAGGCGACGGTGTCCAAGGTCAGTGAGGACCAGCTGTTCTACCTGATGAGCCGTGGCCTCGACGAGGACGAGGCGATGGCGATGATCGTGCGCGGCTTCATCGAGCCGATCGCCAAGGAGCTCCCGATGGAGTACGCACTCGAGCTCAACCGGCTCATCGAGCTACAGATGGAAGGGGCCGTTGGCTGATGGCCGAGCAGACTCTCACCCCGGCCCCGGCCGGGGCGGTCGATGCGGTCGCGAGCCATCTGCATCCACCGGGGTCGTACGACCCGGCCGATCATGAGGTCCCGACCGCGCGCGAGGAGATCTGGCGCTTCACGCCGATCAAGCGACTGCGCGGCGTCCACGACGACGCCGACCTGACCGGCCACGGTTATGAGGTCGACGCTGATGTGGATCCGCCCGTCGGCTTCGACGGGGTGGACTCCGACGACCCGGTGAAGGGCTCGTCCGGGTACGTCCCGAGCGACCGGGTCTCGGCACGCGCCTGGAGGCACGCCGACGGCGTCATCAAGGTCGTCGTGCCGAAGGAGGCAGTAGTCGACAGGCCGTCGATCATCACGGTCCGCGGCACTGACGTCGAGAAGGCGGCCGCGGGCCACATCGTCGTCCTGGCCGAGGCCTACAGCCAGGCGACCGTCGTCGTTCGCTACGAGGGATCGGCGACCTGGGTCGACAATGTCGAGGTCGTCCTGGGCGAGGGTGCGCGGCTGACCTTCGTCTCGGTGCACGAGTGGGCCGACGACGCCGTGCAGCTGAGCCATCAGCACGCCCACATCGGTCGCGACGCGACGCTCAAGCACGTCGCTGTGGCCATTGGCGGCGAGCTCGTACGGATCAACGCGTCGGTCGACTACGACGGCCCCGGCGGCGACGTCGACATGCTCGGCATCTACTTCGCCGACTCTGACCAGCACCTCGAGCACCGGCTGTTCGTCGACCAAAACCAGCCGCGGACGCGGAGCAACGTCGACTACCGCGGCGCGTTGCAGGGCGACGGCGCCCGTACGGTCTGGATCGGCGACGTGCTCATCCGCAAAGCCGCCGAGGGCATCGAGACCTACGAGAGCAACCGCAACCTGGTCTTGACCGACGGCTGTCGCGCGATCTCGGTGCCCAACCTCGAGATCGAGACCGGCGAGATCGTCGGCGCCGGCCACGCCAGTACGACCGGCCGCTTCGACGACCTGCAGCTGTTCTACCTGCAAAGCCGCGGCATCCCGGAGGACGAGGCCCGGCGTCTCGTCGTGCACGGCTTCTTCGCCGACATCATCAAGCGGATCGGCGTGCCGCAGATCGAGCGGGAGCTGCTCGCCGCGGTCGAGTCGGAGCTCGAGCGCAGCGTCGGCATGACCCCCGCGTCGGCTGTAGGAGCGTCCCCGCCATGAGCACCTTCGTACGGGCGTGTGCCGTCGACGATGTGACCGACGGTACGGCACTGGCCGTCGAGGTCGACGGTGTCGAGCTTGCGCTGGTGCGCAACGGCGACGAGGTCTACGCGATCTACAACGAGTGCTCGCACGCGCAGATCCCGCTGTCCGAAGGCGAGATCGACGGCGACGAGATCGAGTGCTGGCTGCACGGGTCGATGTTCGACCTGCGTACCGGCAAGGCGATCAACCTGCCCGCAACCGAGCCCGTCCCGGTCTATCCCGTCCGCATCTCGTCCGGGGAAATCTTGGTTGACGTGACAAACCCGCTTTCCACAGCAGCCCAAGGCTGACGAAGACCACAGGAGCTAACGCAAGATGTCTACTCTGGAGATCCGCGACCTGCATGTGTCGGTCGACACCGACGAGGGTGCGAAGGAGATCCTGCGCGGCGTCGACCTGACCGTGACGTCGGGCGAGACGCACGCGATCATGGGTCCGAACGGGTCCGGCAAGTCGACGCTGGCGTACTCCATCGCCGGCCATCCGAAGTACCGGGTCACCGACGGCTCGGTGACGCTCGACGGCGTCGACGTCCTCGACATGAAGGTCGACGAGCGGGCGCGGGCCGGGCTGTTCCTCGCGATGCAATACCCGGTCGAGGTACCGGGTGTCTCGGTCGCCAACTTCCTGCGTTCGGCGAAGACCGCGATCGATGGTGAGGCGCCGAAGCTGCGTACCTGGGTCAAGGATGTCAACGACGCCCTCGACCGGCTGTCGATCGACCAGAGCTTCGGCCAGCGCAGCGTCAACGAGGGGTTCTCCGGCGGCGAGAAGAAGCGCCACGAGATCATGCAACTCGAGCTTCTCAACCCGCGCTTCGCCATCCTCGACGAGACCGACTCCGGCCTCGACATCGACGCGCTCAAGATCGTGGCCGAGGGCGTCAATCGGTTCAGCACGCAGGGCGACCGCGGAGTGCTGCTGATCACCCACTACAGCCGGATCCTGCGCTACATCACACCGGACTTCGTCCACGTGTTCATCGGCGGCAGGGTGGCCGACGAGGGTGGGCCGGAGCTGGCCGAGCGGCTCGAAGCCGAAGGCTACGACCGCTACGTCAAGGCCGCGGCCGGAACTGGGAGCTGATCCCATGCTCGCCAGCCACGGAATTGCGCACATCGCCGTCAGCCTCGGACCGGCGCATCACGTAGATCTGCGCAAAACCGCAATGGACTGGAGCTGACCGTGGACTACTACGACGTCGACAAGGTCCGAGCGGACTTCCCGATCCTGTCGCGCCGGCTCGCGAACGATCGGCCGCTGGTCTACCTCGACAGCGCCAACTCGTCGCAGAAGCCGCGGCAGGTCATCGACGCGATCGACGAGCACTACCGGGTGCACAACGCCAACGTCGCACGGGCGCTGCACCAGCTCGGCGCCGAGGCGACCGAGGCGTACGAGCGCGCCCGCGACAAGGTCGCCGCGTTCGTCAAGGCGCCGAGCCGAGACGAGATCGTGTTCGCCAAGAACATCTCCGAGGGCCTCAACCTGGTGGCCAACGTCCTCGCCTGGGCGGAGCCGCCGTACTCCGTTGGTCCCGGCGACGAGATCGTCATCACCGAGATGGAGCACCACTCCAACATCGTGCCGTGGCAGCTGCTGGCGCAGCGCAAGGGCGCGACACTGCGATGGTTCGGTGTGACCGACGAGGGCCGGCTCGACCTGTCCGACATCGACGAGCTGATCAACGAACGCACCAAAGTGGTGTCGCTGGTCCACATCTCCAATGCGCTCGGCACGCTCAACCCGGTCGCGGAGGTTGCCCGCCGGGCCCACGAGGTCGGGGCGCTGGTCGTCGTCGACGCGGCGCAGGCGGTGCCGCAGATCCCGTACGACGTGACCGCGACCGGCGCCGACTTCGTCGGGTTCACCGGACACAAGATGGTCGGGCCCACAGGCATCGGCGTGTTGTGGGGTCGGCGCGAGATCCTCGAGCAGCTGCCGCCGTTCCTCGGTGGGGGCGAGATGATCGAGACCGTCACGATGGAGCGGTCGACGTACGCGAAACCGCCGGCCCGATTCGAGGCGGGCACGCAGCCGATCGCCGAAGCGGTCGGGCTCGGCGCTGCCGTCGACTACCTGAGCAACCTCGGCATGGAGGCCGTCGCGGCGCACGAGCAGCGGATCACGGCGTACGCGTTGGAGCGACTCTCGGAGGTCGAGGGCCTCACCGTCCTCGGCCCGCGCGAGGCCGTCGATCGTGGGGGAGCGATCAGCTTCGAGCTCACCGGTGTGCATCCGCATGACGTCGCTCAGGTCGCCGACTCGAGGGGCGTCGCCGTCCGCGCCGGTCATCACTGCGCCAAGCCGGCACATGCTCGGTTCGGGGTGCAGGCGTCGGTACGGGCGTCGTCGTATCTCTACACGACTGAAGCGGAAATCGACGCGCTGGTCGAGGCGTTGGAATACACGAAGACCTACTTCAAGGTGTGAGTTAGGGACGGCATGGAGCTCGACGCGCTGTACCAGGAGATCATCCTGGATCACTACAAACACCCGCATCATCGCGGCCTGCGCGAGCCGTACGATGCGCAGGTCCACCACGTCAACCCGACCTGCGGCGACGAGGTCACGCTCCGGGTCCAGGTGACCGACGAAAAGATCATTGACGTCTCCTACGAAGCGTTGGGGTGCTCGATCAGCCAGGCGGCGGCATCCGTCATGGCCGATCTGGTGATCGGACGTAGCCTGGAAGAGGCGACTGCGTTGCATGAGGAGTTTCTGGCGCTCATGCAGGGCAGGGGAGAGCCGAACGAAGACCGTCTCGAGGACGGCATCGCGTTCGCCGGCGTGGCCAAGTTTCCGGCCCGCGTCAAGTGCGCGCTGCTGGCCTGGATGGCCTGGAAAGACGCGACGAGCCAAGCGCTCGCGAAGGAGGCCTCATGAGCGAGAGCACCCGCACCGACGATCTGCCCGAGGTCGACCTGTCAGGTCCGAAGCCAGCGACGGTCGACGACGTCACCGAGGCGCTGAAGGACGTCGTCGACCCCGAGCTGGGCATCAACGTCGTCGATCTCGGCCTGGTCTACGGCGTCCAGGTCGACGACGAGTCCAACGTCACGATCGACATGACGCTCACGTCGGCCGCCTGTCCGCTGACCGACGTCATCGAGGATCAAACCGCGCAGGCGCTCGAGGGCATGGTCAGCGACCACCGGATCAACTGGGTCTGGATGCCGCCGTGGGGTCCGGACAAGATCACCGACGACGGCCGCGAGATGCTGCGCGCCCTTGGGTTCAACGTCTGAGCCGGGCGCCGTCGTCGGCTACCTGGCGAACTCGTTGACCAGCTCGGACTGGTAGTTCAGCCAGTACTGGCTGTGGCTGATCCCTTCCGCCTCCACGGCATCGCTGACGATGGCCTCCAGGGTCGGATTGGCGTCGATCTCCTCCCGTGAGGGGAAGCCGTTGCCGAACCATTGGTCCATCTGTTCCGGAGTCGCCTGCGGCTGGCCGTTGTCATCGGTTCGCGCGGCCAACACGTCGAGTTCGTGGCGTGTAATGCCGCCGGACTCATAGAGGGTCGCGCCCATGCCGTTGCGACGGTCCTCGAACGATGTGGGAATCCGACCCTCATCCAGATTTTTCAGCACGTCCTCGGCGTTGTGTGTCAGCGCGTCCTCCACCGCCCCTTGTGCGAGGTCGAGTCCCTGGCCGGCCAAGGTGCTGGTAACCGTCCTGCCCATGGGAACGGCGTCGACGAGGCCTCTGCCGAGATCGATCCAGGCCTGCGCCTGAGCATCCTTGCTTTCGGCCTCGTCGATCTCGACGTCGCCGACCTGCTTGAGGAAGAAGCCCTCGAGCCGGCCGTCGGTGTTGGCCACCTCCTGCAACGGCCGGCCGTCCTCGACCGCCGACTGCAGGTTCAGGTTCTGATAGGCGCTGACGCCTTCGCGCATCTCGGTGAACCCGGTCTCGGTCGAGACGGCGACCCTGACGAAATGGCCCAGCTCGCTCTTCTCGAAGATCGGCATGTCGTTGATGCGGCCCAGCCCCGGGAGGGTGATGTTGCCCACCTGGTTGGCATAGTCGCCCTCTCCCTGGAGGCCGTCCGGCGAGGTCGCCCAGTCGACCGCCGCCATGTACGTGGAGATCATGTGGGCCATGTGCTCGGTGCCCTCGTCCCCGACGTCGCCCGGCGCGAAGTCCTCGCCGTTGCCGCCGAAGTTGTCCTCGCGGTTGACGAGGTACTCCACCGCCGACGCCATCAGCTTGGCCGACGCCTTGGCCGTATTCGGGTCGTCCAGGTTGCCCTCGTCTGTGGTCGCCGAGTCGAGTGCCGACAACACGCTGTCGAAGTTGTCGTGGCCCCAGAAGCGTTCCTTCAGCCAGTACTCCTCGCGTCCCTCACCGCCGGTGAAGAACTCCAGAGACGCTTCACCGTTCTGGCCGAGCGATGACATGTACGACGCCATCGGGTCCCATGCCGCGTCGCGATCGTCCTCGGCGAACATGTTCTGGATGAAGTCGTAGCTGTAGCCCTCGTCCGACATCGACTGCCAGCCACCGCGAATGAGCCCGTTGCGCTCGAACTCGTCGAGGCCATCACCGAGCGTGTCAAGGAACTCCGTACCGTGGTACTGATCCTTGAGCAGCCAGGAGAGCGCGAGCGACGGCGACACGACACCCCTGATCGCCTCCGGGTCGTGGATCGACTTGTCGTAATAGTCCTCGATCGCGCCGACGAACTCGTTGGCGAGCTGCTGCTGCTCGGTCTCCTCGAGGAACGAACCACTCGTGGCGATGCCGACAGCGTCGCGGACGTTGTTGAGCAACGTCATCCGGTTGCCGTTTTCGTCATGGGCCTGGATGCCCAGGCCAGTGACGAGCGCGAGGGTGTCCGAGCCGCCGAGCTCCTTGATGAACTGCGCCTGAACGGCGAGACCGAACCGCTCCAGGTCGGCGTTGAGCCTGTTGACTGCCTCGTCGCCGATCGGGTACGGCAGCATGTGATCGCGTGTGTATTCGGCCATCAGGCGACCGATCTCCTGCTTGACGTTGTCGTCGAGGTTGAGCAGGAGGTTCGGGTCGGTGATCTCAGGGTGATCGAAGAGGTACCGCGCCAGCTCGGCGGGAGTCTTGCTCGCCAGGTCCGACGGTAGTTTCCCAGGATCGAGCTGGAGGTGGAGGTTCGGGAACGCGGCGACCGTCGCGAGCGGGAGGCCGCCCGCGGCGTAGATCGCCTGGATGTTTTCATCGGACGGGCCCTGGTGGAGGCGGCTCTTCGCCTTGTCGGCCTCGGCGTCCAGCGGGTCGTCTTTGTAGCCGGTCTTCTTGTTCAGGAGCCTTGTCCTGACCTCGCGGAGCTCGGACGCCTGGGCCGCCGCCACGTCCGAAGCGTGATTCGTGTCGATCGCGTCCTTCTCGCCTTGCGTGGCGCCATCGGGATAGGTCGGGTCGGCGACACCGCAGTTGCTGGCCATGATTCTGGCCTTCTCGCTGTCGTACTCCGAGCGCAGCTCATCCATCTTGTCGTTGTAGGACTTGACACCGTCGGTGCCGAACAACCGGGTCGCGCCGGCCGCGCACAGCGTTGCGAGCAGCACGCGGCTGACGTTTTGCTTCGTTTCCGTCGGCACGTTCGCCTGCAACGTGTGCAACACGCCGGCCGTGCCGGTGTTGGCGGGCCGGTGTGCGGCGTCGATGTCGGGGTTGAGTACCTCGAGATTGCCGGCAGACCCTTGGATGCCGTCGGCCAGGCCGGAGACCGTCGTCGGCGACGCGCTCAGATCGTCGTCCTCCGCGTACGGAAACAGTCCCACGGCCTCACTGCTGGCACCGCCGCCTCCGCCACCACCGTCTAACATGTCGTTGCCTCTCCCGTGCGTGCGGTCGAGCTCCCACTCAACCTTCTCCGGACTGGTTGAATCTCAGGTGTCCCGAGGTTAGATGTCGAAGGGGTCACATCCGGCCGATTCGCCGGTCCGCTCCGCGGTTGTCCACAGATTCCGCCGACTCTCCCCTGGGTGACCCCCTGGTGTCGTACGTTCATCTCGTTCGTTCAAAGCGACTGGGCCACCTAGGGGGCGGCCCACGAGACAGTGGAGACGACAATGGTCAACTTCGTAGAGATGACACAGGGCGTCGAAGGCGTCGGCCAGAACGCTCAGATGCACGGCGATGGGGCCGAGAGCCAGAACGCTCAAGCCAAGCGTCGGCTGGCCGCAGCCGAGGGTCTCAACGGCCAGCTGAGGGGCAACGCCGCAAACGCCCTGATGAACAGCGGCACCAGCCAGGCCGGCATCGGCGCGGGCAATTCGAAGCAGCTCTCCGACGTTGCCGACCGGACCGCGGGCTTCGGTCACGAGCAGGCCGTCGCGCAGGACGCCGCCACTGAGACCGGGCAGACCACCTTCAAGTCCGTGAGCGCCGTCGAGACCTCGGCGATGAGCGCCCGCCTGGGCTGAAGCTCACCATCCCACCGCACTTGCACTCAGAGTTAGGAAGAAGATCATGAGTGGAGACCACGTTCTTTGGCACACCGGTGTGGCCGACAACCACGGCGCCGAGCTGCAGTCGTGGCGGTCCGCCGACTCCGACCAGGCCGCCGACACCGACGGCACCTACAAGTCGCTGCTCGGCCAGTTCAACGGTGGTGCCGGTACCGAGGAGACCGCCGGTATCAGCCAGAGTCACGCCCGGTTGTTCGAGGACATCGACGGCGCGCACCTGTCCGCCATCAACGGCCTCAACCAGCAGCAGGACGACCAGACCGCTGGCATGCAGCGGGCCATCAGCCGGCTTCAGGGCTGAGCCGTCGAAGGCCAATCCATAACGACAACGACCGAAGGAGTGTGAGCTCGCTGTGCTGACGGATATGTACACCACGCAGGTGCACAGCTCGGGCCGGGCCGTCGCGGGCCTGTCCGGCGAAGCCAGCTCTGCGGGCCAAGGCTTCCTGAAAGCAGTGTCAGGTGCGCAAGAAACCGTCGTCCACCCGACGGTGTCAAGGGCACTGGGCGCCTACCACGGCAGGTGGAGCCAGGCGGCCAACCGGATGGCCCACGATGTCGATGCGCTCGGCAACCGCACTGCGCAGTCGGCAGTCGACATTCAGACTGGCGACAACGACGCGGGCGCTACGGGGCAGAACGTTGCGATCGACGGTCAGTCGATGGCCAATCGTCTCAACGGAGGTAGTGTCCTCGCGGTGTAAGCCGCGGCCCAACGCAACGAACGAATCCATCGGCTAGGCCCCGCTCCGGCGGGGCCTAGCCTTTCGTATGGGCCATGTCCGGATGCGTTGTCTCTCGCTCGCATCTATCGCTCATCGTCGAGCAGAGCCACCTGGACCTGGCTGGCCGCACTCGCTCCCCCGCGCGGCGCGTAGATGGCACGGCCGATCGGCATCTTGCGCGGCACGACGCCGTTGACCAGACGGCCCTCCATTCGGTCGCCCGAGAACAGCAGGCCGGGCGTCTGGATGTCGTTGAGACGCTGCAGGAGCGGCTCGAAGATCGCCCGCGACAGACCACCCATGCGACGTGAGATGACCAGGTGCAGACCGAGGTCACGGCCCTGCGGCACAAACTCCAGCAGCACCTGCAGCGGATTGCCGGACTGCGTCGAGATCAGGTCGTAGTCGTCGGCCAGAACGACGACGTCGACGCCGGTCCACCACGAGCGGTTGCGCAGCTGCTCGGACGTGACGTCCGGCCCTGGAATGCGTTCGCGGATGGCTCCGCCGACCTGCGCTGCCGTCTCGGCGGTCTGCTGCTCGCTGGTGCAGTAGGTGACCAGGTACTCCTCGGGCACCACGTCGAGCAGGCTGCGGCGGTAGTCGACCACGATGAACCCGAGCTGCTTCGCCGTGCGGGACGCGATGAGTTGCTTGACCAGCAGCTTCAGCAGGTTGGTCTTGCCGGTCTCGCCGTCGCCGTAGACGAGCAGGTGCGGGTCGGAGCCGAACAGGTTGATCTCGGCCGCACCGAGATGCTGGTCGGAGATGCCGACCGGTACGGCGCTGTCGCCCGCCGTGACGGCTGGCAGCTCGTCGTACCTGACCAAACCCGGGAGCACCTTGACCCGCTGCACTGCCGACGTGGGCCAGCGGCTCTGGATCGCCGCCACCAGGTCGCGCTGCGCGTCGGGCAGGTCGTCCTTGGTCTCGCCACCGTCGATGCGGGGCACGGCGGCCTGGAAGATCAGTCCGTCACCGATGTCGACGATGCCGCGACCGGTGATCTCCTTCGGGAGCTTGTCCATCAGCTTGCGGCCGATGCTGGAGTCGAACGAGTCGGTCAGGCGCAGCTCGATGCGACCGCCGAAGGCGGACTGCATCCGCATCCGGATGTGCATGTTCTGAGCGACCGTCAGGATGACGTGTACGCCGTAGTTGAGCCCACGGGCGGCGACCTCGCCGATCGTGAACTCCATGGTGTCGAAGTCCTCGCGGAAGCTGCCCCAACCGTCGACGATGAGGAAGATGTCGCCGGGAGTGTCGGCCGGCAGTCGTCCCTCGGCGCGGGCCGTGCGGAGCGCGGCGACCGAGTCGAGGTTGTGCTGACGGAAGAACTCTTCGCGCGACTCGAGGAGGTTGATGACCTCGACGATCGTTCGGTTGATGCGCTCCGGCTCGACCCGGGTCGCGACCGCGGCGACGTGGGGGAGATCGGCCAGCTGACGCAGCGATCCACCGCCGTAGTCGATGCAATAGAACGCGACGTCGCCCGGCGCGTAACGCAGCGACAGCGAGCTGATCACGGTCCGGATCAGCGAGCTCTTGCCGGTCTGCGGGGCGCCCGCGACCACGAGGTTGCCCTCGCCACCCGTGAAGTCCCACTTCAGCGGGAACTGAGCCTGATGTGACGGGTCGTCGACCATCCCGAGAAACGCGTCGACCGTGCCCGGCTCGGGCCGCTCGTCGAGGTTCATGATCCGGTCGAGCGGCAAGACCTCCGCCAGCGGCTCGAGCCAGACCTGGCGCACCTTCGGGGCACCGGCGCCGCTCAGCCGCGCACAGATGACGTCGAGGTTGCTCTGCTCGTGCTTCGAGGCGGGGCCGACCGGCCCGTCGCCGTTGGTTGGCGCGAGCATCGCGGACTGTTGTTCGGCGATCCACGCGCCGAGACCGTTGACCGAGATGTACGGAACGACCGGCACCGTCGTCTTGGGGCCCTCTGTCTGCGGCGTGTACGGCGACGAGACCAGGGCGGCTTTGAACCGTTCGAAGACCGTGGTGTCGACCTTGAGGTAGCCCGACCCCGGCTCAGGCGGCAGATGATAAGCGTCCGGGACGCCGATCGCGTCGCGGCTTTCGTTTTCGGAGAACGTCCGCAGGCTGATCCGGTAGGACAGATGCGACTCGAGCCCGCGGATCTTGCCCATCTCGAGCTTCTGGCTGGCCAGCAGCTGGTGGACGCCGATCGACCGCCCGATCCGGCCGATGGCGACGAACAGCTCGGCGAAGTCGGGCTTGGCCGTCAGGAGCTCGGAGAACTCGTCCACGATCACGAGCAGGTGGGGGAGCGGCTCGAGTTGCTCGCCCGAGTCGATCAGGTCTTGATAGGCCGTGACATTTGGCAGGTTGCCGACGGCCTTCAGGATCTCCTGGCGGCGCTGCATCTCACCGAAAAGCGCGTCGTGCATCCGATCGACCAGGGTCAGGTCGTCTTGCAGGTTCGTGATGATCCCCGCGATATGGGGGATGTCCTCCATCGCGGCGAAGGTCGCACCGCCCTTGAAGTCGACCAGCATGAGCGCGAGACGGTCGGGCCCGTGGTTGATGACGAGCGAGCTGACCAACGTACGCAGCATCTCCGACTTGCCGGAGCCGGTGGCGCCGACGACGAGGCCGTGCGGTCCCATGCCGCCGTGCGCCGACTCCTTGAGGTCGAGCATGACGGTGTGGCCGTTGCTGCCGATGCCGATCGGCACCCGAAGCAGCTCGCGCAGGCTGCGTGGCCGCCACGTCCGTCGCGGCTCGAGGGTGGCCGGGTCGTCGACGCCGAGGATCTCGGGCAGGCCGACGGTGTGGGACAGGTTGTCGCCGCCGCCTTCGTCCTCCTCGTTGATCCGAAGCGGCGACAGCTGGCGCGAGATGACGGCGGGGACGCCCGACGGCACCAGGTCACGCCGGAACGGCAGCGCCCGCGACGCCAGCGTCATGTTGCCGTCCGGTCCGAACTGGATGCGGTCCTCGATCCGCTCCGGCTCGTCGCGGCGATGCTCGAGCAGGGTCACGACGTGGATCCCGAGCTTGTCCAACGTCACCGACGGGTCGGGCGAGGTCAGGTGCTGGTGCGTCGTCAGACCCTCGCCGTCGATGAAGATCACGAGATGCTGCGGCGGGAGATGCTCTTGCCCTCGGGCGCGCTGATAGCGGTCGAGCCGGGCCTCCATCGTCGGCGCCAGCATCTCCGCCATGGAGGACACGCTGTTGGAGATCAGACGTGCCGGCACGTCGCCGTCCATGAATTGCGTTTCTTGCACGTGCGGCAGCCACTTCGCCCAGTCCCAATGGTCGGAGTTGGCATCGGACCGCACGACCGCGATCTGCACCTCGTGCGGGGCGTGAAACGTGGCGAGCTCCATCGTCATCGCGGTCGCCAGGTCACGGGCCGCCGCCGGAGGACCCAGGACGCTCAGCGTGCCGATGGTCCGCAGGTCGACCGTGATCGGCTGGTCGCGCAGCAGGGAGTACCTTGCATGCAACTCCTTGGCCGCCTGCAGGCACACCGGATCGAACTCGTTCAACGGCCCGGTGTCGGCCGCCATGGTCAGCGGCGAGACGAGCGGCTGGTCACCTGTGCCGATCCGCGCGACGAGGAAGTCGGCGTCATGCAGACGGCGTTCCCAGCGCCGAGCGTCGTTACGGGCGAGATCGACCAGCCGATCGGTGTTGGGATGCCGCCACGCCTCGCTGCGCCGCTGCACGGCGATCCGGGCACGAAGGGTGTGTCGCATCTGCTCGATGTAGTCGAGATAACGCTCGCGGCCCTCACGCAGCTGCTTTTTCGGCCCGGTGCGCTGGCTGATGATCATGACGGTCGCGAAGCAGATCGCGCCGCACAGGACCAGAAGGCTGGCGACCGCCTGAATCTTGCTCGCCCCCGCGGTCAGGGCACCGGTCAAGGCTCCCGTGCCCATCATCATCGGCATCATGATCATGCCGATTCCGGCCATCGCGGGGGGCGCCTGCGAAGTGCCCGGAGGCTCGGCGATCTCGAGGTTGCCGGGGTCGACGGTCGGTGGTGCGGTCCGCGGCGGCCGCTTCACGAGCGTGGTCGTCACAGCACAAGCTCCTCAAGGTTTGGGTGCCGACCACGCCCGATCACCGAGGGTGTGGTGACATAGGCAACGATATGCTCCCGTAGACCTCGGGGCCATCGGCGGATGCTGTCACTGTCCCCGAGGAGCGTAAGCCCGTCACGACGCTCGACTCGACAGGGGAGGCCCGGTGCTCACCGCCTATAGCCGTGTGACTGTGGTGAGCGGCGCCCGCAAGGTTGACCTCGCGCTTCCCAGCGCACTCCCCGTCGCCGACGTCGTGCCACAGGTCTTGCGCTACTGCGTCCCCGATGGCGACCAGCAACGGCCAACGGCGTTCACACTCGCCCGGCTCGGTGGCCTGCCCCTGTCGCTCAATCAGACGCTCGCCGAGGCCGGCGTTCTCGACGGCGAGGTACTTGAGCTGCGTGGTGACGGAGCGTCGGTACGTCCGGCCATGGTCGAAGACGTCCGCGACGCGCTCGAAGACAGTGTCGATGCGGCCGGTGGATGGTGGACCCCGCGCACGACCCTGACGTTCAGTCTGATCGCGGGCGCCATTGTGCTCGGCTTGCTCGCCGTGGTGCAGTACGAGTTCCCCGAGCTCATCGGGGGGAGTAGCGACGCGAGAGTCGTTTCCGCGATCACAGCGCTGGTCGTGTCGTTCGGCCTGATGCTGTGGGCGGCCAGCTTCAGCCACGGCTGGGTTGCGCAGGTGCTGGCCGCGGTCGCGATGAGCTGGTCGTTCCTTTCCGGAGTCGAGATCGGGGTCGCTGCCGACCTCGACCGTTTCGTCGTCCTCATGGTCGGCTGGCTCTCCGTCGCCGCGGTCGTCGCGATCGCCCGGGTGTGCACCGAGGTTGCCATGCCCCATGTGACGGCCGCCGCCGTGCTGGTCGCCACCGGACTGGCGGTGAGCTTCGTCGGCATGGCTGACATCGACGTTCACCAGGTGCATCGGATCACGCCCGCCGTGGCGATGCTGGCCGCCGGCGTACTCCCTCGCCTGACCCTGTCGGTCGGAGGACTGGCCAGCGCCGACTACCGGGTGCGACACGCCGGCCGAATCAGCGGCGCCAGCCTGGCTAACCGCTACCGGCAGAGCAACTGGATGCTGATCGGCGGCCTCGTCGGGTTTGCCCTCGTGGTCGTCTGGTGCTGCTTCTGGCTGACCTTCAGCACCGGGTCGTGGGATCGCTACCTCGCGCTCAGCGTCGGAGCAGCGGCCCTGCTGCGATCGCGGGTCTACTCGCGAACGCCGCACATGGTGCCGCTGCGAGCGGCGGCCACCGCCATCGGAGTGCTGCAGCTGGTCCGGCTGACCGACGACCTGCCGGAGCTCCGAGAGTGGATCATTCCTGGCCTCGCCGGAGTCGCGCTGCTCCTGGTCGCGATCAGCACGCTCCCGATGACCGACATCACCCGGGCCCAGATCAAGCGTGTGCTCAACATCGCCGAGTTCCTCGTCATCGTCGACATGGTCGTGGTGACGATGGGGGCAGTCGGCGTGTACAGCGAGATCCAGGACCGACTGTGAGCGCGGCCGGTGCTCGCAGCAAGGGCGGTCGACACCGCGACGCGGGGAGGTAACGATGGCTGATGACGACGGCCCAACCGAACGAGAGCTCGAGGCGCGCCGCAGGGCATCCGCGCAGGACGCCGCCGGCGATCTCGCCCGGATGGGAGTCGACCCCCGTCTGCTGGGTCTCGACCCCGTGACGTCGCCGCGCCAGGCGGGCCAACCGCCGGCGACCGAGCCGCCACCGACCCAGCCGACGGAGCCGTCCACACCGGCCGGCGGCGAGGGCGTCGGGGGAGTCGCCGGCCCCGGTGATTCGGCGCCGGGAACGGACCAGCAGCTCTCGGCGCGTGGTGACGTCGTTCCGCTGCATCCGGAGTTTGCCGGCCCGCCGCTGTCCGTCGGGCCGCCGTCCCCGGCGACTCCGTCGTACGCGAACCCGGCGACGAACCCCGCGCTCGGGCCGCCGCCGGGGCAGTACCTCGCGCCGCCCTCCGAGCCGGCTCCGGCGCCGCAACCCGCTCCAGCCGCGCCGCCGTACTCGGCGACGAGTGCCCCGGTCGAGGATCTCCTGGCCCGTACCGCGGCTAGCAAGCCCGCGCCCAACACCTCCGGCCGATGGGTGAGGGCCGTGACCTTCGGTCTCGTCACGCCGGATTCGGCGGAAGCGGTGGGGTCCGAGCGGATGCTGGTCGGGGCCCTGCGCACTCGGCAAAACGACCGTCGCGTGGTGGTGTTCAACGCCGGGAAGGGTGGCGTCGGCACCACGACGGTGGCGATGGGTGTCGCGACGGCGTTTGCGGCGCTGCGTGAGGATCCGACGGTCCTCGTCGATGCGCACTCGGGCACCGCGTCCCTCGGGCAGATGCTCGGGGTGCCGGCCGCACTGACCGGACGCGACCTCGTCGCCGACGCCGATGCGGAGCCGACCATCGTGCCTGGCGGTCTGCGCGTCGTAGACGGCTGCGGTTGGGGCACGCCGCTTCGTCGGGCCGATGTGCCGCCGCTGCTCGACCGGCTCGGCCGCGACCATGCGTTCACGCTCGTCGACGTCGGCAACGATCCGGGCGAGGCCGCGTACGCCGCACTCGCGCGCAGTGACCAGACCGTCATCGTCACGTGTGCAGGGGCATGGGGGCTGTCGAGTGCCCGCGTGGCGGCGGCGCGGCTGCGCGATGTCGACACGTTCGCGATCGACCGCGCCATCTACGTCGTGGTGTGCACCAACGACGAGTCCTATCGCAAGGTGCACCGCGAGGTCATGCAACAGCTGGCTCAGGGTGCGGTGCGTGCCGTCGTCGTTCCGCCGGATCCGGGGCTGGCTGCCGGGCAGCCGTTCGACCCCAGCCGGGTCCGGCCGTCGACGCGGGAGGCGATGCTCGAGGTCGCTGCCGCGATCGCGGTCACGAGCGGCGTGCACTGATGTCGATGACGCCTCCGGAGCCGCCGCCACGGTCGTCCGAGCCTCCCCCGGCGCCCGAGTTCGACATCCCCAATGCCGAGAAGTACATGCTCGAGGCGGACGTCATGCGCCGCCGCCAACTGCGCTCGGCATTGCTTCACGGTTCGACGCGGACCTGGCGGGAGCACTGCAGGGTGTGGCCGGGCGTCGTAGCGGGTCTCGTCGCAGTCGGGCTGATCATCGCGATCATCGCCGTGAAATCGGCCTACGACAAAGACCGGGAAAACCAGCAGGCCGAAGAGCTGGAGGCTTATTGCGACGACATGTCGCGGGACGTCGAGACCACCCTCGAGGACCTCAACGTGCGCAACTCCGATGACGTCGAGGCCGCGGCCGAGAGCACCCGCAGCCTCGCGGACAGCGTTCCCCCGGACGTGGCCGGCGAGATCCAAGACAGCGCGGACACCATCGCCAGTCAGCTCGACGCGATGCAGGATCACGAAGGCGACAGCATCCGGCTGGAACGGCTCAACAGCGCGAACGCGTACCGCCAGGCAAAGCTCGACCTCGCCGCTTTCAACGACAAATTCTGCGCCAGTTGAGCCGTCAACCACCTGCTGGCATCACCGAGTGTGGCCGGGACGTCGTGTACCTTGTGTACGACTCTGGTACGTCGGGGGCCTCCGGGATAACGCCCGTACCCGTTCCCCCTCGTGACGTCGTAGTCGAGATGATCCGAGAGGTTGGCGATGGCTGACACCCGTACTTCTGCGACCCGCCGTACAGCGTCGCACCCCAGCGCGTCCCGGTTGCCGTCGTCGCGCGAACGACGACCGGCGCTGGCTGCGTTGGCGGTCCTGCTGATCGTCGGCGGCGCGTTCGCCAGTGGATTCCTCGCCTTACAGGCCGGCAATCGCGCCGACTATCTGCGAGTGCAGACCGACGTGCCGCAAGGCGCCAAGATTTCGGAGGCCGACCTCGAGAGCGTCAGCCTGCCCGAGGACATGGACGGCGTGATCTCCGCCGACGACACGGAAGCCGTCGTCGGCCTGCGCACGGTGACGCACCTCCTGCCCGGCACGATTCTCACGTCTGACATGGTGACCGACGAGTCGGCGATCGAGCCCGGCACGGAGAAGGTGGCGTTCGGCGTCGAGGCCAGCAACATCGACCCCGACATCGAAGAAGGCGCCGCGCTCCACGTCTACGTCAGCCCGGACGAGGAGGGCGGCAGCCCCGACAGCTACGACGCGACGCTCATCTCGGCCGACTTCCCCGACGAGGGGAGCGGGATCGGCGGCGACACCGATTCGTCCGAGGTGCAGGTCCGCGTCCTGATGGACAGCGAGGACGTCACCGCGGTCCAGCCCGCCATCCTCGACGACCGGGTGTCGATCTCCGAAGTGGCGCCACCGGCGAGCGGCAACGGCGGCGAGTGAGCCGTCATGGGACTGCTTGCCGTTGCCTCCGCGAAAGGGTCGCCGGGCGCCACCACGACGGCGCTGCTGTTCGGCGCCCTGTGGCCGCGGCCGGTCATCATGGCAGAGTGCGACCCGCACGGCGGTGACGTCGCGGCCCGGCTACCGGCGGACAACGGCGGAGTCATCGACCCCGATCGCGGCCTGCTGAGCCTCGGTGCCGCCGGCCGCAAGATGCTGCGACCCGAACTCGTGCCCGAACACACCCAGCGGATCTCGGGCGGCCTCGATGTGTTGGTCGGCGTCCGGATGCCGGAGCAGTCCGCCGGCCTCGCCCACCAGTGGGGACAGCTCGGCCCGATCTTCGGAGCCATCCCGGGCTACGACGTGATCGCCGACATGGGGCGGCTCGGCGCGACGACACCGCAAAACGTCATGCTGACGTCGGCGACCGATCTGGTGATGGTCTGCGACACCCGGCCGAGCAACGTCGTTCACATGCGCGAGCGCATCCTCGCGCTGCAGCCGGCCCTGCATCCCGAGTCGACCAGCGGCACCCGCATCCACATCGCGGTCGTCGCTGATCCGAAGCGGCGGCAGGCCGTACGCGAGATCGGTGAGGCGATGCGTCGGGCCGCCGCGGCAGTCGCCGAGGTCTATCACGTGGCTCTCGATCCGAAGGGCGCCGGCTTCTTCGCCGGGGAGATCTCCGGACGGCCGGACCGAACCGCCTTGGTCAAGTCCGCCCTCCCGGTCGTCGCGCGGCTGGCGGCCGATACCGAGCCGTTCTACATCCAACCGTCAATGCAACCCGTGGAGTCCGGTGAGACGTCTCAGTGGCCGGGGTGGCAGCCGGGTGAGCCTCAGCAGCCACCGGGAGTCCCGACCATCGGAGGTGAGCAGTGGTAATCGACCACGATCTGGTTCGGCAGCTGCGCGTCCAGGTCGCTGATCGGCTCAACGATCAGCGTCGGCGTGACCAGATGAACGGCGTGTCGGCCATGTCGGTCGAGGACGAGCGTGAGTACGCGCGGTCGCTGATCGTCCAGGTGCTCGAGGACCACGCGCGATACGAGATCGCCGAGGGGCGTACTCCACCGTCGGCCGACGACGAGGCATCGCTCGCCTCCGCCATCCATTCGGCGCTGTTCGGCGTCGGGCGGCTGCAGCCGCTGCTCGACGACCCCGAGGTCGAAAACATCGACATCAACGGCTGCGACCACGTGTTCGTGCAGTACGGCGACGGGCGCGAGGAGCGGCTGCCGCCGGTGGCCGACGACGACGAGGAGCTCGTCGAGCTGATCCAGGTGGTTGCCGCCCACACCGGTCTGTCCAGCCGGCCGTTCGACTCGGCAAACCCGCAGCTCGACCTGCGGCTGCCGGACGGATCGCGACTGTCGGCGGTGATGAACGTCTGCGCCCGGCCGGCGGTCTCGATCCGCAAGGCCCGACTGGGCAAGGTCTTCCTCGACGAGCTGGTCGCCAACGGCACCCTGAGCCACGATCTCGCGTCGTTCTTGAAGGCTGCCGTCGCCGCCCGCAAGAACATCATGATCGCCGGCGCCACCAACGCGGGGAAGACGACCCTCCTCAGGGCGCTGGCCAACGAGATCTCGGCTCACGAGCGCCTCGTGACGGTCGAGCGCGCGCTGGAGCTGGGCCTCGGAGAGTTCGAGGACCTGCACCCCAACGTCGTGGCCTTCGAGGAGCGGCTGCCCAACTCCGAAGGCGTCGGGGGCGTCAACATGGCCGAGCTGGTCCGGCGCTCGCTGCGGATGAACCCGTCGCGCGTCATCGTCGGTGAGGTCCTCGGCGACGAGATCGTGACGATGCTCAACGCGATGAGCCAGGGCAACGACGGATCGCTGTCGACGATCCACGCCAACTCGTCGCTCGAGGTGTTCAACCGGATCAGCACCTACGCGATCCAGGCCCAAGAGCGGTTGCCGATCGAGGCGACCAACATGCTGATCGCCGGCGCCCTCGACTTCGTCGTCTTCTTGCGCAAGCACAACGACTACATGGGCGGCGGGGCGCAGCATCGGGTCGTCGAGAGCGTACGCGAGGTCGTCGGCCACGACGGTCAGGTGCTGTCCAGCGAGGTGTTCGCGCCAGATCCGGAGGGTCGCGCGGCCGCACACGCCCCGATCTCGTGCATCGCCGACCTCGAAGCCGAGGGCTACCGCCCGATCGTGCACGGCAGGTGGGCCGGTTGATCGAGGAGTACCGCGTCCCACTCGCGTTGACCGCCGGAACGGTGGTCGGCATCGGGCTGTTGCTCTTCGTCTTGTCGATCGTCGGGCTGCCGCGGCGGGAGGCGGCAACTCCCGGACGCAACGGCGGCGGGCGACTCGACCTACAGCGCACGTCGGTCAAGGTCGCGCTCGGAGTCGGAGTCGGGCTGATCATCCTGGTCGTCACCCGGTGGGTCGTCTTGGCGCTCGCGCTCGGACTCCTCGTCGCCTTGTGGGACAGGATCTTCGGCGGCGTGCAGTCGGAGCGGAAGGCGATCAACCGGCTCGACGGCCTCGCCGCATGGACCGAGGCCCTGCGCGACACGATCGCCGGTGCCGTCGGGCTCGAGCAGGCGATCCCTGCTACTGCGGTCAACGCCGCTCCGACGGTACGACCGGCGCTCAACCTGCTCGTCGACCGGCTGCGCGTACGCGAGCCGCTGCCGAGCGCATTGTTGAAGTTCTCCGACGACCTCGACGACTCGTCGGCCGACCTCATTGTCGCGGCGCTGATCCTCAACTCGCGGCTGCGCGGCCCGGGCCTTCGGGACGTGCTCGGGGCCCTGGCGGAGTCGGCTCGCGAGGAGCTCGATCTGCGGCGCCGGGTCGAGGGGAGCCGGCGGAGTACGCGGCGCAGCGTTCAGCTCGTCGTGCTCATCACGCTGGCCGTGCCGGCGCTGCTCGTGCTGTTCAACCAGGATTACGTTTCGCCGTACGCCACGTTCGAGGGACAGATCGTCCTGGCCATCGTGATAGGCATGTTCGGGCTCGGCATCCTCTGGCTGCGGCGGCTCGCCGGCGTCGAGGCACCCGCGCGATTCCTGATCGAGAGCCGTCACCAGAGCTCTGTGCAGCCACAGTCCGAGGTGACCAGCGGATGATTCTGCAATTGTTCGCCGGGGCGCTCGCGGGTGTGGGCTTGCTCCTCCTCGTATACATCTTCGTCCGGCCTCGGGCGGGAGTCGGGGCGACTCTCGCCCGGATCGACTCTGGCCGTCGATCCCAATACTCGGCCACGGTCAGTGCGGCGGGGCCAGGAGCAGACGGTCGTCTCGACCAGATGAAGCTGTCGGTGGGCGAACGCATCGAGGCCGAGGCGACGGCGCGAGGGTGGACCTTCCTTCGGACCCGATCCGATCTGGCTGTCATGAACCGCACGTTCGCGGCCCACATGGGCACCAAGGTGCTGTTCGCCTTGTTCGGGTTGATCTGGTTCCCGCTCATCCTTGTCGTCGCGGGCGTCGGTGGGAACGCGGCGCCGGCGATCGTGGGTCTGGTCGCAGCGACGATCTTCTTCTTTCTCCCGGATATGCAACTGCACCGCGAGGCCGAGAAGCGGCGCCGCGACTTCCGCCATGTGATGGGCTCGTTCCTCGATCTGGTCGCGATGAACCTCGCTGGCGGTCGCGGACTCCCCGAGGCGCTGATGGCGGCGTCATCGATTGGCGAGCACTGGGGGATGATCCGGATCCGCCAGGCGCTCAGTAACGCCCGGATCGTCGGCATCACCCCGTGGGAGGGCATCGCGCAGCTCGGGCGAGACCTGGGCGTCGAGGAGCTCCGCGACCTGGCCTCAGCACTCGCGCTCGCGGGCGACGAGGGCGCCAAGATTCGCGCCTCACTGATGGCTCGGGCCGAGAGCCTGCGGCGCAAAGAGCTGGCGGATGTCGAAGGTAGTGCGGGGGAGAGCTCGCAGTCGATGCTGCTGGCCCAGATCCTGATCGCGCTGTCCTTCCTCATCTTCCTGGTTTACCCGGCGTTGGCGAGATTGCAGTGAAGTGGCGTTACATTGTGTCCGACATCCATCGATCGCGTCATATGCGACACCGGCGTTGTCATATCCACGGGAGGAATTGGTCGTGATTGAGCTGCGATACGCCCTGCTGTTGATCCCCTACGTCCAAGCCCGCGCGGCCGAGGCCAAACGCAACGGGCGAAACGAGCTTGGCGCCTCGGCCCTCGAGTGGGCCATCATCTCCGCCATCGTCGTCGGGCTGGCGATCGCCATCTCGATCGCCATCTCAAGAGTGGTCAGCAGCCGGACCGACGAAATCAACGAGGGTGGCTGAGCCACCTTCGCACCGTCACTCAGTCTGTAGGGGCCATGAGACGACGTCGGGACGAGCGGGCTGCGAGCACGCTCGAGATGGCGATCATCGCGCCGGTGTTCTTGCTGCTCATCTTCGGCATCGTCGAGTTCGGTCTGTGGATGTATGCCCGCAATGTCGTGACGCTGGCGGCGCGGGAGGGGGCGTCGTACCTACGTGTCTCCGGCACGGTCGATGACCCCGCCGGGTGGCAGGCTGCGGCCGAGGACACCGCCACCGCGTATGCCGAGCAGGTCGGACTGATGACGAACGTGACCGCCACTGCCACGAGCGACGACGAGCAGGCCACCGTTCGGGTCTGTGGTAAGTACGCCCACCCGATGGGGCTGCTGACCGACGCGCCGGTATGCCAGACGGTCACCGTCGAGATCGAGCAGTTCGAGCCGGATCCGGGGGTGGTGGTGGAGTGAGCCGAGACGGACGGGGCACGATCTCGCTCGAGTTGGCGATCCTCGCGATTCCGCTCCTGATGCTCATGATGCTGATGTGGGCGTTCGGGGTGTACGCACAAGCCGAATCCCTGAGCGACCAGGCCGCCCGCGACGCGGTTCGGGCCGCGACCCAGTCACGCAGCGCGGGCGAGGCCGAGGACAAGATCGAAGAGGCCGTCACCGACACGACGTCCAATGCCGAATACGTCGGCCGCTACATGGACTGCGATGCCGACCCCGACCTGCCGGACCCGTACACCGGACACCCGACGATCTCCCAAGACACGATGGTCATGGTCGCCGTCACCGTGACGTGCACCGTCGACCTGAGCGCGGCGAGCTTCCTCCCGCTCAGCAGCCCGACGATCACCTCGACGTTCTTGAGCCCGCTCGACGAGTACCGGGGGTATTACCCATGAACCGGTGGTCGCGTGATCGCGAACGCGGCTCGATCACACCGTTCGTCATCATCGTCGCCATCGCGCTGCTGTTTCTCGCGGCGCTCGTGATCGACGGCTCTCGGCAGCTGTCGGCCCGCGCCCGCGCGATCGCGTACGCCGAGGAGGCCGCCCGCGCGGGGGCCCAGAGGATCAACCTCGAAGAGGGCTTCATCCAGCTGCTGCAAGACGATGCCTACGCCGCCGTCGACGAATACTGCGCGGCCGCGATGTCCACCGACGACAGCATCTCGTCCTGCGGCGCGAGCGACATCATCGAGAACACCAACAACGGCCAGATCGCGTCGCTGACCGTCGAGGTCGAGGTCGAGTACGACCCGATCATGCTCGACATGTTCACCGGCAGCGCCGGCACCCTCGTGACCGGCGAGGCGACGGCCCATCCGATCGAGGGCATCGTCGAGCCGGAGTTCGGCGAGTTCACCCCGCCGCCCCCGGTCGTCGACACGCATCCCGTCAAACCCGGCATCCCGCAGGGGACGACCGGTGGCACGATCCACATCCCGTCGCCGCCACCGCCCTGTCGCGACGAGAACGAGCCGCCGCCGCCGAAGGACATCTGTCCGAATGGGAATGGACCGGAGGATCACCCGAACCACCCGCCGCCGACGCCGACCGACGGACCACCGAACCCCGGACCGGGTGGGAACTGAGCCGATGCGGATGGGAAAGACAGCCCTCGTCGGCATGCTGCTCGCCGGCGGTCTGGCCACCGCGTGCAGCGACAACGACGACGGATCGTTCGAGCCGACCGGTTCCGTCGGTTCGTCGGACGGAACCGCGAGCACCGACGACACCGTCGTACGCGTCGACACCGGTCAATGGGGCAACGACGTCATGGTGCCGACATTGGTGGAGTACCTCGACGCGCGACAGACCAGCATGCGGGAGCGTCGCATCACCCCCGAGATGGTGGAGACCGCGACGTTCCAGTGGATCCAGCAGCAGCGTGCCGTGATCGCGGACGCGAAAGATCGCGGCTGGACCGTGCCGGCAGAGGCCAAGATGCGTGTCGTGGGCGTCGACCAAGATGTACCGGACGCTGTCGTACGTGTCTGCATGTGGGGGCCGTCGGTAGACTTCATCGACGCTAATACGGGTAAATCGGTCGATCCAGCGATGCGACAGTGGTACCCCTTTGATGTCAGGATGGTCATGGTCGACGACCGCTGGTACGTTGCTGCGGCCGCCGAGGGTGAGTTCGGGTGCGAGGTGGACAAGGGATGACACGGATCTCGGAGAGAGGCACGAGGAGCAAGCTCGCATGCGTCGCGGCCGCGCTGTTGGCCGGCGCTGCCCTGATTGCCGCCCCCTCCGCATCGGCGACCGCCGGATCCGCCGCTTCCACCGGCAGTGAGTCCATCGCGGGCGCGTCCGCCACCGGTGGCGGGTTCGGCCTCAGTGCGCTTCCGAGCACCGCGTCGCAGAGTAGCGCTTCGGGCGACGTCACGGGCAACGCCGGCGGCTGCGCCGGGTACGCCACCAACGTTGGTGCCGGCATCGTCTGCTACGGCGGCGAGACCAGCGGCACGCCCATCGACCTCATCGACCGGTTTCCGGGCCAGTCGTTCACCCCTTGCCGCGTCTACGACATCCCCACGGGGATGAAGGCGCCGCACAATCCGACTCCGGACGTAGGCAAGTTCTACCTCCAGTCGTGCCTCGAAGACGTCAACCTGCACCATCCGTACGGCGGCGATCCGCGCGTGACGCTGTCGTTCGTCTACGTCAACAACGACGAGCCGGATCCGACGGTGTGGGATCCCAACCCGCTGGAGGAGTTCCTGTGGGCGCAGGTGCGGTCCAACTATCCGGTGCCGTTCGTGACCGCGTGGCCGACCCACATCCCACGGGTCGGAGCGCCGACGTGGTTCCAGTTCCGCTGGCTCGACGAGGACATGCACGCCGCGACCCAGGGACCGTACGCCGGCAACCAGGACGGCGGACCGTACCTCGAGCTCACCTACGGCGACGTCACGCTCCGCGCCGAGTCGGAGGGCGTCCGCATCGTGCCGCAGATCGAAGACATGGACCCGGTCAATTGCGGCGCCGTCCCCGAGCCGTACGACCAAGAAGCCGAGCCGACCATCGAGGCGCAGGACAATCCGTGCTACGTCGTATTCGAACACTCCAGTGCGGCCGCCGAAAATCTGACGACGGTGCCGCTCCCGGAGCGTAACGACGACTACCCGATCCCGATGTACGTGCTCAACATCGAGGTCGACTGGCATGTGACGATGGAGGGTGGCCAAGGCGATGATCTCGGCATCCACACGTTCACCGCCTACCAGCAGATTCCCGTGTCCGAGGTGAGCGGCTTGGTCGGTCAGGAGCTCTGATCGGTGCCCACGACGCATCCGATCCAGCCGACCCGGCTGCCGACTCAGAGCCGGGGACGCAAACGTGGGGGAGAACTCCTCCGAGGCCTGCTGGGGCTGATCGCAACCCTGATCGTGGTCGTCGGCCCGCCGCTCGGTCTGGTCGTCCTGGTCGGCAACCCACTGCCCGATGAGGCGCCCAACAGCGACTGGCTGACGGCCGAGATCTCGTCCGACACGCTGCTCGAGATCTTGGCGATCGTGGTGTGGCTCGCCTGGCTGCACTTCGTGATCTGCCTCGTCGTCGAGCTGGCCAGCGACCGTCGCGGTCACGGGCTCGCACCACACGTGCCGGGCGGCGGCGTCGGTACGCAGGCACTGGCGCGACGGCTCGCCGGAGCCGTCCTGCTGCTGGCCGGCACGACCGCGGCAACCCTGCCGGCCGCGACGGCGAGCGCCGATCGGGCACCGGACAACGCCGCGACCGCGGGTGAGGCCGGCACCGCACCGGTCGACAGCGGCGGCGCCGCCACGGCGTCGGCTCTCCGAGAGACCAACGGCGTCGTCAAGTAC
>JBKOYM010000141.1:0-11156 GCA_046725375.1 Actinomycetota bacterium
GGTCGGCCGAGTAGTCCATGAAGTTGTGAATCGGGTCCAGGCCATCCTTGCCCGAACAGGAGTCACGGCCCCGGTGGCACCGAAACTCGGGCCGCTGCTCGGCCGGGGTGTCGCTGACCCGATCGTTGAGGACGCTGCAACCACCCTGGAACGTGTGGTAGAGACCGAGCCAGTGGCCGACCTCGTGCGGCACGGTGTCGCCCTTGTTGTACGGCGCGGCCGGGCCACCCCATAGCGACTCCTGGTTGATCACAACGCCGTCCAGCTCTTTGTGATGGGCGTACCACTGAGGGAACGTCGCCCAACCCAGCAATCCGCCGCCGGGCTTGTTGAGGTAGAGGTTGAGCGTCCGCGAGCCACCCTTGTGGAGCGACCGCTTCATGTTCCTCTCGGCCCTGGTGCTGTCGGTGGTGTGGAACCAGTGGCGGTTGACGGTCCAGTCCATGCTGTCGAGGCGGAACCGGAACCGCGTGTCGTAGGCGTGACCGCTTTGGGCTCCCCGGTAGGCACCGTTGAGGATGTCGATCATCCGGCGAATCTTCTTCGGCCCGATGCCGGTGCCCTTCTTGCGGGCCTTGATGGAGTGCACGGCGACCTTGACGACGATGGACTTGTCCTTCGCCCGAGCCTGGGTGAGCAGAGTCGGGTCGCTGGCGATCCGGGCCTGCAGGTCGGCCTCCATGGCCCGGACCTGACGGCCGGTCAGCTCCGGTTCGTCGCGTACGTACTTGGTGGTCGCCCGTGCGGCGTCGTCGACCTTGACACAGGCCGCCGCGCCGTCGCCCTCGTCGACCAGCATCGCCTGCGCCGAGCCCGGCATCGATGCGGCGCCCGCACCGAGGGCGGCAGCGCCGAGCCCGGCCACGGCCACCCGTCGGATCCGAGTTGGTCGCGTCTGCGTCACGTTGTCCCTTCCTCGGCCCCATGAAGGAGCTCAGGTTGACGTCCCCCGAGAGAGGGACAGATTCCGCGGACCTTCGTTACGGCTGCCGACGAGGCTCAGTCCTCGTCGCCCCCCTCGCCGCCGGGTCGCATCTTCGACCAGATCTCCTTGCACTCCGGACACACCGGATAGCGCTTCGGATCGCGACTCGGCACCCAAACCTTCCCACACAAGGCGATCACCGGTGTGCCTTCGACCATCGCGGCGGTCAGCTTGTCCTTCGCCACGTAATGCGAGAAGCGCTCGTGATCGCCGTCGTCGGTAACCGGCTGAGTACGGCGATCCTCGATCGTCTCCGTGCCGGGGCTGCGCATGATGCCCATTGTCGAAGTCTAGGGGGACGACCGACCCGAGGTCACTGCAGCAACGTCCTTCGACGCGTCGACCCCGCCGTTCTGGAAGGATGGCGTCATGACCCTGTGGCTGACGACCGACGACGCGGCGAACCGGCTGTTGGACTCCGACCCATTCGCCTTGCTCGTGGGGATGACTCTGGATCAGCAATACCCGATGGAGGCGGCCTTCGCCGGGCCCCAGAAGATCGCCGACCGGATGGACGGATTCGACATCCGCAAGATCGCCGAGGCCGACACCGCCGAGTTCGAGGAGCTGTGCGCCACACCGCCGGCGATCCACCGGTACGGCCGCTCGATGGCTCGCCGCGTACAGACGCTGGCCCGGACGATCATCGGCGAATACGACGGCGACACCGCCGCGATCTGGACCCGCGACAAGCCCAGCGCGGCCGAGGTCTTTCGGCGGCTCAAGGCCCTACCAGGTTGGGGCGACCAGAAGTGCAAGATCTTCATCGCCCTGTTGGGCAAGCAGCTCGACGTGCAGCCGTACGGCTGGCGCAAGGCGGCCGGCGACTACGGCAAATCCAACTCGCGTCGCTCGATCGCCGACGTGACCGGGCCCGAAACGCTGCAAGAAGTGCGCTCGTTCAAAAAGGCCAAGAAGGCCGCCGCCAAGCGGAAGGGCTGACCGGCCGGAAACGTCCGATGGCCGGCGCATGCCGCCGGATTCCGGGGGTACTGCCCCGGACATGACCGATCCCCGAATCGACGCCACCACCGGCGGCACAAACCGCTGGACCAAGGAGTCCCCGACGCCCGGCGAGGACCCACGCGAGATCGACAAGGAGCGGGCCGACCCCGACCTCGCCGAACACGAGCAGGCGCATCGCGCCGTCACCCACGCCGAGCAGGAGACCGGGTCCGAAATGGGCACGTCGTCGACGACGTACGACGCGACCGACAATCGCTGATTCGCCACGACCGCGATCGGCGGCTCGGCGATGAGTTTGCCGTCCGTCCGTGGTCTAACCCTTGGAGCGACTAACGACACCCTCCTGGGAGGCGATCATGACGGCCGACAACACAACGCCCTCCGCACTGCCCCCGGTGACCGACCGGGACGCCTGGCAGGCGCAGCTGGACCAGTTGCTCGTACGAGAGAAGGCGCACACCCGCGAGGGCGACGCGATCGCGGCGGCTCGTCGACGGCTGCCGATGGTAGAGGTGGACGCCGCCGCCAAACTCGTCGGACCGGACGGCCCGGTCACGCTGCTGGAGGTCTTCGAGGGCCGACGTCAGCTGATCGCCTATTTCCACATGTGGCACGACGACCATGTCGCCGCGGCTCAGTGCGAAGGATGCACCTTCTTCAACGGTCAGGTCCGTGAGCTGTCGTACCTGCACTCCCGCGACATCACGTACGCCACCTTCTGCGACGGCGCGTACGAGGAGAGCAGCCGTTATCGCGACTTCATGGGCTGGGACGTGCCGTGGTACTCCGCCCGCGACTCCGCCGACGCCCTGCTCGCCGGACGCTGGTTCGGCATGCTGGTGTGCTATCTGCGTGTCGATGACCGGGTGTTCGAGACGTACTGGAGCAGCGGCCGCGGCACCGAGGTGATGGCGCCCACCTATGGCCTCATGGACATGACGGTGTACGGCCGCCAGGAGCCGTGGCAGGACTCCCCGGACGGCTGGCCGCAGCCGTTCGCCACGAACAACAACGGCGACCAGTTCCGCACCGACGGACGTCCCACGGCCCAGTGGTCCCGCCTCGCGGCCGGCCGCTCCGACGACATCGGAGGCACGGCCACGCGTTGAGTCTCGTCGGGCGCGGTGGGCGGCCGCCGATCAGGGGCGGCGGCCCGCAAGGATGCAGAACTCGTTCCCCTCTGGATCGGCAAGCGTGACCCAGCTTTCCTCGCCGGTTTGGCCGACGTCGGCGTGTCGAGCACCGAGGTCGAGCAGGCGACGGACCTCCTCGTCCTGCTCCCGGTCGGTCGGGTTGAGGTCGAGGTGGACCCTGTTCTTGACGGTCTTGCCCTCGGGTACGCGCGCGAACGTCAACACCGGTGGCACCGGGCCACGGCGGTTCTTGCCTTCGGGCGCCAGAGGGGAGCCAATGGAGACAATTCCGTCGTCCTCGTCTTGGACCTCGTAGTCAAGGACCGAGCACCAGAACGCCGCGAGACCGTGGGGATCGGCACAGTCGATCGCAAGCTCGGTGAACTTACTGGTCATTCAGGACTCTCCCAGTCAAAGCAACGGTCCGCCAACGGCCACAGGCTAATCGCAGTTTTCGACAGCGAGGTACGACGCGCGTGGTGTGCGTTGATCGAGGGCCTGACTGGGGTCGCAAAGTGCCGGAAAGTTTGGCTCACTCCAAGTTGACGCCATCGAACATGTGTTCGATGATGGGGAGATGGGCGGGACTGTCTCGGTGCTTCGCCAGTCGACCGATCGGCTGGCGACGACCGTGCGCCAGGCCCAGGGCGGAGACGACGCCTTCCGGCCGCTCGACACGCTGCCGGCGCTGGCCGGACTGCTGCCGCATGGCGCGCTGCGCGCCGGCGCGACCTATTCGGTGGTCGGCTCGACCGCACTGACGATGGCCCTGGCGGCCGGGCCCTCGGCGGCCGGCGCCTGGTGTGGCGTTGTCGGCATGCCCGGGTTCGCCGCGCCGGCCGCCGCCGACCTCGGGATCGACCTCGATCGGTTGGCGCTGGTGCCCGATCCGGGTTCGCGCTGGCTCAGCGTGGTCGGCGCGCTGATCGACGCGCTCACCGTGGTGGTCGTCCGCCCGCCGACCGCGGTCCGTGACGCCGAGGCGGCTCGGATCGCGGCCCGGCTGCGACAACGCGAGGCGGTCCTCATCGCCTGCGGCGCCTGGCCACGACACGAGGCCAACCTCACCATCACCGAGAGCAGTTGGCTGGGCGTCGGCGACGGCCACGGCCACCTGACCGCTCGCCAGGCGACGATCTCCGTCGAGGGGCGCGGCACGGCGGTGCGTCCGAGGCGGGCGCGACTGTGGCTGCCCGATGTCGATGGCGTGGTGCGAGTCGCCGACCAGCCGGCCACCGCCGACGCGCCGGTCTGGATCCGAGAAGCGGCCGGATGATGCGGACCCTGGCGGTGTGGTGTCCGGACTGGCCGGTGACCGCCGCCGGTCGCGCAGCCGGCTGTCCGCCGGACGCCCCGGTCGCGGTGCTCGACCGGGGTCAGGTGTTGGCCTGCTCGGCGGTGGCCCGGCACGAGGGGGTACGGCGCGGCCTGCGTACGCGGGACGCCCAGGCGCGCTGCCCCGAGCTCGTCGTCCTGCCCTACGATCCGGCTCTGGACGCACACGCCTTCGACCCGGTCGTGGCGGCCCTGGAGGAGCTGACGCCCGGCGTCCAGATCATGCGGCCCGGGACCTGCGCGATCCGGGCTCGCGGACCCAGTCGCTACTACGGCGGTGAAGTCGCGGCCGGAGCTGCCATCGCCGACTGCCTGACCGGCCTCGACATCACCGACAGCCGGGTCGGGATCGCCGACGGACCGTTTGCGGCCGAGCAGGCGGCCCGGGCGGCCATCCGGCGCGGCGACCGCGTCCACGTGATACCGGCCGACGCTTCGGCCCGGTTCCTCGCCCCGCTTCCGGTCGAGGCCTTGGGTCAACCCGACCTGGCCAGTCTGCTCCGCCGGCTCGGCCTGCGGACCCTCGGCGCCTTCGCGGATCTCGCCCCCACCGACGTGCTGGCCCGGTTCGGACCCGAGGGCGCCTTCGCCCATCGGCTGGCCTGTGGTCTTGACGGCCGGCCCGTGGTCGCCCGGCAGCCGCCGCCGGAGCTGTCGTGCTTCATCCCGTTCGAGCCGCCGGTCGACCGAGTCGACCAGGTGGCCTTCGCCGTACGCGATTGCGCCGACCGGTTCGTGTCCGACCTCTCCGGCCACAAGCTGGTGTGCACCACCGTTCGCATCGAGGTGCACACCGAGTCCGGCGACGTCCTCGAGCGGAGCTGGCTGCACCCGCGATGGTTCGACGCCGCCGACCTCGTCGACCGGGTGCGCTGGCAACTGCAAGGCGTCGGCCCGTCCGCCGGCGAGCTCGACTCCCCCGTCATCGGCGTACGGCTGACCCCCGACGAGGTCGATCCGATCGGCGCCCACGCCGAAGGACTCTGGGGCGGCGGCCCGGACGAGCGCATCCATCGCGCCCTCACCCGGGTGCAGAGCATGCTGGGCCACGAAGCCGTCGCGGTGGCCGTGCCCAGCGGCGGTCGGGGACCCGCCGATCGCCAGACGCTCGTACCCTGGGGAGAGCGAGCCCAGCCGCACCGTCCGGCCGAGCAGCCGTGGCCCGGCAGCATCCCGGCGCCGCTGCCGTCGACGATGTACGCCCCGCCGCGACCGGCTCTTGTCGTCGCCTCGGACGGCCGGCCGGTCGGCGTGAGCACCCGCGGCACGCTGACCGGGGAGCCGGCTCGGTTTTGCCCGGACGGCCGCTCCGACGACCAGTTGCGCCCGGTCGCGGCATGGACCGGACCCTGGCCGGTCGAGGAGCGCTGGTGGGACACCGAGGCATCCCGCCGGCTGGCTCGCTTTCAGATCGTCGGCGTCGACGGGAGCGCCTGGCTGCTCGCCGTCGAAAACCGGCAGTGGTGGACCGAGGCGAGCTACGACTGACCGGGCTTGCGGGCGTCTACGGCGCCTCCGGCGTGCTGGGGTCGCCGGCGAGCGCGAGGAGTTGGCGTCCGTCGTAGCTGCCTTCCGGTGGCGAGATGACACAAAACTCGTTGTCCTGGGGGTCAGCCAGGATTGCGGTAAGAAATCCCGCGTCGTCGTGTGGCGCGACAACCAGGCGAGCACCCAGCGCGCGCAGACGCTCGACCTCGGCGCCAACGTCTAGGGTCTGGACATCCAAGTGCATCCGGTTCTTGCCGGACTTCGGCTCGGGCACCTGCTGGAGCAGCAGGTTCGGCCATCGCTCATTCGGATCGACCAACCGAACGTACGGCGCGTGGAACCGTTCACGCCGGAACCCAAGCGCCGACGCCCAGAAGTCGGCCAGCGTGTCGGCGTCGACGCAGTCGAGAACGATGAGCAAGCGCACTGCTATCCCTTGATCGCTTGATCCACGGAGCGGCCAGTATCCACCACGCTACGACGGGCTACGAATGACTACGAGACCCCGTGGTTACGATCGCGGGCATGAAACGTGTGCCGACCCGAATCGACGTCGAGGCAGACGGACCCGCCGGACTGACGATCCAGTGGGAGCCTGCCGTGAACCAGGACATCGACATCGGACTCGGGCCGACGCCGGAGGCCGCCACCCACACTCGAGCGACGCGCGTCCCTGCTGGCGAGAGGATGGTGCAGCTCACCGACGTACCATCCGGCCGGCAGTACATCTCGTTCTCCTATGACGGCAGCGTCGTGATCGCGGCCGAGCGACGAGTCCGCTTCCAGGGGGCGCCAAACTTCCGCGATCTGGGTGGCTATGTCACCGCGTCCGGTGGCCGGACCAGGTGGGGTCGGCTCTTCCGGTCCAGCAGCCTCCAGAGGCTCACAGCTGACGACCTGGCCGCCTTCGATGGTCTCGGGATCTGCACGATCTACGATCTCCGGCGCGACGACGAGCGCGCCCGGGAGCCGGGGCCGAGGCCGGTGCGAGCACTGCCAATACCTACCCGCTTCACGGATGCGCCCGACCTGTCGCCGCTGCGCGAACGAGCCGACGGCGAACAATGGCTGCTCGACGACTATCGGGCGATGCTGAACGACGGCGGACCGGTCTTCGGCGAGCTACTCACCGCTCTGGCCAAGGTCGACCGGACACCAGCGGTGTTTCACTGCGCTGGCGGCAAGGACCGCACCGGCATCGCCGCGGCTCTCCTGCTGAGCTGGCTGGGCGTGGACCGCGAAACGGTGTTGGACGACTACGAGCTCACCGGCAAGTATCTGTCCGCGCGAGACAATCCGGCCCTTGTCAACAGCATGGTGGAGATGGGCATCGCACGCCCGGCGGCCGAGAGTCTGCTCGGCACACCCCGGTGGATCATGGCCGAGACGCTCGGCCTGATGGACACCGAGTTCGGCGGGATCGAGGCGTACCTGCGCAGCGTCGGCAACATCAGTGCCGAGGCGCTTGACGAGCTGCGGGTGCGTTTCGTCGGCTGACTTCCCTACGCTGAGCCAGCATGGAGATCGAGCATCGGGGATCGCGTCCCGTCGTGCCGGCGTCGGCCTATGTCGCGCCGACGGCCGTACTCTGTGGCGCAGTCGTCCTCGGAGAGCGCGCCCGCGTGCTGCACGGTGCGGTCTTGACCGCAGAGGACGGCGAGGTACGCACCGGCGACGATGTCGTCGTCATGGAAAACGCTCTCGTACGCGGGCGCTCGAAGCATCCGGCGGTCGTTGGTGACAGCGTCTTGATCGGGCCGCACGCCCATGTCAACGGCGCGTCGATCGAGGACGAGGTCTTCGTCGCCACCGGAGTCTCGATCTTCCCCGGAGCCGTCGCCGGCGCCCGCTCGGAGCTTCGGATCAACAGCGTGCTCCACGTCAACTCCCGACTCGCCCGGGACAGCGTGGTGCCGATCGGGTGGATTGCGGTCGGCGATCCGGCCGAGCTGTTCTCGCCGGATCGACACGACGAGCTGTGGCAGGTGCAGCGAGACTTAGACTTCCCCGGCACCGTCTACGGCGTCCCCCGCGGCACGCCGATGCGCGACGTCATGGCGCGACAGGTCGAGTTCTACGGCGAGCATCGACACGACCGGATCATCGACGAGTCGTGAGGTCCCCTGCATAGGCCGCCTCGACTTGACGCAGCAGTCGTGCCTCTCCTGGTGGCTGGGGTTGACCACGAACTCCGATCCGTCGAGCCAGGTCAACGAGCGTCTGGATCCCTTCGAACACCAGGGATCACGCCTGCGTGCGTCTCCGATTTGCCTATTCGAGTCGGTGGTCGTGGTTGCGGCGGGGTTTTCGGTCTGGATCGATCCAGGAGGGCGGCAGGAATTCGGGTCTGCCGTCGACGGCCATCCGGACCGCCCACTCGCGCTGGTGGATGAGGGTGTGGTGATGGCCACACAGCAAGACGCCGTTACTGATGTCGGTGGGACCGCCGTCGATCCAGTGCCGGATGTGGTGGCCGTCGCACCAGGCGATCGGCCGGTCGCAGCCGGGGAACGCACACCCGTGCCCGTCCCGCAAACCCAACGCCCGGCGTTGCGCTGCGGTGAACGTCCGCGCCGTCCGTCCGAGGTCGAGCGGCAGCCCGTCGGATCCGAGCACGGCGGGAATGATCCCGGCGTCACAGGCCAGCTTGCGCACCGTCTCCGGCGACAACGCGCCGCCGGAGTCGAGCAGACCCGACCCGACCTGGTTTCGCAACTGGTCGAGACTCATGGTGAGGACCAGTTGTGGCTTCTCACCACCGCGAGACGGCAGATCACCGGACCGCAATTGGCGGCGGCACACCTCCACCAGGGCGTCGGCATACCGCTGGCCCGGTGTGCGCAGGTCCGGGCCGTCGGCGGTGGACGGGAGTGGCTGGGCAAGGCCGTCCAGGGCGGCGGCGATGACCGCGGCCGACTCCGGGTCGAACTGCCCCCGCAAACGATGCAGCCCAAACCCATCCGACCCGAACGCCAGATGCCGCTTCCGGCGGGCTTGCCGCTCCTGCCGCTCCAGCACTTTCGCCTCCCGTTGGTCGGCGCCCTCCGGGTCGATCACCTGAAACAGCCGCCGACCCAGCCGGGCCACCTCCCCCGGATCGAACCGACCGCACCACCCGATCAGTTCCCGCTCCGCCGCCACCCGGCCCTCAGACCCGAGGTCGACGGGCAACGTGTCCATCACCTTCACAATCACCTGAGCGTGATCCCGGCTGATGTCGCCGGCCGCCAACGCCGCCCGGGTCAGCTCCAATCGTCCGGCCAACGCCGAGGCCAACGTCACGTGCCGCTTGGCCGCGCTCGGCGTGAGGTTCAGTTCACACCGAAGCCACGCCCGCGTCGACGGCGCCCCCGTCCGCTTCGACGACTGCCGCCGATCGGTCTCCGACACCAGCCTTGCCACCAACTCCGCCAGCCGGCCGTCCAACCGATGCACATCTCGAAGCAGACCCTCCACCTCCTCATCCGACAGCGACCACAACGGAACCTCGGCCACCCCATCCAAGGCATCACCGATCACCCCAACCGCCCCGGCCACCGGATGCGAACGCTCCGGCACGCCCCCCAAGACTTCCATGCCCCACACGCTAAACCCAACCACCGACATTTAGAGCTGAAAAGAGCCTTCAGCCAATTGAATTCAGAAAATTCTCCTGCCGTCATGTGCTGGGATTATCCACAGCCATTCGCGGTCATTGTTTATCCACAGATTCTCGTGAATGAATTTACGACGACGAAGCCCGCACGTGGAGCGGCTACCAGTGAGAGGACGGCTAA
Organism: Actinomycetota bacterium; assembly: GCA_046725375.1. GTDB lineage: Bacteria > Actinomycetota > Actinomycetes > Propionibacteriales > Nocardioidaceae > DATFRX01. The sequence goes on from JBKOYM010000141.1 coordinate 9,684, forward strand.
GGCGCTTGTGGCGGCTGACGCCAGAACTGTCAGTCGGTCCGGATAGGCAGGAGTCGACTTCTCGACCCACGGAGGACCTCATGCAGTGGTCAGAGCTGGAGACGGCGCAGCCGCGCTTGGCCGATCTCGGACGGCGACGTCTCATCGAGCCCGGGGTGGTGCTCGTCGTCACGATCCGGCGCGACGGAACGCCCCGACTGAGCCCGGTCGAGCCGTTCCTGATGGAAGGCGACATGTGGCTGTCGATGATGTGGCAATCGACCAAGGCCCGCGACCTGGCCCGCGATCCGCGCATCCTCGTGCACAGCGTGATCGCCAACCGCGACGGTGGAGAAGGCGAATACAAGGTGCGCGGCACGGCCCGAGCAACCGACGATCGTGCCGTACAACGCCGCTATGCCGACGCGGTCGCACGCAGTCTCGGTTGGGATCCGGAGCCCGGGCGGTTCCACCTGTTCGCCGTCGACATCGACGAGGTCACCTTCATCCGCTATGACGACGCCACCGGCGATCAGTACGTGTGTCGCTGGCCCGAGGGTCGCGAGTTCGTACGCCGCGGCACGACCGCCACGTCGGTCGGCGATCCCGAGCCGCGTCGGGAGTTGCTCGATGCGTGATTCGCCTCAGCCTCGGTGCCCATACCGCTTCGGAAGCTTGTATCCGCGGTCGGCCATGATGTCGCGGACTAGGTCGGGCAGGTTGGTGATGACGCCGTCGACGCCCATGTCCATGAGGTACTCGATAGTGGCGCGGTCGCTGACGGTCCACGGGATCACCTTCATGTCCGCCTGATGCGCCGCGTCAACGAGCTCGGGCGTCGTGAACGGCATGTAGCCCGGGTCGTTGACGGTGGCGTTCTGCGGGTCGCCATGTACGGGAGAGACGGCGTCGGCACCGAACGATGCGGCCGCCGCGACGTACTTCGCTTGCAGGCTGCCGGGGAAGTCGTCGATGTCGATCCCACCCAGCCATGGTGACGCATCGGGCTGACCGGCCTGGAGGAAATGCTGACCGTTGGTGAGGGCGACGATCGGCAACCGCGGCTCGACCTCGCGCATCCGCATCAGCGCGCCCCAGTCGAAGCTCTGGATCGTCACCTGGCCGAGCATGTGGGCCCGGCGGATCTCGCTGGCGACGACCTGCACGAACTGCTCCCGCGGCGCGGTCTGCTCGGGTGCGCCGGCCTCGACCTTGGTCTCGATGTTCAGCTTGACATCGTCGGCGTCGTACCGATGCACCAGGTCGAAGACCTCCGATAGCAGCGGCATCCGCGCGCCTGGCGCCAACTCCTGATCGGGCCACTCCGGCTGGCGCAACGAGCCGCAGTCGATAGTCTTCACTTGGGCCAGCGTGAGGTCCTTGATGTACTTCGTACCCGGTACGTACGGGTACTCCGGATCGCCGGGAAAGGCTGGCTCGGTGTCGACGCACTTGCCGGTCGACGGGTCCCGGTCATGTGTCACCACGGCGTAC
>JBKOYM010000100.1:0-29585 GCA_046725375.1 Actinomycetota bacterium
AGCGACCGGGCCGAGCGTGACCTGCCAGGTCGCTCACGGCGGTTAAGTACACATGTTCACGATGCGGTAGTTGGGCATCGCTCGACATGGCGGCGTCGAAGCCCGTCCCCGTCAGACGAAGGTGAACATCCGACGCCCGGCGCCGAACGGCTCCGCCGGACCGGTGAATCGATGGACACCGACCCGGAATCCGGCGTCGTCCGGTCGTACGAAGGCGACTTCCTCGAATCCGGCGGCGTCGAACACGACTCGTACATGCTCACTGGGATCGCCGTCGACCTCGCTCGGATCGTGGTCGTGCGCGCGTCGTCCGCGGGTCCAGATCACTCGTCCCCCAGGGGCGAGCAGCATCGGCATCGCGGTGATGGTCCGCGCGACGTCGGCGTCGGTGATGTTGCCGAACACCCCGCAGGCGAGCAGCACATCGGCCGGTCCGGCGCCCGCGTACGCGTCGGTCAGCCCGGCGTCGGTGGTGCGGACCTCGACCCGATCCAGGCCCAGCTCGGCGGCGGCGCGTCGAGCGTTGGCGCTCAGCTGCACATCGAGCTCGACGAGCACCGCCCGGACCGTTTGGTGACCCGATGCGAGCACCGGCAGGGTGTCGCGGCCGTCGCCGGCGCACATGCTGATCAGCTTGAGATCGACGGAGTCGGACCGGGTCATCGCGTCGAGCGTCAGCCCCAGCTGGTCACGTACGACGCCGAGCCGTCGGGACAGCGACGACGTTGGATCGTCGTAGTTCCCGTACCACTCGTGCCAATCCCTCGCCATGCGGCTTCCTCCGTCGTCGTATGTGGCGAATGCACCGTACGACGCCGGCTGCGGTGCATCTCTCACCGACCGCGGGGTCGTACGTCGGTGGTCGTCGGATTTCAACCAACCGGTAAGGTGTGCCGACGCATACCACAGAGACTGGGGCCGTCGAAGCCCCATTTGGAGGAGTAACGCATGTCCCGGGTCACCCTCGCGGAGTCCGGCGTCGACGTGTCTCTGTCCGGCGGAAACGTGGCCTTCGTCGTCGTTGTGGCCCTCATCGGCGCGGTCGCGCTGGTCATGGCCGGCATGTTCCGGCAAGAGGTACTCGCCGCCGACGAAGGCACCGACCGAATGAAGGAAATCGGTCGAGCCGTACAGGAAGGCGCCGAAGCCTATCTCAACCGGCAGTTCAAGACGCTCGCGGTCTTCGCCTTCGTCGCGTTCTTGCTGCTCTTCGTGCTTCCGGGCGACGCCGACATCCGCATCGGCCGCTCGTTGTTCTTCCTGATCGGCGCGGCGTTCTCCGCTTCGATCGGCTACCTCGGCATGTCGCTGGCAGTACGGGCCAACGTCCGGATGGCGGCGTTCGCTCGACAGGGTGACCGCGACGGCGGCATGCGGGTCGCCTTCCGGACCGGCGGCATGGTCGGCATGGCCACCGTGGGTCTTGGCCTGATCGGCGCGTCGGTCGTCGTCCTGATCTACAAGAGCGACGCACCCTCGGTGCTCGAGGGCTTCGGCTTCGGCGCCGCACTGCTCGCGATGTTCATGCGGGTCGGCGGCGGCATCTTCACCAAGGCGGCCGACGTCGGGGCCGACCTGGTCGGCAAGGTCGAGGCTGGCATCCCCGAGGACGACCCGCGAAACGCCGCGACCATCGCGGACAACGTAGGCGACAACGTCGGCGACTGCGCCGGCATGGCGGCCGACCTTTTCGAGTCGTACGCGGTGACCCTCGTGGCTGCCCTAATCCTCGGCAAGACCGCCTTCGGGTCCGAGGGACTGGTGTTCCCGCTCATCGTCCCGGCCATCGGCGCGCTGACGGCATTGCTCGCGATCTATATCCTTCGGGCCCGGCCCGGCGAAAACGGCCTCACCACAATCAACCGCTCCTTCTACATCGCGGCCGGCGTCTCCGCAGTGCTATGCACCATCGCGGCGCTGGCGTACCTGCCCGGTTCGTTCGGTGACCTCGACGGCTCGACGTACGCCACTCACGACGGCAACCCGCGACTGATCGCGATCGGCGCCGTGCTGATCGGCATCGTGCTTGCGGCGATCATCTTGAGCCTCACCGGATACTTCACCGGCACCGAGCATCGGCCGACCCAGGACGTCGGCAAGACGGCCCTGACCGGTCCGGCGACCGTGATCCTGTCCGGCTTCTCGGTCGGGCTGGAGTCGGCTGTTTACACGGCGATCGTCATCGGCGCGGCCGTGTACGGCGCGTTCCTGCTCGGTGGTGGGGTCATCGCGATCTCGCTGTTCGCCGTCGCGCTCGCGGGCACCGGCTTGCTGACCACGGTCGGTGTCATCGTCGCGATGGACACGTTCGGGCCGGTCAGCGACAACGCCCAGGGCATTGCCGAGATGTCCGGCGACGTCGACGACAACGGCGCCCAGATCCTCACCGAGCTGGACGCCGTCGGCAACACGACAAAGGCGATCACCAAGGGCATCGCGATCTCGACCGCGGTGCTGGCGGCGACCGCGCTGTTCGGGTCCTACAGCGACTCGATCACGGACGAGATCGCGTCGTCGGGCTTCACTGGCGAGTTGCCGGACACGTTCGAGACGCTGATCTTCAGCCCCAACACCCTGGTCGGGCTGCTGCTCGGCTCCGCCGTCGTGTTCTTGTTCTCGGGCCTTGCGATCAGCGCCGTCGGTCGGGCTGCCGGTGCGGTGGTCTTCGAGGTACGGCGGCAGTTCCGCGAGATCCCGGGAATCATGGAGGGCACCGGGCGTCCCGAGTACGGCCGGGTCGTCGACATGTGCACCCGCGACGCGCTGCGTGAGCTGGCCACGCCGGGTCTGCTGGCGATCATGGCGCCGATCGCGGTCGGCTTCGGCCTCGGCGTCGGTCCGCTGGCGGGATACCTCGCGGGGGCGATCGGGACCGGCACTCTGATGGCGATTTTCCTCGCCAACTCCGGTGGCGCGTGGGACAACTCCAAGAAGATCGTCGAGGACGGTTACCACGGCGGTAAGGGCTCGCCGGCTCACGAGGCCACGGTCATCGGCGACACGGTCGGCGACCCGTTCAAGGACACCGCCGGTCCGGCGATCAACCCGCTGCTCAAGGTGATGAACCTGGTTTCGCTGCTGATCCTCCCGGCGGTCGTCAGCCTCAGCATCGGCGACGACGAAAACAAGCCGCTGCGGATCACGATCGCCGTGATCGCCGCGCTCGTCGTGGCCGCCGCCGTGTACATCACGAAGCGGCGTCCGATCGCGATCAGCGAGACCGAGCCCGAGGAGGCGCCCGCCGCCAGCTGACGCGTTTGGCGCGGGGGTCCCCTGCACCAATAGGTTCGTCGCAGGGGACCCCAGCGCCAACGTGCGATTGGCGCGATCCTCCCCAGTCGGCGCCGCCTGCACCCATGCGCATCGGCACGTGACCGACGCACCGTACGACGCGGCGGCGTGGTGCAGTTGTCACGTACCACCGACTCCGCCAATGCCTCAGACCGCCGCGCGCGGCAGCGTCACCTCGACACGGGCCCCGCCGAGCGGCGGACCGTTGTCGGCGTCGACCTCGCCGCCGACCGCATGGGCCAGTGAGGCCACGATGGCAAGGCCCAGGCCGGCCCCATCACCGGTGCCACGCTCGCCATCGGCCCGGACAAACCGGTCGAATGCCCGGTCGACCAGCTCGGCTGGAAACCCCGGTCCGTCGTCGGCCACCTCGAGACGACCGGACTCCGCCGCGGCCCGGACGGTGACGGCGACCCGGCCGCGCGCGTGGCGGCATGCGTTGCCGACCAGGTTGGTGACGATGTGGTCGATCCACTCGGGGTCGCCGCGTACCTCGGCGGGATCACCGTGTACCTCGACCGTGACGCCGTCCCGGGTCGGCAACCGGCGTACGCTGGCCCGGCTCGCCGCCAAGAGCTCGGTCTGCGCATCGCCCGGTAGCAGCTGCCCGGCATCGGCCCGTGCCAGGGTGAGCAGGTCATGGGCGAGCCGGGTCAGCCGGTCGGTCTCCTCGAGTGCGCTGGCGAGGCCTTCAGCGACCGCCTCGGGATCGTCCCGCACCTGCAGCGCCAGCTCGAGCTCGCCACGCAGCACCGCGATCGGCGTCCGCAGCTCGTGAGCGGCGTCGTCGATGAACCCGCGTTCGTGGGCGATCGCGGTCTCGATGCGGTCCAGCATCGCGTTCAACGTGCGGGCGAGCTCCGCGATCTCGTCGTCGCTGCGGGGCACGCGAAGCCGGCGACCGGCGTCCGCGGGGGTGATCGTGGCGGCCTCCCCGGCCATCCGGCGGACCGGGCGCAACGCCGCGCCGGTGACGAGCCAGGCCGCCAGCGCCACCGCGGCAGTCAAGAACGGACCCGCAACCAGCAGAATCAGCAGAATGCGCTCGCGTGCGCGGGTCACCGATTGGGTACTCGTGGCGGCGACCCCGATGATCGGGTCGGACCGGGTTCCGCCGATCGGACGAGCGAGCAGGCGGGCGTCGCCGCCGATGTCCGGCACGGCGCGGTCGACGACGATCTGTCCCTCGGCCGCACGAGCCGCCTCGTCGGAGGTCAGCAGCGGCCGGGCTCCCGACGGTGAGAGCACCGCGCCGTCGCGATTGACCGTCTGGGCCGTGACCAGAGCCGCTCCCGGTGGCGTCGTGCCGCTGTGTACTCCCTCGGCCAGGTCGTCGACGCGAATCGTCAGCTCCTCCGTGATCGCGTCGCTCAGCTCGCCCCCGAGGTCGCGATAGGCGAACCATGCGGTCATGCTCAAGACGACGACAGCGGCTGTCACCGAGAGCGCCGTCAGCCGGAGGCGCAGGGACAGCGTTCGCCCGTTCGCCTTCGCGGCCACGTCATCCGCCGTCGGCTCGGAGCCGGTAGCCGGCGCCGCGTACGGTCTCGATGGCCTCCCGGCCGAACGGGCGGTCGACCTTCTCGCGGAGATAGCGGATGTAGACGTCGACGACATTGGAGCCGCCGTCGTACGCGAAGTCCCAGACGTGCTCGAGGATCGCGGTCCGGCTCAAGACCTCGCCCTTGCGTCGCAACAGCAGCTCGAGCATCGCGAACTCGCGGGCCGACAGCGGGATGGTTGCGTTGCCGCGGCGTACGGTGTGGCCGGCCGGATCCAACTCCAGGTCGCCGGCCGACATGACCGTCGGGCGTTCACCAGGATCGCGTCGGAGCAGGGCACGCAGTCGGGCGAGCAGCTCGGCGAACGAGAAGGGCTTGGCCAGGTAGTCGTCCGCGCCTGCGTCGAGGCCGCGGATCCGGTCGCCGACGGCGCCTCGGGCGGTGAGCATGATGACCGGCATCCACTTGCCGTCCTTGCGGAGCCGGCGACAGACCTCGAAGCCGTCCGGTGCGGGGATCATCGCGTCGAGCACGACCGCGTCGTACGGAAACTCGCTGCCGGCCCAGACCGCTTCGGATCCGGTGTTCGCGACATCGACGGCATAGCCCTCGCGCTTGAGACTGCGCTTGAGCAACGCCGCCATCTTGACGTCGTCCTCGACGACCAGCAGCCGCATATCTCGAACGTAGGCCGACCTGGATGAGAGCCGCATGAGAAACGAGTGAGCGTTCGTGAAGGCTCGCCCTCGGCGGCGAGATTGCCGGTGTGCCGCGGCCCGCTGGCGCATCGACTCATCGTGCTCTCATCGACCGACTCGCACGGTGGTGGCGGCACAACCGCACGACCCGGGAGGTCGAGATGCGTACGAAGACCCGTCAGATCGCGGGGACCACTGCCGCCGGCGTGCTCTTGCTGGCGGTCTCGGCATGCGGCGGCTCCAGCGACACGGGGCAGTCAAGCAGCGAGGGCGAGGCCGTACGAGGGGGCACGCTCAACATGCTGGGCTCGGGCGATGTCGACTACATGGACCCGAACGTCAGCTACTACACGATCGGCTACCTCAACCTCCGCATGTGGAGCCGGCAGCTGTTCACCTATCCGGCCAACCCAGACGAATCCACCACGGCGGTGCCCGACATCGCAACGGCTATCCCGACCGTCGCCAACGGCGGCGTCAGCAAGGACGGCCTGACCTACACCATCACGCTTCGCAAGGGCGTCAAGTGGAACACCGACCCGGAGCGTGCGGTGACGGCGCAAGACGTCGTACGCGGCGTCCAACGCACCTGCAACCCGGTGCAGCCGTTCGGGGGCACGCCGGACTTCGCCGATCTCATCGTGGGCTACAAGAGCTTCTGCGACGGCTTCGCGAAGGTGGATCAGTCGGTCGACGCGATCCGGAACTACATCGACTCGACGAACCTGCCCGGCGTACAGGCGAAGGGCGACCGTACGGTTGTCTTCCACCTGACCCACCCGGCGACGTATTTCGTCGACATGCTGACGCTGCCGGCGTTCTCGCCGGCGCCAGAGGAGGTCCTCAACTACCTGCCGGGCAGCACGTCCCTTGGCCAGCACGAGATCTCCGACGGCCCGTACCAGGTCGACTCGTGGGATCCGACGAAGTCGATCGTCTACACCCGCAACCCGGCGTGGGACGCTTCGACCGATCCGGTGCGCAAGGCCTACGTCGACAAGATCGTCGTCGACGAGACGGCGAGCCAGGACTCGACGCAACTCCAGCTGCAGACCGGCACCGACACGGCCGACATGGAGTGGGACAACTTCCCGCCGCCATCGCAGCTGCCGAGCCTGATCAGCACCGAGGATCCCGATCTCAACCTGGGTGAGACGTTCTCGTCCAACCCGTACATCGTCTTCAACCTCGACTCGCCCAACAACGATTCGGCGCTGAGCGATCTGCGGGTGCGGCAGGCTCTCGAGTACGCCATCAACCGTGATCACATCACGCAGGTGTTTGGCGGCCCGACGGTGGATCCGCCGCTCACGCACGTGTTGCCGTCGGGCATCGCGGGGTCGAAGCCCATGGATCCGTATCCGTTCAACCCCGACAAGGCCAAGCAGCTCCTGGCGGCCGCGGGGTACTCGGACGGGCTGACCCTGAAGTTCCTCTACCGCAACTCGTCCGAGGGCAATCGCAAGACGTTTGCCACGCTCCAGCAAGACCTCGGGAACGTGGGTATCAAGGTCGTCGGGGTCGCGGTGCCCAACGCCGACTTCTATACGAAGTACCTGCAGGTGCCGGACGCCGCGAAGCGCGGCACGTGGGACCTCGCCCTTGCTGGATGGGGGCCCGACTGGTACGGCAACGCCGCGCTGACGTTCTTCAAGCCGCTGTTCTCGGGTCCGCCGTCGTATCCGCCGCTCGGAAGCAACTTCGGGCTCTACACCAACCGTTCGACCAACGCTCTGATCGATCAGGCCCAGGCAGCACCGACCCAGAACCAGGCGGCGCAGCTGTGGGCGCAGGCCGACGAGCAGGTGATGAAGGACGCGGTGTTCTTCCCGATCACCGAGCCAAAGCAGCCGAACTACCACGCGTCCCAGGTTCACAACGCCGTGTACATCCCTGCCATCCAGAACTTCGACCCGACGAACGTCTGGCTGAGCGCGGATGAGCAGGGCGGCTGACCGCGGTTCCGAGGGCCCGGGTTCCCGCCACCCCATCCCGGGCCCTCGGACCGCACCCCTCGCGCACTCGGGGCGCGCGAGGGGCAGCCGCAGCATCGGCGGGATGGAGCGGACGCCGTGAGGAGGCGGTGCGATGACGATCCGGACCGGGCGGACGCGGACGCTGGCGCGGCGGGCCGGCTCCGCCGAGTCGACGCCGGATGTCGCGAGCCAAGGCGCCTGGTCACTCGCCTTGCGGCGACTGCGGCGCGATCGGGCGGCGATGGCATCGCTCGTCGTCATCGTCATGATCGTCCTCGTGGCGATCTGCGCACCGGTCGTCGCCGCGATCACCGGGCATCCGCCCAACCAGCAGTATCGCGACACCGGGCTGAGCCCCGATGGGCTGCCGAGGCCGCCGAGCCGTGAGTTCTGGCTCGGGACCGACGATCTCGGTCGCGACATCCTGGTGCGGATCGCGTACGGCGCGCGGGTCTCCCTCCTCGTCGGCGTCGTCGCGACCGGGCTGACCGTGAGCGTCGGCGTCGTCGTCGGTCTGATCGCGGGCTTCTTCGGCGGCTGGTCGGACTCGGTGCTCGCCCGCGTGATGGACCTGGTGCTGTCGATGCCGTTCCTGCTCGTCGCGATCGCCTTGGTGTCGATCACCGGGCCGAGCCTGACCGTCACCGTCCTCGTCATCGGATTTTTCAGCTGGGCCTCGGTGGCCCGGATCGTCCGCGGTCAGGTGCTGTCGATCCGGGAACGGGAGTACGTCGCCGCGGCCCGAGCGGTCGGCGCCCGGCCGCTGCGGATCATGTTCGTCGAGATCCTGCCCAACGTCATGGCCCCGATCATCGTCTACACGACCCTGCTGATCCCGGTAGTGATCGTCACGCAGGCGACGCTGTCGTTCCTCGGACTGGGGCTGGCCCCGCCGACCGCCGACTGGGGAGGCATGCTCGCCGAGGCCCAGGGCTACTACACGACATCGTGGTGGTTCATCGTCTTTCCAGGCGCTGCGCTACTGCTGACGACGCTCGCGTTCAATCTGTTCGGAGATGGAGTCCGCGACGCGTTCGACCCACGTTCTGACCAGCTGCTGGGCAATTGGCGGTGAGCGTCGATGGTGGGCTATCTGATCCGGCGGATCCTGCAGGGCCTGTTCGTGCTCTGGCTGATCACGCTGGCCGTGTTCGGGTTGTTCTTCCTCGTCCCCAACGACGTGGCGCGGACCCTGGCCGGCCGGCAGGCGACGCCACGTACGATCGCGCTGGTCGAGCAGCGGCTCGGCCTCGACCAGCCGGCGTGGAAGCAGTACACGACGTTCCTCGGTCGGGCGGTGCGTGGTGATCTCGGCTACGACTACTACCACCAGGTGGCGGTGACCCATGTACTCGCGGAGGCGCTCCCGATCACGCTGTCGCTGGCCTGCGGCGCCGCCGTCCTCTGGATGGCGCTCGGGGTGTTTTCCGGGATCGTCTCCGCCGTCCATCCGAGGTCGTTCGCCGACCGCACGGTCACCGGTCTCGCGTTGTTCTTCTACTCGATGCCGTCGTTCCTCCTCGGCATCCTGCTGCTGTACCTGGTCTACTACCGGCTGACGCTCGCCGGGTACGCCTGGTTCCCGCCGGGCGATTACGTGCCGCTGACCCAGGATCCGTCGTCCTGGGCGCAGCACATGCTGCTGCCGTGGATCACGCTGGCGTTGCTGCTGGCCGCGACGTACACCCGGCTCACGCGCGGCTCGATGCTCGATGTGCTCGGCGAGGACTACATCCGGACCGCCCGCGCCAAGGGCATGCGTGAGCGCCGCGTCGTCTATCGGCACGCCTTGCGGAGCGCGCTGACGCCGGTCGTGACGCAGTTCGGCATCGACCTCGGACAGCTGGTCGGCGGTGTCGTCGTGACCGAGACGGTGTTCAGCCTTCCCGGTCTCGGCAAGACCGCGGTCGACGCCATCGGGCAGCAGGATCTGCCGGTCATCGTGGGCGTGGTTCTCGTCGCGTCGGCAGCGGTCGTCGTCGCCAACATCGGGGTCGACTTCGCGTACGCGGCGCTCGACCCGCGTGTGCGGCTCGTGTGAGTCGGTGGGGCGACTGGGGAGGATCGCGCCAATCGGGTTTTGGCGCAGGGGTCCCCAGTGCCAATAGGTTCGTCGCAGGGGACCCCCGCGCCAATCCGCCTGTGGGCCGGCCAGCCACCACTCATCTTTCTCTCATCGAGCGCGAGCCACCGTAAAGGCGACGCGCCTGACCGTTCGGTACCTCGCCGGACCGCCGCGGGTGCCCATGTCCGGTCGTACGCCGCACCTACTGGCACCCCGGCGGCTGTCCAGGCTCCCTGGCGATCGGCTGTCGACGCGACGGTGCCGACCCGGAACGGAGGCCGACATGAGTCATCCCGATGCGTACGCGCGCTCCGGCCAGACCGATGCCGGTCCGATGGATCGGCGTCCTCGTCGGCGGGGCCGCGCTCTACGGCGGCGTTCTGTGGGCCACGTTGGTTGCGCACGACCCGTTGTACGTCCCGACCCTGCTTCTCGTCGGGGCCGCGGTCGTGCCGGCGGCGTTCGTCACCTTCGTCCACGAGATCCGGCTGCCGTACCAGCTGTCGCCCGGCGTTGTGGCGACGACAGCGGTGCTCGGCGGCGTGATCGGTTCGATCGTGGCGGGGCAGCTCGAGGCGCAGACCGTACGCGGCTTCGGATCGCTTCCGACGCTTCTGGTCGGCCTGATCGAGGAGTCGTCCAAGCTCGCGATCCCCGCGATGTTCCTGCTGTGGCGCCGCGCTCGAACAGCCGACGGCCTATTGCTGGGCGTCGCCGTCGGCAGTGGGTTCGCCGTCCTCGAGACCATGGGCTACGGCTTCGTCACGCTGTTGGTGCACGGCGGTCATCTCGCACCCGTCACGCACCTTCTCGTCCTGCGTGCCGTCACCGCTCCCGGTGGGCATGCCGCGTGGACCGGCCTCGCCTGCGCGGCGCTGTTCGCGATCCGGGGCAGTCGCCGGCGCGGCTGGGCGTGGGCGCGGTTCGGGTTCGTCTTCGCGAGCGTCGTCGGTCTCCACGCCGCGTGGGACAGCCTCGCGAGCGGCGGCGGCAGCCTCGTCATCGGGGCGGTCAGCTTGGCAGCGTTGATGGCCGTGACCTGGTGGCTGCGCCGCCCGCCATCGACTTGGCCAGACGGCGCCGAGCCGACTGGGGAAGATCGCGCCAATCCGGCTTTGGCGCAGGGGTCCCCAGTGCCACTAGGTTCGGCGTGGGGGTCCCCCGCGCCAACAACCGTCAGTCGTTGACGCGACGCTTCAGCCACTCCCGGACGCCTTGCGGGAGCGCCCGGACCATGCCGCTGCGGCGGGCGCGGGCCACCATCGGGCTGGCGCCGCGGCCGGTCCAGTGCCGTCCCGCTCGCTCGGTCAGCAGGCCGGCGAGGGCGTCCGTCGCGGCGTCGAGGACCTCGGCGTCGCTGGGGGGCCGGTCCGGCTGGCCGAAGGAGGGCCGCAGGTCATTGAGATCGCCGACGACGTGAACGCCGGACTCGGCGATCGCCGCGACCATCTGCTTCGCCTCGGCCAGCAGCCACTCTCGCATCGACTCCGGCACGGTCGGTCGTGAGTCGCTGCCCAGTTCGACCAGAAACTCCTCGGCGAACCAGCCCTTGACGGTCGTCTCGTACGCCGGCCACGGCATCTGCTCGCCGAGCGCCCGGTTGACCCTCCGGAGCAGTTCGGCCTGGGGATAGCCGAGTGACGTGTTGGTCGTCGGTCGCGCGGCCTCCACCAGATCGGGCTTGATGTCAACCGTCGCGGCGAAGCGCTCCCAGAGCAGCGTCGGCGGCGCTTCCGGCGGCGGCACTGTGATGAGGTGGAAGCGTTCGCGGGGCAGGTGAGCGCACCACCGGTCGGCGATCTCGGCCGCATGCTGTTGGCGCCAGAACGTGTTCGCGACCCGCCCGCGCCGCGGCTCGCGGGCCAACCGGCGTACGTAGCGGTCGAACGGCACGGTGGCGTGGTTTTTGACGTACTCCTGCCACGTCGCCGGGACCTGTCGGCCGAGATCCCGCGCGGCGTAGACGACATGAACCTCGTGCCCGCCGAACGACGCGACAGCCTCGCCGATGGTTTCGTCGGGAGCTCCGCACAGCAATTCGTGGGAGATCACCACGCTGTCGCCGTCCCATTCGATTACCTCGTCGACAAGGCGCGCCCAGCGGCCCTGCCAGCTCTCGTCGCGGTGGCCGCCGAAGGAGATACCCCGCAGGTCGACGACAGCCTCGAAGTGGGCCTCGGGGTAGCGGCCCGGGTAGAGGACACCGGCGTCGGCGAGCCGGCCGCGGTGGTCGAACAGCACGCTTTGCAGGTAGGTGGTGCCGGTTTTCGGTGCCCCGATGTGGAGGTAGATCCGCGGCATAGAGTGATCCTAGGGCGACCGCGCGAGCCGACACGATCCGCATCACGCGGGATGCAGCTCCAGTCTGCTTTAACCTGAAATTCAGGTAATTTTTCGGATGATTCCGCCGAAATCTAGCTACAGTATGTGATTGAGCCGTTACGTCACGCCTACCGGGTCGTCCTCTTGATCGGTAAATCGCTTGGGGACAGTCAACGCGGAGGTATGCGGTGAACGTAGCGGTGCTCGAACGCTCCAACAGACGTCGGTACGAGGTGTATGCGGATGACGTCCCCGTGGGCGTGCTGTCGTACCGGCTCGCTGGGGGCCGGTTGTGCCTGATCCACACCGAGATCGAGTCCCCCTACGAGGGCAATGGGCTGGGGAGCGTCCTCGTGAAGCACGTCATGGACGAGGCCCGGAGGCGCCAACGCACGGTCGTGGCGTACTGCCCCTACGTCCAAGGCTGGATCGACGGTCACGCCGAGTACTCCGACCTGGTGGTGGCTGACTGACATCGCCGGGTCGCCCGGGTGGGCGACTCTCGTTGATGACGGACCAACAGCTCAAGGACTGGATGAGCCAGCATCCCGAGGTCACCCGTGCGGTCGATTGGCTCCGGAAGCAAGACGGCATCAAGCTGAGCGGCTTCGAGGTGGGACTCGTGCGGGAGCAGGCTCGGGTCGACGGCATGGCAGTCGAGGACGGCGACGTCACCGGCGTAACCGTACGCGCAGGTTACGGCGACCGGCACAGCAACTGACCGTGCGACTACGGTCGCCGTGCCGCGCCCAGGATGTGCGGCGTGGCCGGCATCGACATCCGGGTGTCCGGCACGCGCAGCGACTCGATGGACTCCACGGTGAAGCCGGCCCGTCGGATGGCGGTGGCCGTGTCGCGACTGAGATGGCAGCCGCCGGCGAGCCACGGATAGATGGTCGCGTCAAGAGCGCGTTGGGTGCGACGCAGGCCGGATGTGTCGGCTCGTACGTGCTCGAAGAACCGGAGCTCGCCACCCGATCGCAGCACCCGTCGTACCTCCGCCAGGGCCGTCGCCTGATCCGGCACCGAGCAGAGTACGAGCGACACGACGGCCGCATCGAAGGACGCGTCGTCGGCGGGCAGCCGGTCGGCGACGCCGTCGACGACCTCGACATCGGCGTCGGCCTCGTCTGCCCGCGCCGTCGCGAGTGCCCGCAGGCGCGGCTCCGGCTCGACGGCGTACACCTGCTCGACCTCGGGCGGATAGTGGCCGAAGTTGAGCCCGTTGCCGGCGCCGATCTCGATGACGCGTCCCCGCAGCCCGGCGAGCAGGCGGCTTCGATAGCGCCCGACCTCCGGCTCCATGCGCAGGCTGAGCCATGCGTAAAAGCGGGCGAAGTACGGATGGCGCACCGTCGACATGGGTCACCCCACCACACGCGCGCCGGGCCACGGCCCGGGCGGCTCGGCCGCGACGTCCTCGTCCTTGTCGATCACGTCATAGACGCGATATCCGCGGGCCTCGTAGTTGGCCAGCGCGTTCGGGCCGTCGAGGCTGCAGGTATGAACCCAGACCCGGGTAGTCGGCGGGCGGTCCGGCCAGCGGGTGGCGAGGTCCCAGGCGCGGGCGGTGCCGACCGTGAGGAGATGGCCGCCGGCGCCGCGGCCGATGAAGTCGCGGAGCAGGCCGAAGTACGCGATCTCGACCACACCGTCGGGTTGGGGGTCGAGCTCCACGTACCCGGCCGGCGTGCCGCGATGCCAGGCGACCCACGTCTCGGCGCCCGGGCGTTCGACGTACGACCGCCACTGGTCGCGGGTCCAGTCGAGCCGGTCGACCCAGTGCCAGTCGCCGCCCACCGCCGTGTAGAGGAATCGGCTGAACTCCGGCGACGGCGTCGCGGCCCGGACCACCTCGATGTCGTGCGGCGGCCGCGCGGGTCGCAGGTCGCGAGGATCGGTCTGTTCGAGGTAGGTCGTCCTGACGGTCACGGTGGTCACCCGACGACGATAACCGCCGCCGACCCTCGACAGCCGCCGTCGCGCCATGATGATCCCAGGGGACGATCTCCGCGATGCATATCGTCGGCTGTGCACGGATCAACCGGCACGCGACCGCACGTCGGCACAAGTCGAGAGCTAGGCAAACCAGCACGACCGGACAATGGAGTGGTGCTGATGAGACTGCTGGTCGCGCTCGTCTTGACCGGCGCGCTGATCGCCGGCTGCACCGACGACGAGCCGGCGGCTGACACGCCGCGGGCGACCGCGAGTTCGGAGGCGTCGGAGGCGCCGGCTGCGGTGCCCACGTCCGTACCGTCGACGTCGGCCAAACCACCCACGCCGGAGCCGCCTCGGTTCGACAGCGGCGCCGCGATGAGCACGATTCGCTACCTCGCGGCCGGTGTAGGCCCGCGTGAGGCGGGGTCGCCGGCCTATCGCCATGCGGCCCACTGGGTCGCCGAGCGGCTGAGCGACCTGGGTTACGACGTCAGTCGGCAGCGGGTACGTGTGCCCGCCGGTGTCTCGTGGGGGGTTCCCGTCGACGCCGGCGTCACCTCGAACCTCGTGGCGACGCCTGACGATTATGCCCCGGGTAAGCCGTACCGCATCGTCGGGGCGCACCTCGACACGGTGCCGCAAGCGCCGGGCGCCGAGGACAACGCGTCCGGAATCTCGGTGCTGCTCGAGCTGGCTCGGATGGCGACGGACATCCGGACTCGCCTGCCGGTCGTGTTCGTGGCGTTCGGCGGTGAGGAGCCGCGCGGCGACGGCGAGGCGTGGCATCACTTCGGGTCACGCGCGTACGTGGAGCGGATGTCGGCCGACGAACGTGCGGCGCTGCGCGGCATGGTCGCGATGGACCGGGTCGGCGTCGGGTCGGTCGTGCCCGTATGCAGCGGCGGTCTCGAGCGGCCAACGGTGCGGCGGTCGCTGCTGCGGACGGCCGCGCGCCTCGACATCCCGGCGGAGCCGTGCCTGGACCAGGCGAGCGACCACTGGTCGTTCGATCAGGAGGGCCTCCCCGCGGCTCGAGTCGGAAGCACGCCGTACGCGGAGTATCACAGCGCCGCCGACCGTCCGAGGGTCGTCAACCCCGCCCAGCTCGGACGGGTCGGCCGGCTGATGTGGGCTTGGCTGGTCGCCGGCCTCTAGCGGCGAAGCGGCGGATCGCTCGCCGACCACAGCCGGTCCAGCGTCGCATCGGCGCGTGGGCCGGTCGCGGTGCGTGGCACGAAACCAGGGTCGATGACGTACGGCACGAAGCGGACCGCCATCACCTCGGACCCCCACAACGTCACCTCGAGCAACACGCCCTCCTCGGTCGCCTGCGAGAAGTCCATGTCGAAGATGAAGTTGCCGAGCGAATGTACGACCAGCCGCCCGCGATGAAGTTGCACGCCCTGCACCCAGTGCGGATGACCCCCGACGACCAGGTCGGCACCGGCGTCGATCATCGCGGCGCCGACCCGACGCTGATCCGGCACCGGCACGTTGGTGTATTGATCACCCCAGTGCGGCAGCGCGACCACGACGTCGGTACGCCGGGCCAGCTGGCTGATCGTGTCGGTGAGCCGTCGCAGGTCGGAGCGGCTGAGCGGGCCGGTGCGGGGCGCCATCCGTACCTCTGCCGCCCCGGGCCGGGTCGCCGTCGCCCGCGGCGTTTCGCCGATCGCGTTGAAGGCGACGAACCCGATCCGTACCCCGCCGCGTTCGACAATGACGGGTCGCCAGGCGGCGGTGGCGTCGACTCCCGCGCCGACGGTACGAATCGGCGACCGGTCGAGGCGGCGCAGCGTCCGCCGTAGCGCATGAGGGCCGTAGTCGCCGGTGTGGTTGTTGGCCAACGACAGCAGGTCGAAGCCGGCCGCAGCCAGCCTGGGGACGACGGCCGGATCGGCGTCGAACGAGTCGTTCCCAGGCTGCTGCGGGACGCCGTCGTCGGACAGCGTGCTCTCGAGATTTCCGACGGTCACATCGGCCGATCGCAGTCGTCCCGCCATCGGTTGCAGCGGTGCCCCCGGGTCGTCGGCATGGACGTCGCCGACCCCGCGGCCGAGCATGATGTCGCCGACCACCGTCAGCGTGGTTACCGGACCGACGGGATGTGCGGCCGTCGTCCTCAGCGGATACCGCGCCGGCGCCCGCAGCGGGTCGACCCCACCGACTCGTACCGATTGCACGATCGGTCGCAACTCGGACGCGGGCGTGATCGCGAGTACGTCCGGATCCCGGGCCGCCGCTCGGATCGCGCCGGCGCCGCGGCGTACTCGAACGGCGCCACCGTCCTGACCCAGCTCCGACCAGCGCATGGGCGTCCCCTCGACGAGTCGTCGGGCCACCGGTTCGCTGATCGAAAGGGCCGGGCGATGGAGGTCAATCGCCAGCGCCAGCGGTTGGTGTGCGGCGGCAGCCGGCGACCGGGAATGGGGCGGATCCGCAGTCGGTCCCGCCGTCGGATCCGGCAGCGGTTTCGGCTCGTCCCCGGAGCCCTCCGAGCAGCCCGCAGCGACGATGACCAGCGCCGCGATCCAGGCCGTACGAAGGGTCCCCACGACTCGACCGTACGCCCCGCCGCGGCTGCCCAGACTCCGCGTGATTTGGCGCGGCGCGTTACCGTGTCCCCTTGTCCGGTCGAACAAATGCCTACGACCCGTATCCCTCCAGGAGAAAACCGTGGCCGCAAGCGAGCCCTCAGGGCGGCGACTCGTCATCGTCGAGTCGCCCGCGAAGGCACGCACGATCGCGGGCTACCTCGGGAGCGACTACGTCGTCGAGTCGTCGATCGGACACATTCGCGACCTGCCGAACAACGCGTCGGAGGTGCCGGCGAGGTACAAAGGCGAGCCGTGGGCCCGTCTCGGGGTCAACGTCGACGCCGACTTCGAGCCGGTCTACGTCGTCCCGAAGGACAAGAAGCAGCAGATCACCAAGCTCAAGAAGCTGCTCAAGGACTCCGACGAGATCTACCTCGCGACCGATGAAGACCGCGAGGGCGAGGCGATCGCCTGGCACCTGCTCGAGGAGTTGCGGCCGAGCGTCCCGGCTCGACGCATGGTCTTCCACGAGATCACGCCGCAGGCCATTGCCGACGCGGTGGCCAACCCGCGCAGCATCGACGAAGACCTGGTCGACGCGCAGGAGACCCGGCGCATCCTCGACCGGCTGTACGGCTACGAGGTCAGCCCGGTGCTGTGGAAGAAGGTCATGTCGGGTCTGTCGGCGGGCCGAGTGCAGTCGGTCGCGACCCGGCTGGTCGTCGACCGCGAGCGGGAGCGGATGGCATTCCGGGCCGCCGCGTACTGGGATCTCGAGGGCCGCTTCGACGCCGGCGAGGGCAAGGACCCGAGGGAGTTTCCGGCCAAACTGACCAGCGTCGAGGGCCGTCGAGTCGCCCAGGGCCGCGACTTCACCGCGCAGGGCGAGCTCAAGAGCAACGACGTCGTGCACCTCAACGAGGAGCAGGCCGGAGCGCTCGCGGCCGCGCTGCGGGATCGCTCGTTCACGATCCGCTCGGTCGAGTCCAAGCCCTACACTCGCCGGCCGTACGCCCCGTTCCGGACCACCACCCTGCAGCAGGAGGCCTCCCGCAAGCTCGGCTTCGGTGCGGCCCGCACGATGCAGGTGGCGCAGCGGCTGTACGAAAACGGCTTCATCACCTATATGCGGACCGACTCGACCACGCTGTCGGGCACCGCGATCGCAGCCGCCCGCTCGCAGGTGCGCGAGCTGTACGGCGACGCTTACCTGCCCGAGCAGCCGCGGACGTACTCCGCCAAGGTCAAAAACGCCCAAGAGGCGCACGAGGCGATCCGGCCGGCCGGGTCGTCGTTCCGAACGCCGCGGCAGACCGGCCTGAACGGTGACGAATACCGGCTCTACGAGCTGATCTGGATGCGTACCGTCGCGAGCCAGATGCGAGACGCGCAGGGCCGCACGGTGTCGATCAGGTTGGGCGCGCGAGCGTCATCGGGTGAAGACTGCGAGTTCGCTGCCAGCGGCCGGGTCCTGGTGTTTCACGGCTTCCTCAAAGCCTACGTAGAGGGGCGTGATGATCCGGGCGCCGAGCGGGACGACCGCGAGACGCGGCTGCCCGACGTGGCGGAGGGCGACGTCGTGTCGATCGTGACGCTCGACCCGGCCGGGCACGAGACGCGACCGCCGGCCCGGTTCACCGAGGCAACGCTGGTCCGTGAGCTGGAGGAGCGCGAGATCGGCCGGCCGTCGACGTATGCGGCGATCATCGGCACGATCCTGGGGCGCGGCTACGTCTACAAGAAGGGCACGGCGTTGGTGCCGGCCTGGCTGGCGTTCGCCGTCGTGCGGTTGCTGGAGGAGCACTTCGCGAACCTGATCGACTACCAGTTCACCGCGCGGCTCGAGGACGTCCTCGACGACGTCGCTGGCGGCCGGACCAAGCGGACCGGGGTGCTGGCGCGGTTCTACTTCGGCAACGGCGACATCGAGGGACTGCGGGACATGGCCGCCGATCTCGGCGAGATCGACGCGCGGGCACTGTCGACGTTTCCCTTGGCGGACGGCATCGCGGTCCGGGTCGGTCGGTACGGACCGTACGTCGAAGACTCCGAGGAGCGCCGAGCCAACATCCCCGAAGACCTGCCGCCGGACGAGCTGACACTCGACGTCGCACGCGAGTTGCTGGCCAAGCCGGCCGGCATGGAGATCCCGCTCGGCGACGACCCGGAGACCGGGAGGCCGATCGTCGCCAAGAACGGTCGGTACGGGCCGTACGTGACCGAGATGCTGTCCGACGACGCGCCCAAGGGCACGAAGCCGCGTACGTCGAGCCTGTTCAAGTCGATGTCGCTCGACACGATCACGCTGGACGACGCGTTGCGGCTGCTGACGCTGCCACGGGTCGTCGGTGAGGACCCCGAGTCGCGTGAGCCGATCACGGCGCAGAACGGCCGGTACGGGCCGTACCTCAAGAAGGGCTCGGACTCCCGCTCCCTCGAGTCCGAGGAGCAGCTGTTCTCGATCACGCTCGAGCAGGCGCTGGCGATCTTCGCCCAGCCGAAGCAGCGCGGTCGGCGGGCCGCATCGGCGCCGCTGCGCGAGCTCGGAACGGATCCCAACAGCGAGAAGCCGGTCGTCGTCAAGGACGGCCGGTTCGGGCCGTACGTGACCGACGGCGAGACCAACGCGACGCTGCGCAAGACCGACTCGGTCGAGGAGGTCACGCTCGCGCGGGCCGCCGAACTGCTGGCGGAGAAGCGGGCCAAGGGCCCGGCGCCCCGCAAGCGTGCCGCGAAGAAGTCCGCGAAGAAGACGACCAAGAAGTCCGCGCCGAAGAAGAGGTCCGGGGGTTCGGGGTAGTCCTGTCGGTTTCCCATGAGCTCATGGGAAACCGCACCTACCACGGGTTGCAGCCCATGATCGGTGACAAAACACCGTGAGGAGTGGGGCGGCTGTGGCGTATGGGACGGGGAAGGAGACGCTCGGGTGGCGACGCTTCGAGAGATCGTGATCGATTGTGAACACGCCCCGGCGCTGGCCCGGTTCTGGGCGGCAGTCCTCGACGGTTACGACATCCGCCCGTACGACGACGCCGAGATCGCGCGACTCGCCACCCAGGGACTGACGCCCGAGACCGATCCGACCGTGATGGTCGACGGGCCCGGTCCGAGCGTCTGCCTCCAGCAGGTCCCGGAGCAGAAGACCGTCAAGAACCGTGTGCATCTCGACGTCGTGTCGGCCGATCGGCGGGCGGAGGTCGAACGGCTGGTCGGCCTCGGCGCCTCTATCGGGCACGAGTTCGACGACTGGACGCTGATGCACGATCCCGAGGGCAACGAGTTCTGCGTCGCCGACTCACGTTAGGCGTGGGTGCCCCGGCCGCCGGCCAGCTTCGACTCCGCTTGGCTAGAGCACCGCGTCGGCCAAGAGGTCGACCTGCTGCACGTCGGTCGAGCACGGGAAGTAGACCAGCTCATCGGCGCCCGCCGCCGCGAATCCGTCGCGGTACTGGGCCGCGGTCTCGGGAGTCATGGCGGCGCTGCCGGCGATCATGTCCGCGATCTCGTCGCCGAGGAAGCCGTAGTAGCCGTGCAGGTAGGAGTCGGCGTCCTGGCGAGCGGTGTCTCCGAGTGCGAAGTAACACAGCGCGATCAGCCGCGGCTCGCCGTCGCGGCCGGCCTCGCGCCAAGCCGAGCGAGCCTTCTCGGCGCCGGCGGCGAAGTCGTCGGGCGTCCCGCCGCCGATCGTCCAGCCGTCGCCGAACTCGCGGACCCGGCGCCACGTCGCGTCGACGGTGCCGCCGATCACGAGCTCGGGACCGCCGTCGCGGGCCGGCGGCGGACCGATCGGACCGGCGACGCCGCGATCGGCGCCGCTCCAGACGTCCTTCATCTCGCGCAGCATCGCGTCCATGCGCTTGCCGCGGCTCTCGAACGACACACCGCTGGCGCGGTAGTCGTCGTCTCGGCCGCCGACGCCCACCGCGAGGGTCAAGCGGCCGCCGCTGAGCGAGTCGAGGGTCGCCGCCTGCTTGGCGAGCAGCGCCGCATTGGCGCGGTAGGGGACGATCAGGATGTCGGTGAGGAGCCGGATCCGCTCGGTGACCGCGGCCGCGGCCGCCAGCGCGATCAGTGACTCGTAGTTGGCGAAGACGAGGCGGTCGATCGTGCCGAGCGAGGAGAAGCCGCGTTGCTCCGCCCGCTGCGCGAAGCCGACCAGCGCGGTCTTGTCGACGCCTGGGACCGTCGCTGGCAATCCGATACCGACCTTCATCCCAACCTCCTAGTCTCGGCTCTGTGTTGAACGTACCAACGTGGGCTTGGGACCTGGCCGAGTCGGCTCGAGTGGGGCGACTCGGCCTGATCGACGACGCGGGCCGGCCGCGGGTGCTGCCCGTGACCTTCGCGTTGGTGGGTGACAAGGCGTGGACCGCCGTCGACGACAAGCCGAAGCGATCGCCAGGCGCCGAGCTCGCCCGCGTACGGTGGCTGCGCCGGCGGCCCGAGGCGACCCTGCTCGTGGACTACTACGCCGACGACTGGGCGCGGCTCGCCTGGGTCCAGATGATCGGCCGTGTCACGATCGTCGACGACGCCAAGCCACCGGCCGAGCTGGTAGCCAAGTACGAGCCCTACCGGCGTCGGCCGCCGCGAGGGCCGTTGCTGCGGCTGGACATCGAGCGGGTGGTCCACTGGCGGGCGGCGGCGCCGGACGCGCCCTAGCGATGAAGCCGCAGCTCGAACGCGGAACCGGCACCAGATGGCGCTGGCGACGTGACGGTGACGTCGCCGCCGTGGCCGCGCGCGATCTGGCGAGCAATCGGGAGGCCGAGCCCGGTGCCGTCGCCGTCGCGCCGACCGCGCCAGAACCGTTCGAAGACCCGCTCCTGATCGTCGGGTGCGATGCCCGGCCCGGCATCGGTGATCACGACGCGCGCGTGTGGCTCGTCGATGTCGACGTGGACCTCGACCGACGTACCGTCCGGTGCGTGGCGAACGGCGTTGTCGACGAGGTTGGCAACGGCGCGTCGCACCATCGGCACGTCTAGCGCGCAGACGACGGTCGGAGGTCCGCCGAGCGATAGCGTGACCGATCGAGGCGTTGCGCCTAGGCGGGCTTCATGAACGACCTCCTGCACGATCGCCACCAGGTCGGCCGGATGTCGGTCGAGGGTTCGAGCCCGGCCGCGGGCCTCGACGAGAAGCCCGTCGACGGTCGCGGTCAGCCGGGTCGCGGCGGCCTGGGAGCGCTCCAGCCCTTGCCGGTAGAGCTCCACCGTCGGCTCTGGGTGAGCGAGGAGTACGTCGGCGTTGGTCGACAAGACCGCGAGCGGCGTACGGAGCTCGTGACTGGTCTCCTCGATCAGCCGCTGTTGGGTCGTTGCCGACTGCTCCAAGCGGTCCAGCATCGAGTCGAAACTTGCCGCGAGCGACACAACCTCACTCGGCCCGTGGTCGAGATCGATCCGCCGGGCAAGGTCTGATGCCTCGATGTGTTCGGCGACCGCCCGTACTCGCTCGATCGGTCGCACCGCCCGTCCGGCCAGCCACCACGCGAGAAGCCCCGCGATAGGCGCCAGAGCGACGACCGTCCAGGCCGTCCACGACACGTCATGGTCGGAGGTCTGCGATGCGGTCTCGACGCCGTTGCGGTCCTCCACCCGCTCGTTCTCGGTCACGGTCGTCACACCGAAGACGAGGAGCGCGGGGACGTAGATGGCGAGGAAGCCGAGGACAGCCATCCTGACGCGCAGCGATGTCCACCACCGGGACCACGTCGCCCCACTCATGATGGTTCCCGCAGCCGGTAGCCGGCCCCGACGATTGTCTCGATCGGATCCGGTTCGCCCAGCTTGCGTCGGAGCCGGCTGAGGATCACCCGGACCGAGGACGTGAAGGGGTCTGCGTTGGCGTCCCACACGTGCTCGAGCAGGTCTTCGGTCGACAGGACCTGGTCGGGATGGTGCATGAAATAGCGCAGCAGCGCGTACTCGCGTGCCGTGAGATCCAGCGCGGCATCGGATCGCCACGCTCGGTGGGACGCGACGTCGATGGTGAGGTCGCCGATCCGCAGGGTCGTCCCGGTCGCATCGTCGCGGCGGGTGAGCGCCCGCAGGCGGGCCACCAGCTCGGTGAAGTCGAACGGTTTGACGAGGTAGTCGTCGGCGCCGGCGTCGAGCCCGGCCACGCGGTCGACGACGCCGTCGCGGGCGGTCAGGGCCAGCAGGCGGCGGGGTCGTCGCAGGTCAGGGTCGTCTCCAAGCCGACGGATGAGGTCGAGCCCGTCGCCATCGGGCAGCCCGAGGTCGAAGCACCCGACGTCGTAGTCGCAGACCCGGAGCAGCTCCTCGGCGTCGGCGTGCGAGCGGGCGAGGTCGACGGCGTACGACTCGTTGCGAAGTCCGAGCGCGATCACGTCGGCGAGGTCGGCGTCGTCTTCGACCAGCAGGATGCGCATGGTCCGAGTCTCGCAGCGGCCGGCGGTCAGGCCACGCGGCGAGCCGAGACGGAGCCGCCCTGCCCGGTCACCGTCATGCGGCCGTCGTCGAACCGCACGACGACGTCGGCGCCGGCTCCCGTGGGGTCGTCCGGGCGATAGACCTGATGTCCAGTGGGCACGACAGTCAGGGTCGGCGGAGCGGTGCCGATCTCGGCCGCGGCCACCCCACCGACCTCGTCGAGCGCGTACCACGCGAGCGTCGACGACCGATCGGAGCTGGCCTCGACATACGTACGCAGCTCGCCGTCGTCGACGACCGTGCCCAAGACATCGACGTCGATCGGCCCGCCGAGCCCGGACTCGAGGGCGTGACGCTCCCGCCGGCCCTCCCTGGTCTCGCCTGCGAGCAGTGCCGAGACGGCTGACTCGTGTCGCCTGACGTCGGCGTGGGTGACGCCGGGCGGCGGCGGGAAGAGGGTCGCCACAGCACGCGGCCCATGGGCGGCGATCGCGAGGTCGTTGCCGCGACGGGTCACGTCGTACCGACCGCCGGTCGGGAGCTCGTACCCGCCCGTTACCGCCGCGAGCTCGGCCGGATCGGTGTCGCCGGCCGGCAGCCGCGGCATCGGCACGGGCCGGCCCGCGATCAGTGCGGGTGCGATCCTCCGTACGAGATCACTCGCGGTGACGTCCGCAGTGTTGGATGCCATGGCGATCACCCGGCCGCTCTCGGGAAGCCAGGCGACGACCGCATCGTGGCCGATGTCTCCTCCGCCACCGGCGGCCGCGATCACGGGCTCGCCGTAGACCGAGCGGTCGAACGCCACCCATCCCGGTGTCTCGCTCGTGCCGTCGCCGTGATCGAAGCCGGGCCGGCCGACTGCCTTCGTCGACGACGGCGAGACGATGCGGCCGGTGAAAAGTGCGTACGTCCAGGTCGCGAGCTCCGGCATCGTCATCGCCAGGTCGCCGTTGCCGCTCAGCGCCCAATGCGGCCCGGCGAAGTCGCCCATCTGGTGGGTCCGACCGTCGTCGAGGTAGCCGACGGCGCGTGGGCCCGGTGCGGCGGGCTCTCCGTCCCAGAATCCGCCGGCGACGTCGCCGCTCGGCAGGGTCAGCACTCGCGACACGATGTAGCGCCGATAGCCCTGCGACGCCACCGCGTCGATGATCAATGCCAGCAACGTGTACCCGGCGTTGGAGTACGCGTAGTCCGACCCCGGCGCAAACGCGAGGGCGAGCCGACCGATCGCCGCGACCGCGGCTCGGCGGCTCAGCGGCCGATGGTCGTTGCCATGCGATCCGGTCAGGCCGCTCGTATGCAACAGCAGCTGCCGGACCGTCGCCCGCGCCGCCGGCCCCTCGAGACCGGGCACCAGATCGCCCGCGCGAGCGTCGAGGTGCAGCCGGCCCGCGTCGACGAGGGCATAGATCCCCGCCGCGGTGACAGCCTTGCTGATCGATCCGATGCTGAAGACGGTGTCGATCGTGTTCGGGGTTCGGGTCGCCCGATCGGCCAACCCGTAGGCAGCGCGGCAGTCGAAGCGGCCGCGGGTCGAGAGGGCGACTGTGCCGCTGAAGCCGGCCCGCTCCCATGCGGTGAGCCGGGCGGCGAGTCCGGGGTCGCAGCCGGCCGTCGCCGTCGCGGGTGCGGCTGCCGCGGTCGCTCCGTCTGAGTCGGGATGCGCGCCGTCGGTACAGCCGGCCGAGACGAGGGCCGTGGCCAGCAAGACGGCGAGCAGTCTGTTGAGGTGCACGTCCGAGACCGTAGGCGTCGCGCTGTAAACCTGCCGTGAACGACCGAGACGTCGCGGATTCAGCCTCGCTCGACGTGCTCCTTGAGTCCGCCGAGCATCATGGCCCAGTTGCGCTCGGAGTGCTCGGCCGCCTCGGCGGTCGGGTTGTTGTCCTGGACCAGCGCGACATGGGTCCCGTCGTCACTCTGCTCGAGCCGATAGGTGACCGTGTGGTAGTTCTCCGGAACGTCCGGTTGGCCGGTCAGCGGGCTGAAGTGCGTCACCTGAAGGAGCCGCGACGGCTCGTACGCGACGACCTGTCCCTTGTCCTCGTACGCTCGACCCTTGTACTCGCCCCGCCACACGATCGGGCCGCCGACCGCCCAGTCGGTGACCACCTCGGCCCCGAACATGTACTCCCGGATCTCCGCCGGATCGGTCAGGGCGCGCCACACCCGCTCCACTGGCGCTGCGATGTCGGTCTCTGCGGTCGCGATGAAGTCGGTCACGGAGTCCTCCTGAGCTCAGCCGATGTCGTACGAAAGCACGATTGGATAGCCGTCGTCACTGTGCCCGGCGATGGCCAGTTCGGCCTCGCCGCGCAGGGTCTCAAGGCCGCCGGTGCCCATGCCGGGCACGACCTCGATGCGGGCCGAGACCGACCCCGCGTCCTGGCTGCCGATGTGGCGGAAGACGCAGCTGCCCTCGTGGCCGCCGATCGATCCCTCGAAGCGCTCCAGGCCGAGCACGGGTGCCGCGTCGGCCTTGTACGCGATCAGGTAGACCAACGTGCTGGTGCCGTCGATGTCGCCGGTGTAGCTGTAGCCGACCTCGGCCTTGGTGAGCCCTCGCTGCGGATAGTAGTTGTCGCCCGCCGTGGTGCCCTCGCCGTCGATGTCGACGACGACGCCCTCCGACCACGAGGCGACGTCGAAGCTGCCGGATGCCTTGTGTGAGTACGTCATGACAGTGACGCTAGGAGCGCCGTTCGAGGCGGGTCTTGAACAAAGGCGACACGTCGGCGGCGCCGATTACGCTGGCCGCCGTGACCGAGCCGAGAGGGCGCCCCGAAGCGATCGTGCGGCCCAAGGCCGGACAGCAGGCGTTCGACGTCCGCCGTATCGCGCCGAGCGAGGCGCTGGCCGAATACGTCGACTACTACTGGCTGGTCCGATGGCACACGCCCGAGCCGTACCGGCAGCAGGTGATCCCGCAGCCACGCATCCATGTCGCGGCCGAAGACGGTCGGCTGCTGGTCCACGGGGTGACTCGGGAGCCGTTCTTCCGGACGCTGACCGGCACCGGGCACGTCCTCGGCGCCGCGTTTCATCCCGGTGGCTTCCGTCCCGTCCTCGGCTCGAGCGTCGGGGCGCTGTCCGGGACGGTTCGGCCCGCACTCGACGTGCTCGGCCGCGATGATCGACCGGCGGCCGGCGCCATCCTGGGCAGCGACGACGACGCCGAGATGGTCGCGACCCTCGAGGCCTACCTCGCGGCCGCGGAGCCCACCCCGGATCCGGTCGCGCGCCACGTCACCGACCTCGTCGCCCTCGTCGCCGAGCGCACCGAGATCGTCCGCGCCGAGCAGCTCGCGTCCGAGGCCGGGCTCAGCCTGCGCCAGCTCCAGCGGCAATTCACCGAATACGTCGGGATCGGCCCGAAGTGGGTGATCCAGCGATCCCGAATCCTCGAGGCGGCCGCCACCGCCCACGCGGGTGGGCCGATCGACTGGGCGGAGCTCGCACAGCGTCTCGGGTTCAGCGACCAGGCGCATCTGACACGGGTGTTCACCGAGGTAGTGGGCACATCGCCGGCGGCGTACGTTCGCGACCCCGGCACCGCATAGCGCCGGCGTCACGCCGTACTTGCGGACTCGAGGAGCGGACTACGTCGAAACCACGTCGGAAACGCGCGTACGAGCTCCCGACTGCCGGTGATTCGGAGCTCTCCGGCCCGTACCTCGTCCGCGATCTCTGTCATGCCGAGCCAGTAGCGGATCATCACACGAGCGTGACAATCGACGTGGAGGTCGACGTCGAACCCCGGATCGGTGAGGCACAACTCGGCGGAGTCACCGTCGATCACCAACCAGAACCGGTCCTTCTTGCTCGACGCACCGGCCAGGTGGAAATGCACGACGATACGGCCGTCGGGCAGGTTGTCGACCGCGACGCTGCGGCGGATGTCCCACATCAGGAGTGCAGCGTCGAGGTTGCCCGGATCGAGAAGACCGTCACCCCACGTCGCACCCCAGACCGCGAGCGATTCGATGATCGGCCGCAACGCGTGCCCTGCGTTGGTCAGGTGGTATTGGACCGCACGGGACCCGCCGGTGTCGACGCGTTCGACGATGCCGACCCGTTCGAGCGTCTTCAGCCGCTTGCTGAGCAGCGTCGGGGACATCAACGGCACGCCGCGCCGCAGGTCGTTGAAGTGCCGGCTGCCGGCAAGCAACTCGCGAACCACGAGCGGCGTCCAGCGCTCGGTCAGGATCTCGCAGGCCACGGCGACGGGACAGAACTGCGCATAACCCTTCACGAGCCCACGGTAAGTGCCGGGAGCGGAGGCGGCTAGTACAGATCGTGTACTAGCCGCCGTCGTCGGTGCGCTTGCACCGTTGAGCGGTCGTCGTCCATCGACTGGAGGTAGCCATGACCGCGACGTCTCGTCCGACGCCTGCCGTTCTCGTCGAGCACAAGCGACGCGACCTGACCGCCTGGGCCGCCGGCGACTATCCGGCCGTGGGCCGCAAGATCGATGTCGGGAGGCGGATCGTTCGACGCCTCGACATCCAGCCCGGCGAGGACGTGCTGGACGTCGCCTGCGGCACCGGCAACGCCGCGATCCCGGCTGCCGTCGCCGGGGCGCGGGTCACCGGGGTCGACCTGACGCCCGAACTGCTGCGAGCCGGCCGTGAGCTCGCGGCCGAGGCCGGGGTCACGGTCGATTGGCGCGAGGGCGACGCCGAGGATCTGCCGTATGGCGGTGAGAGTTTCGACGTGGTGATGTCGACATTCGGCTGTATGTTCGCGCCACGGCACGAGATCGCAGCGGGGGAGCTCGTACGCGTGCTGCGACCGGGCGGTCGGCTCGGCCTCTGCAACTGGACCCCGGAGGGCGCCGTCGGCGACTTCTTCGCCGTCATGGGCCGGTATCTGCCGCCGCTTCCGGCGTACGCGTCGGCGCCGCCGTTGTGGGGCAGTGAGGACCATGTACGCCAGCTGTTCGACGGTTCCGGCGTCCGACTGGAGTTCGAACGCGAGATCGTCGAGCTGCAGTTCGGCTCGGTCTCGGAGGCCGTCGAGTTTTACGCGACCCGGTTTGGGCCGATCGTGACGGCGCGGCAGCGACTGGAGCCGGAAGGACGCTGGCCCGCCCTACGAGACGATCTCTGGGCGTTGTTCGAACGGCATTCGGCCTCGCGCGAGGGCGTCGTCTGGCCGTGCGAGTACCTCGTCGTGGTCGGCCACAAGGACGGGCCGGCTCGCTGATCGACATGCCGACGCTACGGTACGGCTATGTCCGAGCTGCGTCGGCTGTTCCATCCGTTGACGGCGCGCGACCGTGACGAGCCGCATCGGACCGCGACCCCGCTCGAGCTGTTCACCGACCTCTGCGTCGTCGTCGCCGTCGCACAGGCCGGGACGTCGCTGCACCATGCGATCGTCGACGATCGCGTCGCGAGTGGGTTGTCGCACTACGCACTGGTGTTCTTCGCGATCTACTGGGCGTGGCTCAACTTCACCTGGTTCGCCTCCGCGTACGACAACGACGACGTCGGCTATCGGCTGCTGACGCTGCTGCAGGTCGTCGGCGTGTTGATCCTGGCGGCCGGCGTCCCGCGGGCCTTCGACGACCACTTCGCCACGGTCGTCCTCGGCTACGTCGTGATGCGGATCGCCCTGGTCATCCAGTGGATCCGGGTCTCGTACGACGACCCAGCGTGCCGCCAGACCGCGCTTCGCTATGCCGTCGGCATCACAGTGATGCAGCTCGGCTGGGTCCTGATGCTCGCCGTCCCCGACGCCTGGCGGCCGCCGGTCATCGTCGTCCTGGTCACCGGCGAGCTTCTCACCCCCGCCTGGGCCGAGGCGGCCCATCAGACGCAGTGGCATCCGCGCCACATCGCCGAGCGGTACGGTCTGCTCACGATCATCGTGCTCGGCGAGTCGATCCTGGCCGCGACGGTCGCGATCCAGAAGGCGCTCGACGAGGACACGCCGCTCGCGGACCTCGGCGCGATCGTCGCGGGCGGCGTCCTGACCGTGTTCAGCATGTGGTGGCTGTATTTCGCCAAGGATGCGCACCGGGTCCTGGTCGACAACCGGATCGGGTTCCGCTTCGGCTACATCCACTACTTCATCTTCGGCGCTGGGGCTGCCGTCGGTGCGGGTCTCGTGGTGCAGGTCGAACAATCCATCGGGCATACCGAGATCGGCGACACGACGGCCGCGGCCGCGCTGACGATCCCGGTCGTGCTCTATCTCGCCGCGACCTGGTTCGGACACCTCGCCCTGCATGAATCGTCGGCTGGTCACGGTCCCATCGTCGTGGCCGCCTCGATCCTGATCCTGCTCGCGACGTTCGCACCCGAGCCGGGCCTGATCACGGGTCTGGTCTGCGCGGTGATGGTCGCGACCTTGGTGATCATCGCGACCCGTCGCGAGAGCGCCGATCAGCCCTGAACGCGTACGTCGCGTCGTCGGCGCGGCGGCAGGAGGCCGGCGTCGTGCACGAACCCGGGATGCGGGTCGTCTCGCGTGGCATGCAGCCGCGTCGCGATGCCCTCCGCAGCGGTCTGGATCGACGGGGCGAGCTTGGCCGGCTCGACGTGGACAGTGTGCACGACGAGCCCCACTGCAGCCACCGGCATGCCGCTCTCGAGGTCGAGGACGGGTGCCGCGACCGAGCAGGTGCCGAGCGTCATCTCCTCGCGTGTGACCGCGTAGCGGCGTTGGCGGGTCTCGGCGAGTTCGCGAAGCAGTCGACCGGGTTCGATGACCGTGTAGCGGGTCGGGCGAGCGAGCGGCCGGGCCAGAACGGCGTCGACGAATGCCGGAGGCATCCAGGCCAGCAGCGCCTTGCCGACCCCGGTGGCATGCAGCGGGAGCCGGCCCCCGGTACGGGAGATGATCGGC
>JBKOYM010000146.1:0-14973 GCA_046725375.1 Actinomycetota bacterium
AGCGGGCGTGAACTCTATGCCATCGGGTCCGATCCGGGCGCGGCCCGGCTCTCGGGCATTCCCAGCGGCCGGCGCGTTTTTGCCGTCTTCGCCGTCAACGGCGCGCTCGCCGGCCTCGCCGGAGTCTTGTACGCCGCGCGGTACGGGACTCTCGACGCCACTGTCGGCACCGGGCTCGAGCTCCAGGTGGTCGCCGCCGCGGTGATCGGCGGAGTCGCGATTTTCGGGGGCAGCGGGACGGTTTACGGTGCCGCTCTCGGCGCTCTGCTGCTGACGACGATCAACAGCGCGTTGCCGGTGCTCCAGGTCGATGCGTTCTGGCAGCAGGCCTTCGTCGGCGCGCTGATCCTCGCCGCCGTCGGACTCGACCGACTCCTCGCCGTCCGCCTGACCCGACGTATGAGAAGCAGGAGCGCTCATGTTGCGACCTGACTCGATCCGCGTCTCGAGCGGTTCTCTGGCCCGATCGCTGATCGGCACCTGGGAGTTCGCGCTCGTCGTCATCCTCGGGGCGCTTGTGTTCGGGGCAATCCGCTGGGTCGACAACTTCGCCGCCACGATCACCGTGACATTCCTCCTGCTGGACGTCGTACCGATCGCCCTGATGGCGACGGCACTCACCCTCGTCATCGTCACCGGCGAGATCGACCTCTCCGTCGCCAGCACACTTGGACTCACCAGCGCGGTCCTCGGGCAGCTGTGGTTCTCCGGGTACCCGCTCGAAGTCGCCATCACACTGTGCGTGGTCCTCGGCGCCGTCCTCGGTGCTGTCAACGGCGTCTTCGTGGCGGGGCTGGGCCTGCCGTCGCTGGCCGTGACGATCGGGACCCTCGCGTTGTACCGCGGGCTTTCGTACGTCGTCCTCGGCGACCGCGCGGTGGCGGACTTCCCGTTCAGCTGGACCGACCGGGCGATCGATACCATCGGCGGCACCGGCGTCCCGGTCGCGGTCGTCCCCGTCGCGGCGCTCGCGATCGTGTTCGGTGTCACGCTCCATGCAACGCCGATCGGCCGAGCCCTGTTCGCGATGGGGAACAACGAGGCGACAGCCCGGTTCTCCGGCATCTCCGTGGCGTGGACGAAGTTCTGGCTGTTCGTCGCCACCGGCGTCATGTCGAGCCTGGCCGGCATCTTCTGGACCTTCCGCTACGCGAGCGCCCGAGCCGACAACGGCTACGGGCTCGAGCTCGCGGTGGTCGCCGCCGTACTGCTCGGTGGCGTCTCGATCTTCGGCGGACGCGGGACGCTCTTCGGCGTGCTGACCTCCGTCGTCCTGCTGGCGACACTCCAACGCACGCTGCAACTGGCGAGCGTGACCGACGAGGTATTCAACCTCGTCACTGGATCGCTGCTGATCCTGTCCGTCGTCGTACCAAACGTCATTCGAATGCTGCAGGCCCGAGAACGCCGGCCTGAAACACGACTTGCCGAGAGTGCCTCTTGAACCTCGACCCGTCCGGGAAGGACCACATCATGACCAGATCGAAACTGCGGAGCACGAGCAGCGTCCTCGCGGCACTCCTCGCCCTCGCACTAACCATCACCTCTTGCGGCGACGGTACGACACGGGGTGAAGACGACAGCTCTGGGAGCTCGCAGGACTCACTGGGCGAGGCGGATCCCAACGCCGAGATCCAGGAGGGCTTGCACATCACCTTCCTGCCCAAGCAAATCAACAACCCGTACTTCACAGTCGCCGACGGCGGCGGCGAGCAGGCCGTCAGCGAGATCGGCGGCGAGTACGAAGAGGTCGGTCCGTCCGAGGCCACCGCGTCCTCTCAGGTCAGCTACATCAACACCCTCACCCAGCAGGGCGTCGACGCGATCGTCACGTCGGCCAACGACCCGAACGCGATCTGCGGCGCGCTCGACCAGGCCCGCTCGGCTGGGTCGGTCGTCGTGACATACGACTCCGACACCGACCCGGCGTGCCGCGACCTGTTCGTCAACCAGGCGACGTCGGACGCGATCGCGAAGATCCAGCTCAAGCTCATCGCCGAGCAGATCGGCGGGTCAGGACAGGTCGCGATCCTGTCGGCGACGCCTAACGCGACCAACCAGAACGCGTGGATCGCCGTGATGAAGAAGGAGCTCCAGAAGCCCCAGTACTCCGGCATCGATCTCGTCGAGGTGGCGTACGGAAACGACGACGACGAGGACTCGTTCCAGGAGACCCAGGCGCTTCTCAGCAAGTACCCCGACCTGGCCGGCATCATCTCGCCGACCACAGTCGGAGTCGCCGCCGCCGCGCGTTATCTCAGCGGCTCGGAGTACAAGGGCAAGGTCGCCCTTACCGGTCTCGGCACGCCAAACCAGATGCGCGAGTACATCAAGGACGGCACCGTCGAGTCCTTCGCACTGTGGGACCCCGAGGCGCTCGGTTATCTCGCTGCCTACGCAGCAGCGGCCCTCGCGTCCGGCCAGATCAACGGCGAGGCAGGCCAGACGTTCGAGGCCGGCGATCTCGGTGAATACACCATCCAAGAAGGCGGCGTCGTCGTACTCGGTCCACCCACCGTATTCGACAAGAGCAACATCGACGACTTCGACTTCTAGGATCCGCCTTGCCGATGGAGGATTGACGGCGGAGGCGAAGGGAGATTGATGATGACGGAGCTCAGCTCCTCGACGCGTCACCGGGTGAAGGCGGCGCTGCGCGAGCAAGCGGTCGAGACGGCGTCGTGGGCCTATGCGAACTCGGGGACGCGGTTCAAGGTGTTCGCCCAGGAAGGCGTTCCGCGCACGCCGTACGAGAAGATCGACGATGCCGCGATGGTGCACCAGCTCACCGGCGCCGCCCCTTCGGTCGCGCTGCACATCCCGTGGGACAAGGTCGACGACTACGACGACCTGACCCGGCACGCGAAGGAGCAGGGCGTCCGGCCGGGCGCGATCAACGCGAACGTCTTCCAGGACTCCGACTTCATGTTGGGCAGCGTGGCCAACCCCGAGGCGGGCGTCCGCCGCAAAGCCGTCGACCATCTGCTCGAGTGCATCGACATCATGGACCGGACCGGCTCGGCCGACCTGAAGCTGTGGTTCGCCGACGGGACGAACTATCCGGGTCAGGACAGCCTCCGCGGCAGACAGGATCGCCTGGCGGAGGCCCTCGCCGAGACGTACAGCCGGCTGGGCGAGGACCAGCGGATGCTGCTCGAGTACAAGCTGTTCGAGCCGTCGTTCTACTCGACGGACGTCCCGGACTGGGGCACGTCCTACGGACACTGCCTCGAACTGGGTGAGCGAGCTGCCGTCGTCATCGACACCGGTCACCACGCGCCGGGCACGAATATCGAGTTCATCGTCGCGTTTCTGCTGCGGGCCGGCCGGCTCGGAGGGTTCGACTTCAACTCCCGGTTCTACGCCGACGACGACCTGATGGTGGGCGCGGCCGACCCGTTCCAGCTGTTTCGCATCATGCACGAGATCGTGTCCGCCGATGCGTTGCGGCCAGAGGCGGGTATCGCGTTCATGCTCGACCAATGCCACAACATCGAGCCGAAGATCCCGGCGATCATCCGGTCGGTCATGAATGTCCAGGAGGCGACGGCCAAGGCGTTGCTCGTCGACCTTGACGCGCTGGCGAAGGCACAGCAGGGCGGCGACGTGCTCGGTGCCAACGCGGTCTTGATGGACGCCTACAACACCGACGTACGACCACTGCTGGCCGAGCATCGTGAGGACCAGGGGCTCGACCCGGATCCGATCGCCGCTTACCACCGGTCCGGGTACGCCGAGAAGATCGTCGCCGAACGGGTCGGTGGCGATCAGGCCGGATGGGGAGCGTAACGATGGCCTCCGTACCCCCGGAGGTCTCGGCTCTCCTCGCGCGGAGCCACCGGCTCGGTGCCGATCCGCGCAACACCAACTACGCCGGCGGCAACGCCTCGTCGAAGGGCACAGATCGCGACCCGGTAAGTAACGCACCGGTCGATCTGCTGTGGGTCAAGGGATCTGGCGGCGACCTCGGCACCCTGACTGAGGACGGGCTCGCCGTGCTCCGACTCGATCGGCTGCGGGCGCTGGTCGACGTCTATCGGGGGGAACGGTGGGTCGTCCCCCCGGATCAACACAGCCCGGGCGTCGACCGCGAGGACGAGATGGTGGCGGCGTTCGACTATTGCGCACACGGCAAGGGCGGCGCGGCCCCGTCGATCGACACCGCGATGCATGGCTTGGTCGACGCGGCCCACGTCGACCACCTGCATCCGGACGCCGGCATCGCGCTGGCGACCGCCGCCGACGGCGAGGCGCTCACCAAGGAGTGCTTCGGCGAGCGGGTCATGTGGGTTCCGTGGCGGCGACCCGGATTCCAGCTTGGCTTGGACATCGCGGCGCTCAAGGCGGCCAACCCACAGGCCATTGGCGTGATTCTCGGCGGTCACGGCATCACGGCGTGGGGCGACACCAGCGACGAGTGCGAGGCCCGGTCGCTCGACATCATCCAAACCGCCGCGCGGTTCATCGCCGAGCGCGGTCGAACCGAGCCTTTCGGCGCCGTCGTCGACGACCGGCGCCCGCTCCCGTACACCGAGCGGCTGGCCCGGGCCGCCGACCTGTTCCCGGTGCTGCGCGGGCTCGCGTCGACCGACCACGCCCAGGTCGGCCACTTCACCGACTCCGACGTGGTCCGGGAGTTTCTCGCGAGTGAAAAGCTGGCTCCGCTCGCAGCGTTAGGCACCTCGTGCCCGGATCACTTCCTTCGCACCAAGGTGCGTCCGATGGTCCTCGACCTGCCGGCGGCGGCACCGCTCGACGAGGTCGTCGCCCGATTGCGAGAGCTCCATCAGGCATATCGCGAGGACTACCGGTCCTACTACAAGCGCCACGCGACTACCGACTCACCGCCGATGCGAGGCGCCGACCCGGCCATCGTTCTTGTGCCGGGAGTCGGCATGTTCAGCTTCGGCAAGGACAAGCAGACCGCTCGCGTGGCCGGCGAGTTCTACGTCAACGCGATCAACGTGATGCGCGGTGCCGAGGCGATATCGACGTACGCACCGATCGACGAGCGCGAGAAGTTCCGGATCGAGTACTGGGCGCTCGAGGAGGCCAAGCTTCGCCGGCAGCCGAGGCCAAAGCCGCTCGCTACCCGGATCGCTCTGGTGACCGGCGGCGGCTCGGGCATCGGCCGGGCGACCGCCCAGCGCCTCGCCGCGGAAGGCGCCTGCGTCGCGGTAGCTGATCGGGACTCCGATGCCGCCGCCGCGACCGTAGCGGAGCTCGGTGGCTCGGACGTCGCCGTGCCAGTGACGGTCGACGTCACCGACGAGGACCAAGTCATCGAGGCGATCCGCGCCACCGTGCTGGCCTTCGGCGGCCTTGACCTCGTGGTCAACAACGCCGGCTTATCGGTGTCGAAGCCGCTCGTCGAGACCACGAGCGAGGACTGGGACCGCCAGCACAACGTGATGGCCAAGGGCTCGTTCCTCGCGTCACGCGCTGCGACGAGGCTGATGATCGAACAGGGCATGGGGGGCGACATCGTCTACATCGTCAGCAAGAACGCCGTCTTCGCCGGACCGAATAACCTCGCGTACGGCGCGGCCAAGGCCGATCAGGCCCACCAAGTGCGACTGCTTGCGGCCGAGCTCGGCGACCATGGGATCCGGGTCAACGGCGTAAATCCCGACGGCGTCGTACGAGGCTCCGGAATCTTCGCCGGCGGCTGGGGAGCTCAGCGAGCGGCGGTCTACGGCGTACCCGAGGAGCGCCTCGGCGAGTACTACGCGCAGCGCACGCTACTCAAGCGCGAGGTCTTGCCAGAAGATGTCGCGAGCGCCGTCTTCGTACTTGTCGCTGGAGACTTGTCACTCACCACGGGGCTGCATATCCCTGTCGACGCAGGAGTGGCGTCCGCGTTCCTGCGTTGACCACAACACAACAAAACAACGGGTCGATAGGAGGGCACTCGGATGGCCACAATGATGACTTCGCCGAGCGTTCCGCTCGATGCGGATGATCTCCACCTGCTCGAACTCCTGGCACAAGGGCTTCCGCTCGAAGCGGTCGCTCGACAGATGTACCTGTCGGATCGAACCGTTCGCCGCAGGACTCGGGCCATCTGCGAACGCCTGCAGGTGTCGACGCCGATCGAAGCGGTGGTGTGGGCCGTGCGGCAGCAGTTGCTCTGAACCGTACGCCTGAGGAGGCTGGGCATGGGATCGACGATCTCCGGTGAGACTTCGGTCGCAGCCATCGACGTCGGCGCTTCGAGCGGCCGTGTGATGGTTGGAAGAGTCGGGCCGGACCGACTCGAGATCGCGGAAGTGCACCGGTTTCCGAACGTTCCAGTCGAGGTGCGCAACACGCTGCACTGGGACATCTTGAGCCTGTTCAGCGGCATCCTCGACGGGCTCCACGCCGCCGGTCGCCAGGCGCCGGAGCTCGCCAGCGTGGGCATCGACTCCTGGGCGGTCGACTACGGCCTCCTTGACTCGGCCGGCTGCCTGCTCGGCAATCCGGTGCACTACCGCGACCGGCGTACGGACGGGGTCATGGAGAAGGTGCTCGACATCGTGCCGGCCGACGAGCTTTACCGGACGACCGGCATCCAGCAGCTGCCCATCAATACGATCTACCAGCTTGTGGCCGAGGCCGAGTCACCGCAGGTACGGGCCGCCGCAACCCTCTTGATGATCCCGGACTTGCTGACGTACTGGCTGACGGGTGAGATCGGAGCCGAGGCGACCAACGCCTCGACAACACAGCTCTACGACGTACGCGCACGCCGCTGGGCGACCGATCTGATGTCGCGGCTGGGCATTCCAGAACGCCTTTTCCCGACGCTGCGAGAGCCGGGCGACTGCGCCGGTACGCTCTTGCCGCGGGTAGCCGAGCGGACCTCGCTGCCAGCGGAGGTTCCCATCACCGCCGTCGGCTCACACGACACTGCCTCGGCCGTCGTGGGCGTTCCGGCGCGA
This sequence comes from Actinomycetota bacterium, assembly GCA_046725375.1. Taxonomy (GTDB): domain Bacteria; phylum Actinomycetota; class Actinomycetes; order Propionibacteriales; family Nocardioidaceae; genus DATFRX01. Next base: position 6,924 of record JBKOYM010000146.1, read on the forward strand.
GGCGAGCGATTTGCGTACGTCTCGTGCGGCACCTGGGCGCTGGTTGGCCTCGAGCTCGACAATCCAATCCTGAGCGAAGCCGGCCGGTTAACCAACTTCACCAACGAGATCGGCGTCGACGGGCGGATCCGCTATCTGCGTAACGTCATGGGTCTGTGGCTGCTGCAGGAGTCGGTGCGCACGTGGGAGTCTGCCGGGGCTGCGATCGACTTGCCGGCTCTGCTCGCCGACGCGTCCAGGATGCCGGCGCTCGCAGCCTTGGTCGACCCGGACCGTCCCGAGTTCCTGTCTCCTGGCGACATGCCGGCGCGGATCGCCGACGCATGCCGGCGGGCCGAGGAGCCGGTCCCACGTACACCGGCTGAGCTCGTCCGATGCATCCTCGACAGCCTGGCGGTGGCGTTTCGGCGAACGGTGCACCAGGCCCAAGAGCTGTCCGGGCACGAGGTCGATGTCGTTCACGTCGTCGGGGGCGGCGTACGCAACGGCCTGCTGTGCCAGCTCACCGCCGACGCCTGCGGCCTCCCCGTACTCGCCGGCCCGGTCGAGGCTGCCTCGTTCGGCAACATTCTCGTCCAGGCGCGCAGTCTCGGTGCGATCGACGGCGGGCTCGACGAGCTGCGCGCGTTGATCTCGCAAACGCAACCGCTGAACCGCTACGAGCCGACCGGCGACAACGTCGACTGGGCCGGCGCCGAGCGCCGCATGTACGGCTGATGCGACCTGACACTCATCCGTGTCCGGTTTCGGCCACGTGCGTGATGAGGCCTGGTCAGGACACCAGGAGCGCTCTTAGTCTGAAGAAACTGAGTGACTGAATCGTATCAATTCGGTCGGCCACCGGTGGATCAAACCTCATTGCGGGAGTAGTTCATGGATTCCACGAGACTGACACGCCGAAGCCCTGTGCTTCGCGGGCGACGCGCCCTGATTGGTGCTGTGTTGCTGACCTTGCTGGCTGCCTTGGCGATGCCCACGTGGTCGAATGCCGCCCCCGCGTCTCAGCCTAGTGCGGCCGCATCGAGCGACCCGGACCCGATCGGGCTCTCGAAAACTCCGATCGCGGAGAACCCGTCGTGGGAGAGCTACGTCCTCGGCGACGGATCGGACGTCGTGCATCCGGTCCAGATCGCGTCGACCAATGGCGCTGTCAAGAACGCGCGCGGCCTGGTCGATCCGTCGAAGGGTCCCGCGACCCTCACGTTCACACCGGGCGACCTTCCTCCGACCATCGTTCTCGATTATGGCCGCGAGGTTGGTGGCCTGCCGTACTTCGACATAGGCCGGGTTGCTCCCGCAGGTGATGCCACATCGGTCAACTTGCGAGCCGGTTACAGCGAGACGTACCAGTTCATGTGGTCGTACGGGAACACCACGCTGTCCATCGCGGCGGCCGCCGGTGACACGAACATCAAGGTAGGCAGCACCGCGAACTTCGTCGTCGGGGGGACGCTTACCGTCGACGACGAGAAGGCCACGATCGCGAATGTCGGGACGCAGTCACGAAGCACAACGCTGTTCGCCCCCGCCGTGGCAGGCGATACCAACATCAAAGTGGCCTCGACTACCGGAGTCGGCGTCGGTGAGACGCTCCGCGTCGACACCGGTGGCACGACGGAGTCCGTCACCATCACCAGCGTCGGCACCCAGGGACGCAACACGACGCTCGCCGCGCCCGCAGCGGCAGGCGACACGAACGTCAAGGTCGCGAGCGTCACCGGCATGAGTCCTGGCGACACGCTGCACATCGACACCGGCGCCGCCCGCGAGACCCGCACCATTGAGACGGTCGGCACGTCCGGCGCCGGCGGTACCGGCCTGACACTCAGCAGTCCCCTCACCCAGGCGCATGCGGCCGGAGTGGCCGTCCAGGACCCGGGAACGGGCATCTCGTTCACGCCGGCGCTGACCGCGAACCATGACGCCGGTGCTGGCGTACTCAGTCTCGGCACGGGCCTGACACTCGCGGCACCGCTCACCAAGGCTCACGCGGCCGGTGCTCCCGTGCGTGGCGTGACGGGCGCGCTGACTGGCGACCGCAACGGCTTCAACGGCGTCGGCGTCGCACCGAGCCGCACCGACAACTTCAGCCTGACGGGTCCCGGAACGGTCGGCAACCCGGCCAATCAGATCCAGGGTGGGCAGCGCTTCCAGGCCATCACGCTCACAACACCCGGCACCGTCGAGCTGACCGGAGTCGGCACCAATGTCCGCTATCCCAACTACTCGAGCGAGGACTACTCCGGTCACTTCCTGTCCAGCGATGACACCTTGAACCGGATCTGGTACCAGGGCGTCTACACCAACGACACCAACATGGTGCCGATCGGCGCAGTGCCCAACCAGACGATCCCCGTGATCCTCGACGGCGCCAAGCGCGATCGCAGGCCGTGGATCGGCGACTTGCTCGTGCAAGGTCGCAACGCCTTCACCAGCCTCGGCTTCGGCGCCAAGGGGTCTGACTACATCAAGGGTCCGATCCGGCTCTTCGGTGCCAGCCAGGCGGCGAACGGCTCGGTCTTCGGCCACATCCAGGACTGGACGAGGATCCCGCCCGGCGGCGGCTTCTACTCGCTCAGCTACTCGATGTACTACGTGCTCGATCTCGCCTCGTACTACCTCTTCTCCGGCGACGCGGAGTTCGTGCGATCCCAGTACCAGACCATGAAGAACGAGCTCGCGTACAACCGGGCGCTGGTCGATCCGAGCAGCGGTCTGCTGATCAGCAGCGGCAGCGAGCGCGACTGGGACTTCTACGATGGTGGCAAGCCGGGCGCCGTGACCGCCTACAACGCCATCTACTACAAGGCACTGACCGACGCCGCGAGCCTGGCGAGCGATCTCGCTCAGCGCTACCCCGACGATCCCGCTGCTTCGACGTGGCAGACCGACGCGGCGACCTGGTCGAACCAAGCGGCCGATCTCGAGCAGCGCATCAACGCCACACTGTTCGATCCGGGGCGCGGCGTCTACAAGCTCGCGGACCGCGACAACGCGAACCATCAGGGGACGGCGGTGCCGCAGGATGCGAACTCCAACGCGATCAACTTCGGTCTGGCGCCGGAGTCCGCGCAGGACGACATCCTGGGCTATCTCAGGGACAACCTGTGGGGAGAGTTCGGCCCGCAGCCCTACTCGCCCGACGCCAACTACTCGACGGTGATCAGCCCGTTCGTGACCGGCATGGAGGTCGAGGCGCGGTTCCGCGCCGGTGATACCGACGGCGCCCTGGACCTGATCCACCTGATGTGGGATCAGATGACCGACAAGAGCGGGCCCTACTACACCGGCACCCTGTGGGAGAAGCTCAACCAGGACGGCACCGACGTCGACGCCAACGCGAGCCTCTCCCACGGCTGGGCGAGCGGTCCCGTCTGGAGTCTGAGCGCCTATCTGCTCGGCGCCCGACCGGTGACTGCCGGCTTCAAGGAGTGGACCATCGCGCCTCAGCCGACGGAAACGCTTGACTGGGCACAGGGCCAGGTCCCGACGCCCTCCGGCCCGCTCGTGTCGCGCTGGCGCCACGACTCCGATGACGACACGTTCAAGCTGACGACGTCCGCACCGGCCGGTACCTCGGGAGCCGTAGCGGTTCCGTTGCTGGGCGAAGCACGCACGATTGCGATGGACGGCGAAGTCGTCTGGCAGAACGGCGCGCCAGCGGCCGGGGTGCAGGCCGAGTTGCACGACGGAGCGGTCCAATTCACCGGCATCACCGGCTCGCACACGTTCGCGTGGGCAGGTGTCGCCAGCTGATCGGTCTTCCACAGCCGACGGATCAGGAAACGCGGGAGTAGATCATGGATGCCACAACACTGGCGCGGATCGCACGGCGCGTGGTCGGCGTCCTCATCGCATTGGTCCTGGTGGTGCCGTTGCCTACCTCGTCAGGACTCGCCGGCAGCCCCGCAGACGAGACGGAAGGTGCCGTGACGGTCGTCGATCTCAGCGTCAACGGTCTCGTCGGCGACCAGTTCGGAGTCGGCGACTCCAGGCCGACCCTGGCCTGGCGAATGACGTCGAACGACCTCGAGGGCAACCCGTGCTTCGACCCCACAGCCGAGGGCCGGTGTGCCCTGGACCGCCAGACCGCCTATGAGGTTGAGGCCGCGGCGTCGCCGCAGAACCTCAGCGTCGGAAAGCTGATCTGGGAGACTGGCAAGGTCGTGTCCAGCCAGCAGAACGTCGAGTTCGGAAGGGCCCTCGGCTCGCGTGACGCGGTCTACTGGCGAGCACGGGTCTGGGACGCCAATGGCGACGTCTCCCCGTGGAGCGCAACGTCCACCTTCACGGTTGGACTGCTTCAGCAGTCCGACTGGAAGGCGAAGTGGATTGAGGATCCGGACTACACGTACCAGACCAATGGCGTGCCCAACCCACTTCCGGTGTTTGCAAAACAGCTCGATATCGGAAGTCAGATCGCCTCGGCGACGCTCTATGCGACCGGCCTGGGACAGTATGCGGCCAGCTTGAACGGCAAGCCCGTCGGCAAGGCTGTCCTCGAGCCCGGGCAGACCGGGTATTGGGATGAGGTGAACTACCGCACATACGATGTCACCCGCCTGTTGGAGCGTGGCAGCAATGTGCTGGGCATGGAGGTAGGCAGTGGGGCGCTACAGCAGGCCGACACCACGTCGATCGGGCGGTACGTTTTCCAACCGGGTAACAACGAGGTGCTCGGTACCCCGAAGGTGCGTGCCCAACTCGAGGTGAAGTTCACCAACGGGAGCACGCTGACCGTAGCGACCAACCAGTCGTGGTTGGCGAGGTCGGGCCCGACAGTCTTCTCCTCCTGGTGGGGCGGCGAGGACTACGACGCCCGGATCATGAAGACCGGTTGGACCCAGTCTGCCAGCAGCCTCACCGGCCCACAGTGGCACAACGCCAGCATCGCGGCGCTGGACGAGACGACGATTCCCCGAGACACCACCCCGCTCGTCGCGGACCCGAGGCCGCCAGTGACAGTGGCCGAAGAGGCCCATCCGGTAACAATCACCGAGCAGCAGCCGAACGCCGCCAACACCACAGTGGTCGCTTCGGCCGCCGCCGGCGATACGAATGTGAAGGTCGCCTCGACCACCGGCATCTTCTCTGGAGACGCGATCGAGTTGGACGGCCGGCGGTACACGGTTACCCAGGTCGGTATCGGGGCGAAGACGGCGACGACGCTTACCGCGGCGACATCTCCCGGCGACACCACCTTCAGCGTCGCCAGTGTCGGAGCCGCCTGCCTCCCCGGCGCTGCCTGCGAAGGCACTGCGAACTTCGTCGTGGGACAGACAGTCGCTGTGGGCACGGGATCTGACTCGGAGTCGGTAACAGTGACGGGCGTGACACGCGACGGCACCGGCAACAACGCACCTGGCACCGTCACGGTCAGCCCGGGCCTGCGCTCAGCCCACTCCCAGGGCGATGCGGTCCGAGGCGCTGGAACGGGTATCTCCTTCACCCCGGAGCTGACGGCTGCGGTGCCGCAGGGGACGGCACTCACCAGCGATCCCCGGCCCGCCTACGTGTTGGACTTCGGCAGGAACCTCGTGGGTTTGCTGAAGGTCACCGGAAAAGCTCCGGCCGGGACCACGGTCACGCTGCTCGGATCAGAGTCCCCCACCCCGCCCACAAACTATGACACCGTCTCTCAGTCTGGCGTCTATCGCTACACCTTCGCCGGCACGGGGCAGGAGACCTGGCACGCCCAGTTCACCTACAACGGGCAGCGCTACGTGGTGGTTCGCGGCCTGCCGTACAAGCCAACGACCGACACGGTCACACTCTTGGTGACGCACGCCTCTAACGAGGAGACGTCGACGTTCGAGACCTGTGACCCGATGCTGAACTCGATCTACGGCATCACCAAACGCGCCTTGCAAGGCAACATGCAGTCGGTGCTCACTGACTGCCCGAACCGGGAGAAGGGACCGTACACGGGTGACAACCTCCACAACATCGACGCCGAATTGACGATGTACGACATGCGCGCGTACCAGGGGCAACTGGTGGCGAACATGCGCACGTCGCAGCGCCCCAACGCGGTGAGCGAAGGCTATGGGGGCAGGTATTCGGGCAAGTACGAAGGCATGATCGCCAACATCGCACCCGAGTACCACGCCGTCCCGGACAGCATCTTCAACGGTCGATGGTTCCTCGACGAGCCCAACTGGGGTGGCGCGGTCATTCGTATCCCGTGGGCGCTCTACCAGATCTATGGAGATACCTCCGCGATGGAGGCGAACTATCAGGCCATGGTCAAGTGGCTGGAATACGTCGGCAGAAGCAAGGCGACCAACCCGAGCGGCGAGATCAACGGCCTCGGCGACTGGTCGGCGGCGCAGGCCACCACACCTGCCGAGGCGATCATCGACATCGGTTACTACGAAGGTGCCCACGTGCTGTCGCTCATCGCCGAGAAACTCGGCAAGACCGCTGACGCTCAGAAGTACCGCGAGCTGGCCGCGGACCTCAAGGATGAATACAACGCCGATTACCTCCACGTGGACACTGATACCGGCCGAGCCTGGTATGCCAACGACACCGAGGCGTCGAATGCGGTGGCGCTCGACTCGGGCCTGGTCCCGGATGAGTTCCGCGAGGAGGTGTTCGACTCCCTGGTCGGGGCCGTCGAAGCCTTCGACTACCGACTCAGTCACGGCTCGGTGGCAGGCGGAGCGGTATTCCGGACCTTGCATGCGGGCGGACGAGATGACCTCCTCTACCGGATGATCACCAACCCGCAAGCGCCGAGCTACGCCTTCCAGGTCAACCGGGGACAGACGACTCTGTCGGAGAACCTCAGCGGAGGCGGTTCGCAAAACCACCACTTCCTGGGTCAGGTTGCCGACTGGCTCGTACACGACCTGGTCGGCATCGACCAGCAGGCCGATTCGACGGCGTACCAGAAGCTGCTGATCCGCCCTGCCGTGGGAGAGGGTATCGACGACATCCCGTGCGTCGAGGGAGGTTACGCCACACCTGCAGGCGTGGCGTCGAACCGCGTTGTCCGCAGCGCAGACCGGCTCGAGATGACGGTGACGGTCCCGGCCAACACCAGCGCCGAAGTCTGGGTGCCGTCGAAGGACGGTGCTGAGGTGACTGCTCCACCGCGGGCGGAGTTGCTCAGGGTTGAGGACGGCTACACCATCTATACCGTGGGTGCCGGCCGGTTCAGCTTCGTTGCCGGGCCAACGTAGTCATCGAGATTTAGCAGCGAGGGGCGTCGGCGGACGCGGGCGCCCCTCCCCATCCGCAAGACCTTGCGAAGCGCACCGCATAGAGCATCCTTGTCGACACGGACCGGGACCGCCGGAGCTCAACGCTCTTGGCCCAAGGGCGCGAGGCCATGGCTCTGATCAGCTCGTAACTCACATGGAAGGCCATCCTGCCGTCCCACCTCCTGGACATCACCAGCGCATGTGAGGATGCTCAGATGTCACCTCGCGCGCGTGTCGTCGATCCCACCGGCCTTGCCCGGTGGTGCATGGAGCATCTGGGCAGCCCGCCAGCGGAGGAGATCTTCAGATCTGGGCATCTGTCTGCCGTCATAGGGCTCCGGCTGGCTGACGACCGTGAGGTCGTGGTCAAGATTCGTCCGGACTCGCCGCGGATAGCGGCATGCGTCGAAGTTCAGCGCCGCATGTTCAAGGCCGGTTATCCGTGCCCCCGGCCGCTCACCGGCGTCGCTCCTTTCGGCGGCGACGTCGCAACCGCGGAGGCCTACGTTCGCGGCGGCGCGATGCTCCCGAGTGCGGACCACGCGGCCGTGGCCTTCGCGGAAGCGTTCGCGCGGCTGATCCGACTAGCCCCCCGGCCGGCCGAGGTGTCCACGCTCGACCCGGCACCGTCGTGGGCGGCCTGGAACCACGCCGGGGACGGACTGTGGCCTTGTCCGGAGGAGGACCCTGATGTCAACCTCAACGACGTGGCCGACGCGGAGTGGATCGACGACGCCGGGCGCCGCGCCCGTGACCGGCTGCGAGCCAGCGAGTCCGAAGCCGTGATCGGCCACTGCGACTGGCTTGCCGGCAACGTGCGCTGGAACGGAGACGCGCTGCTG
>JBKOYM010000129.1:0-11444 GCA_046725375.1 Actinomycetota bacterium
GAGTAGGACCGGGCCGCCGCCATCAAGTCGGCGAAGTGCTCCTTGCCATCGGCGGTCAACTTGTAGACGATGCGGGCTCGCCGACCGGCCTTCCCGGCCGGGTCGGTGTCGGCCTGGGTGATCAGGCCGGCCCGGAGCAACTGCTTGAGGCAGGGATAGAGCGTGCCGTACGACAAGACCCGACCCCACCCGAGCAGCGTGTTGACCCGTTTGCGGAGCTCGTAGCCGTGCATAGGCGACTCATGCAGCAGTCCGAGGACTGCCAGCTCGAGTGCGTCACCACGCTTGGCCACGGCTTGCTCCTCGGTCGTTCTCGGGGCGCCGCACCAGACATACGGCGCGCTTGTTTGTATCGTACCGATACATCGCCCCGATGCGAAATCGAGGGCGGCTGGGGTCCAGCGCCGAGACCCGAAGTGGAGTCAGCCCTGGACCCTGGTCCGGCAGCTGTGGAACTCGTCGCGGCCGTCGCCGCCTTTGCAGTAGTCGATGCCGCCCCCGCCGCGGAGCACGTCGTCGCCCTTGCCTCCGAACAGGCTGTCGCGGCCGCGGCCTCCCGTGATGAGGTCTGCCCCCCGTCCGCCGAAAAGACCCCCTGTGACAAGGTCCGGGGAGTTGCAGGAGGCGTCACGGTCGTAGCCGCTCCCGCCGCGGAGGACGTCCCCTCTGGCATCGCCCTCCAGAAAGTCACAGCCGGCACCGCCCAGAAGCACGTCGTTGTCTCCCATGCCGTAGAGGCGGTCGCGCCCAGCCTGGCCCTTGATGGTGTCGGGGCCGCCCCATCCTGAGACGTCGTCGGCGCCCGCCCGGGCACGCACGTCGTCCAGGCGGCCGGATCCCTCGATGTTGTCGACGTGTCGATGACCGACACAGTTGGGATACTCCCCGGGACGGTTGGGACAGTAGATGTTCCTCGTGTGTGCGGTCGCCTGGTCGACCATGATCGCCGTCCCGAGTACGACCGAGCCACCAAGGAGGAGCCCGAGTCCGGGCCGACAGGAGTCTGCGAGCCGCGCGCCCGTCCAGCGGGAAGACTCTGAACCTCAAGAACCCCCACATGAATCCCACCCCTCATCCTCCCCCGGGGTAGCGTGATGTCTCCCTATTGGGTAAAAACGACCCTAACCTCAGGGATCGGGCACCGCTATGACGTCTGACGGTCAGCGTCTGGTGCCGAAATCGAGGGGGGTTTACGGTTTCGGGCCGATCCTTGCCAGACTGTGGGGCGGTCCGTCTTCAATTGCGCCATCTTTGGGGCACAGCTACAGGAGTCACCAGGGTGAGTCACCGGCACGTGAGCGAGCCGAGTCGCCGCCGTGGGGGGCGAAGGGCAGCTCGGGGCGATCGCAGGGCTTTCGAGACATCATCGACGTCCTCGAGCGATGCGACAGAGGTGCTTGACCATCGTCCCGGCGACCACTGGGGCCCAGACGACCCGGACGAGCCCGGCGGGTTCGGCGGATCGGGTGACGGCTTCGACGGTGAACCGCCGCCGAAGAAGAAGTCGCTGATTCGCCGTCTCCTCAAATGGACGGCCATCTTCACGGTCCTCATGATGTTGGCCGGGATCGGCGCCTTCTTCGTCGCGTACTCGATGATCGACATCCCCAACCCCAACGAGGACTTCACCACCCAGACGACCGAGGTCTACTACTCCGACGGCAAGCACCTGCTCGGAACCTTCGCGGTCCAAAACCGCGATGACGTCGAACTCAGCGCGGTGCCGGACTACGTCCAGGACGCGGTGATCTCGGCAGAGGATCGAACGTTCTGGGACAACGCCGGGATCGACTTCAAGGGCATCATCCGGGCGGCGTGGAGCAACGCTCGCAGCGGCGAGACGGCGCAGGGGGCGTCGACGATCACCCAGCAGTACGTCAAGGTCTATTACCTCACCCAGGAGCGCACCTGGTCCCGCAAGCTCAAGGAGGCCATCCTCTCCCTCAAGGTGCAGCGTCAGCTGACCAAGGAAGAGGTGCTGCAGGGCTACCTCAACACGATCTACTTCGGTCGCGGCGCGTACGGCATCCAGGCGGCGGCCGAGGCGTACTTCGGCGAGGGCATGAGGGTCGAAAAGCTCAACATTCGCCAGGGTGCCGTCCTCGCCTCGATACTCAACTCACCCAGCGCGTTGGATCCGGCCGGCGGCAAGGATGCCCGTGCGGCGCTGCTGGCGCGTTATCAGTACGTGCTCGACGGCATGGCCGAGATGGGCACCATCACTGCCGAGAAGGCCGAGACGCTCGGTAAGAAGCTGCCGGCGTTCCACACGGCCGAGGAGACCAACAGCCTCGGTGGCCAGAAGGGTCACCTGATGAACATGGTCGAGCAGGAGCTGCTCGCGACCGACAAGTTCACCGAGGCCGACATCTACGGCGGCGGGCTGCGGGTCATCACCACCTTCGACTGGGAGGATCAGCGGGCGGCGCAAAGGGCGGTCAAGGAGCAGAAGCCCGAAGGTCTCAAGCAGCTGCATGCGTCACTGGTGTCGATCAAGCCAGGCACCGGCGCGGTGCGAGCCCTGTACGCCGGCCACAACTACCTCAGCGACGTGGACAACGCGCAGTTCAACTGGGCGACCCACGGCGTCCAACCGGGGTCGTCGTTCAAGCCGTTCGCGCTCATGGCCGCGCTGGAGGACGACTACGATCTCGACGACACGTTCGACGGCGACTCGCCGTACAAGATCCCCGACAGCGACGCGGACGTCGAAAACCAGGGTGACTCCGGCGGTGGCTCGTTCGGCAATGTCTCCCTCCTCGAAGCGACCGAGCAGTCGATCAACACCGCCTTCGTCGACCTCACCCTCAGGATGGGCGCGGACGAGATTGAGCCTGGCGCGCCGACGGGCGATGCGATCGAAAGCGGTGCCAACAAGATCTTGAAGGTGGCCGAGGAGTCCGGCATCCCGAAGGACGTCGTCGACAAGATCGACCCGGTCGCCGTGACCGCGCTCGGCTACGCGCCGGTGCCGACGATCGACATGGCCGACGCGTACGCGACGTTCGCCGCCGAAGGCGAGCAGGCCGACTGGTACACCGTCAAGGAGGTGACCGGCGCCAATCACGAGCAGCTGTACGACCACGTGGTCAAGCCCGAGCAGGTATTTCCGAAGCAGGACGTGTACGACCTGGACTACGCGCTGCAAGGCGTCATCGCCAATGGCACCGGCACCAACGCGCATGTGAGATGCGCGGCAGCCGGTAAGACCGGCACGGCGACCGGCCCGCACGGCGAGGTGTCGTCGTCGTGGTTCGTTGGCTACACGCCGCAGTTGGCGACGGCGGTCACGTACTCCCGGGGCGACGGCACCGACGACCTCGACGGTTACATGCCGACCTTCTACGGCGGCGAGTACCCGGCGAGGACGTGGCAGGCGTACATGAGCGACGTGCTCGAAGGCAAGGAGTGCGAGCCCTTCCCCAAGTCTCCGGAGGAGGAAGAAGACGAGGCGACGCCGGCCACGCCCACCGAGACCACGCCGTCGGAGACCGAGACCACGCCGACAGAGACGCCGACGAAGACCCACCCGACGCATCCGAGCCATCCAACCGAGACCACACCGACGACCGAGTCGCCGTCGCCGACCGAGAGTTCGCCGACCGAGTCGCCGTCGCCGACCGAACCGACCTGCTCGACCCTGTTCTGCCCGGGCAACGGCAACGGCAACGGCAACGGCGGTGGCGGTGGCGGTGGCGGCTAGCGAAGTTGGACGGGTCGCGGCCCTAGCGAGTAGTGCCCGGACGGTCTTCGCAAGCTCGCCGGGCCGACGCCGTACGCTGCCCCTCATGCCGCTGCGTGGGATCGAAGCCGAGCCCGTACGCCCGAGCCGAGAAGATCCGGTCGTGCGGGCGGCGAGCGTCGCGATCGGCGGCCCGGTGGGCGAGCACGCCCGACCGCATCGGTGGCTGAGCCCGTTGGTCGTCGGGCTGCTCGTGACAACCATCGCGATGGCCGGGGCCGTGCTGCAGAAGAACCCGTGTGCGCAGGGTGCGTGGTGGGACAGCAGCCGGACGTTCGCCAACCTCTGCTACACCGACCTCGCCGTCGGCTACACCAGCAGCGGACTTGCTGAGCGCGAGCCCCCGATGTCTGACGGCGGCGGCCGGTGGCCCGGATCGGACGACACGCCTCCGACCACCGTCGTCGCCTACGTGTCGGCGCTCACGGCGCAGGTGCTGTCGGGTTGGCCGAGTGTTGCCCATCGCAACGACCGTCCGACCGCCGAGGTGTCGAGCGACCCGGCGGTCCACGACGAGGCGGTGCACTATGTCTCCGTCGCCGCGGTTCTCCTCCTGCTCGCCGCTCTCGCCTCGACGGCGGCTCTGGTCGGCACCCATCGCCCGCGACCTTGGGACGCCATGGGCTTCGCGGCGGCACCGGTCTTGCTGCTCAGCGGCATCATCGGCTGGGACCTGCTCGCGGTCGCCTGTACCTGCGGCGCCTTGTGGGCCTGGTCACGGTCGCGACCGCTGCTGGCCGGGGCGCTCGTCGGTCTGGGCGGGGCGTTCGACCTGTATCCGCTCGTGTTGCTGCTCGCGTTCCTCCTCAGCGCCGGTCGTGCCGGTCGCCTCTCGACGGGCGGACGGGCCATCGGCATGGCGCTGGTGACGTGGGTCGCGATCAACGTCCCGGCGTACGCGCTCGCATCGGGCAGTTGGGCGGCGTTCTGGGAGACCTGGCTCGACTCCGCGCCGAGCTATGGGGCGTTTTGGGAGGCGTTCGCGCTCGTCGGGTGGCACGCTGACGCGACCCTGTCGAGCCAGCTGGCGGTCCTCGGTTACGCGCTCGTCCTCGGCGGTGTGGCGTGGACCGGCCTGACGGCGCGGCGACGGCCCCGGGTGCCGCAGTTGGCGTTCCTCGCCGTCGCGGGCGTGATGCTGGTCAGCAAGCGGATCGACCCGCAAGACGCGCTGTGGCTGCTGCCGCTGGCGGCGTTGGCCCGACCGTACTGGCGCGACCTACTCATCTGGCAGGCCTGCGAGGTGTTCTACTTCTGCGCCGTCTGGTGGCATCTCGGCGGCTACACGAGCAGCGGCGGAGACGGCGTCGACGAGATCTACGTCTTGGCCGTGCTGGTGAGGCTTGCCGGCATCGGCTGGCTGATCGCGATGGTGCTGCGCGACATCCATCGGCCCTGGCACGATCCGGTACGCGCCGACGGGCTCACCGACGATCCGGCCGGCGGCGAGGCGGACCAGGCTCCGGACGCTATGCTGCTGCGCTGACAAGTCGGGGGAGGTCGATCGGCGTAGGGTGAGTGAACCCAGTCCGATCGGTACCGAGACCCGACCCCTTGGGGGGCGCCATGGACCCGCTGATCGTCCTCATTCTCGTGGGCGGCGCGATCGCCGTCATCGTGGCGGTCGCTGGCTCGCGTCGGGACCGGCGCAGGCGCGAGGCCGCGGCCGCCGAGCAGTTGGCCGCCGTCCGCAAGGCGGCCGACGAAGACGTCACCCTCCTCGGCGAGGAGTTGCAGCAGTTGGGCCACGACATGGCCGGCCGCGAGCTCGACGCCGGTGCTCGGGCCGACTATCAGCGTGCCCTCGACGCGTACGAGGACGCCAAGGAGTCCGTCCAGGCCGTCCAGCAGCCCGACGACGTACGCCACGTCACCGAGATCCTCGAGGACGGCCGCTATGCCATGGCATGCGTCCAGGCCCGGGTCGACGACAAGCCGCTGCCGGAGCGTCGGCCACCGTGCTTCTTCAATCCGCAGCACGGTCCGTCGGTGACCGACGTGCCCTGGGCGCCGCCGGGTGGCGTCGAGCGTGACGTCCCGGCGTGCGCGCTTGATGCCGAGCGGGTCAACGCCGGCGCCGATCCGGATGCGCGCCAGGTGATGGTCGGGCCGCGGCGGGTGCCGTACTGGCAGGCCGGGCCCGCGTTCGCGCCCTGGACGGCCGGATACTTCGGCGCCTTCAACATCCTGCCCGCGCTGCTGGTCGGGACTCTCGTCGGCGGCGTCCTGTTCGCGGGTGAGCCCGGATACGAGGACGTCGGAAGCGACGGCGGAGACGGCGGAGACGGCGGCGATGGCGGAGACGGCGGGTACGACGGCGGCGGAGACGGAGGTGGCGATGGCGGCGGCTTCGACGGAGGTGGCGGCTGGGACGGTGGCGGCTTCGACGGTGGTGGGTTCGACGGTGGCGGGTTCGACGGTGGCGGTTTCTGACCACGCGGCGGTAGCCTGAGCCGGCGGAAGGTTCGACCCCTTCTCGCTACCCTCTGGGTGGAAGTCGATGGAGCGCGTCCGCCACCGGGTTCGGCGTCAGCTGATCTCGACGCGATCGACCAGCGTCGTAGTAAACCGCACGTCGACCGGCACCTCGTCGCCGATCTCGGGCGGCTCCTCGCCGGCCGGCAAGAACAGCATCGCCGCCTGCATGTGCGGTGATTCGGCAAACCAGCGCTGCTTGCCGGCGACCGTGAACGGCGAGTACGCGAGGCCGGCCGCCTCGAGGCTGCCCCGAGCGACCGAGATCGCGCGCTGCCGCATCGACGTCGCTGCCGTCGGCGCCTCCATGCCGATGCCGTGCGCCGTACCGCCGGCCACGATCAGCAGCCAGCCGTCGCGCGGCATCGGACGCTGCCGATAGCCGATCCGCTCGCCGCGAGTCACCCGATGCCGATCGAGCAAGGTGCCGGTGACCCGTAGCGCCTCGCGGTCGCCGAGCCACAGTGCCGTGCCGATCCGCGGCCGTACGGTGAGCGCCTCCCGTCGCTCCCGCAACATCCGGAGCTCGTCGTCGGTCAGGTGCGAGACGAACAGCGTCGACGTATCGAGTCGCGACGTCTCGAGCACCGCCGCCCATCGCTCGGCCTCGGCCAGTCGGCCGCCCGCCATCGGGAGATGGAGCGCGAAGCCCTCGAGCCGCAGGCCGTTCAGTTGATCGGCCGCCGCGGCGAGCTCGTGTCGGGTCAGGCCGTGCCGATTCATCGACGTGAGGCCCTCGACGACGACGCGCGCGCCTGGGGTACGCAGCGCCAGTTCGCCGACGTCGTCGACCCGGCTGACCGTGTGGATGAGCCGGTGATTGTCCGAGATGTCGTCGAAGAAGGGCCGCCACGGCGACATGACGAGGACGTCTCCGTCGAACCGGGACAGCGCGCCCGGCGCCTCCTCGTACGTGCCGACGGCCATCATGTCGATGCCCAGCCAACCGCAGCGTCGGGTGAGCGCGGCCATCCCGAAGCCGTAGCCGTTGCCCTTGGCGACCGGTACCAGACCCGGATGAGCCGCGGCGAACGCCTTCAGGTGCGACCGCCACCGCGGACCGTCGATATGCAGGGTCAATGGCATGGGGTTACCTCCCGATCCCCGCGCCGCATTCTGGCCCGGGGTGGCCCCGGGCCAAAACACGGCGGTAGATGCGGGCCGGCGACATGCCGTCACCGCCGCCGCATGTAGAGGTCGAACGCGCGATAGAGCACTCGCGACAACGGCAGATCCCACTCGCCGGCGTACTCGACGGCCTCGCCGCCGGTGCCGACCTTGAACTGGACCAGGCCGACGTGCGGGTCGTCGGGGTCGAGCGTGTCGGTGATGCCGCGCAGGTCGTACACGGTCGCGCCGGCCGCCATCGCGTCCCGGATCATCTGCCACTGGATGGCGTTGGAGCCGCGTACGTCACGCTTCTCGGTCGTCGAGGCGCCGTAGGAGTACCACGCGTGGCCGCCGACCCGGACCATCGTCGTCGCCGCGACCAGATCGCCCTCGTGGTGCGCGAGGTACAGCCGGAACCGGTCCGGGTCCTCGTCGGTCAGCGCGTCGTACATGCGCTGGAAATACGACAGTGGCCGCGGGGTGAAGTGGTCGCGCCGCGCGGTCTCGGCGTACACGGCGTGAAACGCGGGCAGGTCGTCGCGGTTGCCGGTGCGTACGTCGACTCCGGCCTTGGCCGCCTTCTTGATATTGCGCCGCCAGAGCTGATTCATGCCGCGAAGCACGTCGTCCTCGGTGCGGCCGGCGACCGGCAGCCAAAAGTTGAACCGGGGCTGTCCGACGCCGAAGCCGTCTTCTGGTGCCTGCCGGATCCATCTAGACCCCTTCAGGATCTCTGAAACACGTCGTCCGGTTTCATCGACAGCGTCGGCCGGGGCATCGCTGAGTCGACGCAGAACGGGATCGGCAACGGCGGCCTTGAGGGTACGGGCGGTCCACCGGCGCAGCACGACCGGCGGCCCCATGCGTACCGCGAACGCTCCCTGGTCGGACAGGTGTTTGGTCATCGCCGCGATGTGGTCGGTCAGCCTCGGCGACGACCAGTCGAGCGTCGGCCCCTCCGGGAGGTAGGCGAGGAACCGCTTGACCTTGGGGATCTGGCGATAGAGGACGAGGCCGGAGCCGACCAAATCATCGCCCTCGAAGAACCCGATCGACTCGCGACGCCACTCGGCCTTCACCCGCCCCCACGCCGGCGTCTGGAGGAAGCTCGCCGACGGCAGGCTACGGAGGTGCGCCAGATGCTCCTCGGCACTGATCGGACGAACGAGGGGCGGGCGCGCAGTCACAGACGCCGAGGCTACCGGAGCGGTCCGCGGCGCGCGGCCACTACTGCAGGTAGCCCTCGACCTCGTCGACCGGTCGGGCCTTCACGTCCGTGGGATCCTGGCCCGCCTGGATCCTGGCCCGCCGTTGGCGTAAGAGGTCCCAGCACTGGTCCAGCGTCTGTTCGAGTTGTTGCAGTCGCTCCCGTCGGTCGGCCGGATCGGCGTCGTCCGACCGGAGTCGATGCTCCTCGTCCACCAGGGCGTCGATCTGCCGGAGGATGTCTTGCTCGTCCACGAGCCCTCCCGGGGTCGATGGCGTTTGGTCGTCTCAGGCCACCGTAAGCCCCCGGCGTGAGTTCGGAACTCACGCGGATCCGGCAGGTGACGTCAACCGTCGGCGAGTTCAGACGGATTCGGGGCCAGAACCCGCCCGAACCCGCCGACGGTCCCCTCGGGGCCTCGTGACGTCACAGCTCGGCCGCCCAGTCGCGTCGCTCGAGGGCGGTCCGTACGTGATCGAGGAAGCCGGCCGCGTACCCGCTGCTGACGATGTCGTGATCGAAGCTCAGCCCGAGCGTGCCGACCGGATGCACCGCGACCGCGTACTCTCCGGGCTCGCGCTCGACCGCGACCGGCATCGGCCGCACGCCACTGGTCGCGAGGGCTGCCACCTGGCCCGGACCGAGTGGCGGCGCCGCCAGCAGCATCCCGTTCGGCGTCGCGTCGACGAGCGTGAACGTGCACCCGATCGCCCCGCGCCGTTCGCCTGCCTGCGTCCGTGCGTCGGTGATCCCGCCGGCGAGGCTCCGTAGCCGCAGGCTGTCGGCGTCGCGAACGATGGGCAGCGCGGGCGGGCCGGCCGGGTCAAGAGCGACCTGGACGCCGAGGTGGACGGGCCGGCGGACCGAGACGACGTGGTCGCCGAGTTGTGCGTTGAGATAGGGGTACGCCGCGAGGGCGTCGACGATGGCCCGGGCGACGAACGCCACGTATTCCGGTGCGTTCTCGCCGGCGGCCCGGCGGGCTCGATCGACGGTGTGGAAGTCGACCTCCGCGGCGACGAAGGCCGTCGTCGCGGTGGCCGATGGGTGCGCGCCGTATTCCGGCCCGGAGTGGCCCCGGGCCAAAACGCCGCCCCGGCCCCGTCTGGCCGGGTCAGCCGTGTCATCTCGGCGCGATGCTGTCTCTGCGCCCGCAGATGCGACGTCGGCCGCGAGGATCCGCCCGTCCGGACCGGTGCCCACGACGTCGTGCTCGTACAGGCCGCGGTCGTGCAGCATCCGACGGGCCCGCGGGCTCGCCCGATGGCGGGTGTTGAGCGGACGGGGATCGGCGGCGACGATCATGCAGGATCACTCCCTTCTGCGTCGACGGATCTTGAGGGGTTTGGGCCGTCATGGCTACCCAAAGCCCTCATGATCGGTTCGCGGCGGTCGCCTGAACGGTCGTGACGATCCGCTCGACCGAGGGCAGGGCGAAGTCCTCGAGGGCGTCGGCGGCCGGCAGCGGGATGTGCGGCGTCGTGATCCGCACCGGCGGGCCGTCGAGATCCCAGAAGGCCTCCTCGCCGATGATCGACATGACCTCGGCGCCCCAGCCGCATAGGCGCGGGTTTTCCTCGACGGTGAAGACCCGACCTGTCTCGCTGACCGTCTCGAGGATCGTCTGGGTGTCGAGCGGCACCAGCGACCGGACGTCGACGACCGTGCTGTCGATGCCCGCGCCGGCGAGTTGGTCGGCGGCCTCGAGCGCCCTCGGTGTCATGTTGCCGAGCGACAGGATCGTCGCGTCGGTGCCGTGGCGACGGACGGCCGCGGTGCCGAGCGTGTCGACGATCTCGCCGTCGGGCACCTCGCCGCGTACGGGATAGAGCGCCTTCTCCTCGAGCAGGACGACCGGGTCCGGGTCGCGGACCGCGGCAGCCATGAGACCGACCACGTCACGGGCGTTGGACGGCACGACCACCTTCAGTCCGGGGATCGCCATCATCCAGTTTTCGACGCTCTGCGAGTGCTGGGCGCCGAAGCGCAGGCCGCCGCCGTTGCCGGAGCGGACGACGAGCGGAAACGACATCTGGCCCGCCGTCATGTAGCGCGACTTCGCGATCTCGTTGGCCAGGATGTCCCAGCAGACGGCGAAGAAGTCGCTGAACATGATCTCCGCGATCGGCCGCATCCCGGTCATCGCCGCCCCCATCGCGGCGCCGAGGATGGCCTGCTCGCTGATCGGGGTATCGCGGACGCGGCGGTCGCCGAACTCCTCCAGAAGCCCGACCGTTCCCTTGAAGACCCCGCCCGCGTCCGCGACGTCTTCGCCGATGAGCACGACGCTCTCGTCGCGCCGCATCTCCTGGGCGATGCCGCGGGCGATCGCCTCGCGATAGGTCAGTTGCGCCATGCCGAGCCTCCGTCCGCCCACAGGTCGGTCATGACGAGGTCGGCGCCCGGCTCCGCTCCGTCACGCGCCTCCTGCGTTGCTCGCTCGACCGCCGCGTCGACCTCAGCCTCGATCTCGGCCAGCTCGGGCTCGGTCGCGCCGATCTCGAGCAGGCGATCGCGATACATCGGCAGCGGGTCTTTGGCGAGCCACTTCTGCACTTCGTCGTCGGGCCGATACTTGCCCGGGTCGGCGCGCGAGTGGCCGCCGTGGCGATAGGTCTTGGCCTCGATCAGGCTGGGACCCGCGCCGGCCCGGGCATGGGCGATGGCGTTGGTCGCCGCGAGGTAGACCGCGTCCGGGTCGTTGCCGTCGACGACCAGCGGCTCGAGCCCGTACGCGGCGGCGCGGTCGGCGGCCGGATGCTGCACCGCCGTGACCTTGTGGATCGGCGTGTACTCCATGTAGAGGTTGTTTTCGCAGACGAACACGATCGGCAGCCGCCAGACGACGGCGAAGTTGAGTGCCTCGTGAAACGCGCCGATGTTCGTCGTGCCATCGCCGAAGAAGCACAC
>JBKOYM010000127.1:0-11993 GCA_046725375.1 Actinomycetota bacterium
GTTGAGACCCGAGCCGGAGCCGCCCTTGAAGATCATTCCCTCTTCGCGGTACCAGTTCAGGATCGAGTCCATGTTGTCGTCGACCGCGAGGATGAAGCAGTTGTGCACCCGCAGGTTGTCCGACAGGTACTCCCCCGACTCGGTCTGGATGTCGTAGACCTCCATCTCGCCGAGCTCTTCGACACGATCGATCTCGAGAGTTTCGCGGTCCGTGCCGCCGACCTCCGGGTTGACATGCAGCAGGAGGTCTCCAGGCACGAGCTCACCGGCCTCGACGAACCGACCCTCAAAGGCATTGTCCGCCTTCCACACCAGGTGATCGGCCGTGACGTCGAGGGTGTGGCAAGCCTTCGTGTGCAGCCGTAGCACCGGCTTCACACCGTTGGCCTTGACTGCGAGGATCCGAGTCAGACCGTGCGCGTCGTACACCTTTGTGCCGACCGCGTTGTCCTCCACCAGCTTGCCGATCGGCACCAAGCCCTCTGGTGTGCTCACGAGCGCGTCGTACGGCTGGCAGGCCGACACCTGCTGCGGCGAGGACGTGCCGACGTTGAACCAGACGGGGCTGTTGAACGCGAAGTACTGATGCAGCAGCAGCCAGGTGAGCTCGTGCTCGAACACCTCGGCGTCGGTCTCGGTCGCGAAGTAACCGTGGTCCTGGCCGGCGCGCACGTACGTCTTGACGACCCGATCGATGAGCTGCTTCAGGCTCGACTCGCGGTCGTCGGTGCCGAGTGCGCCACGGAAGTACTTGCTCGTGACGATGGTTGACGCGTTGGCGCTCCACGACTCGGGGAACTCGACCCCGCGCTGCTCGAAGACGGTCTCCCCCGTCTTCCAGTTGGTCTGGACGACGTCGCGGCGCTCCCACGTCACCTCGTCGTAGGGGTGGGTGCCAGCCGTTGTGAAGACGCGTTCGATCTTCAAGCCCTTGCCCGCGTGAGTCTTCTTCGAGCCGGCTGCCTTTGCCCCGCCGCTCACCGTCTCCGTCATGTCCCGAGTCTCCTTCGCGTCGCTACATCTATGTTCAACGTCTGGCCGGGCAGGTCTCTGCCCCAATCTCTTCACGTTTTGCTAGCCACTTCGCGGCATCGGCACCGGTTTGCGCTCGGCCCGCAACATGGCGATCTCGGTCTCGAAATCGGCGGCGGACTCGAACGCGCGGTAGACGCTGGCGAAGCGCAGATAAGCCACCTCGTCCAGCTCGCGCAGCGGGCCCAGAATCGCGAGCCCGACCTCATGCGCCGGCACGTCGGCGCACCCGGACGCGCGCAGTGTGTCTTCGACGGACTGTCCCAGCCGAGCCAGATCGTCTTCGCTGACCGGTCGACCCTTGCAGGCCTTGCGGACCCCGGCGATCACCTTGTCGCGACTGAACGGCTCGGCCGCACCGGACCGCTTCAGCACCGACAACTGCACCTGCTCAACGGTAGAGAACCGCTTTTCGCATTCCGGACATACCCGACGACGTCGGATCGTTGCGCCATCGTCGCTCACCCGGCTGTCGAGCACGCGGCTGTCGCCGTGACGACAGTGCGGACAGTGCATCGTGACGCTCCTCTTGGGGATGCCGCTGTGGACGAACCCGTCTCCAGCTGTGGGTGAGAACCACAATCTGTGGAAAATCACACCGGTGTAACTACTAGATGTTGTGACACTACGCCGAGCGGTGAGGCCATGCAAGATTTTCGCGTGGCCCTCCGACACTTTCTGCATCGCCGCAGGTCAGCGTCGCGATCCGGCGTGTCGAGAACGTCGCTAGGCGTGTCGGGAGTGTTGCTGGACGTGTCGGCCGGCGCGGAGCGGCTCAGGCCGGCCCGACCCGGGCCGAGACGGGCGCGGGCGTCTCTGACGCGTCGTCGGGCGCCTCGTCGGGCACCTCTTCGTGCATCTCTTCGGGCGCCTCGGCACTCACCGCGTCGTCGTCCCCATCGTCGTCCGCGGCGACCGGCTCCGGCCGGGCCTGCACCGTCACCGTCAACGCGACGACCAGCAACAGCAGCCCGATGATGCCGTCGAGCCAATAGTGGTTGGCCGTCACGACGACGACAGCGAGTGTGAGGATGGGATGGATGATCCAGAACCAGCGCCAGCGCGTCCGCGTACTCGTGATCAGGCCGACCGCGACCAGCGCCGCCCAAGCGACATGGAGGCTCGGCATCGCCGCGTACTGGTTCGCGATGCTGTTGGCGCCGTCGGCGCCATAGACGCTCATGTTGTACAAGACACCGGTATCGACGAATCCGAGCTGCGGCAGCATTCGCGGCGGCGCGAGCGGGAACGCCAGATGCCCAACCAGCGCGGCCGAGGTGAGAATGACGAGGCTGCGCCGAATCCAGAGGTAATAATCCGGCCGCCGTACGAACATCCACACCAGAAACGCCAGCGTCATCGGGAAATGCACCGTGGCGTAGTAGCGGTTGGCCATCTCGATGGCCCACGGCCACGCGCTGAGGACCGCACCTTGCAGCGTCTGCTCGCTGGGAATCTTCATCCAGCGCTCGAAGTCCCACAGCTGGATCGCGTTGTCGAACGCCGGACCGACGTGCTGCTTGGCGATGTAACGGCCCACGTTGTAGAGCACCAGCATGCCGGCGACCCACGCGAACTCGATGCCGACCCGGGTCAGCATGCGTCGAGAGGGTTTTGGCGGACCGAGGGCAGGCACGAGTTGCGCCGAGACCCCTGGTGGCGAGGTCCGCGCAGTCGCGCTCATGCCACGTCCTCCGTTCCCCTGTACGCCGCGCCGCCGGCCGCAACACCACGGCGTACTAGCTGCTAACCGTAGTCGAACGGCGGTTGTTCCCTGTCTTACACGCGCCCACTGACAGGCATCGTCACCAGGCAGTTATCAAAAGGTCTGTGAATAACTCCCGCAGGGTACGTAAGGTTGTTTAGAGTTGTTTGTGTACGCACGCGGACTACGCGTATCAGGTCATCGCACGCGTACATCGGCGATGAACGTGACCGCAGGGCCCACGATCACCGCACCGCCACCCAGACCATGTGGCTCGGCGACGCCGCCGGCTGGCTCGTCGCGCGCCGCCTATGGCGAGTGCTGTCAGCAGCCCGGCCATTCATGGGGGGTGGTCGGGATGTTGGCAGCACCGCCTTGCGGAATGGTCCCGAGATCGCTCAGCGAATGCCTCGTTCATGTGGTCAACGATGAGCAGCTGCGGTTTTGCAACACCCGTTTACACCCTTCACCGACATGAACTAAGCGGAGTCATCCATCAGCACAGCCGGCGTCCGACGCTATCGGCTAGCGCGTCCGTCGAGGTCAGTACCTCGGCACCGACAGGAGCTGGCCGACGTAGAGGTCGCCAGTGCTCCCCATCGCATTGAGGTCGGCGATCTCGTGCACGGTGTCGCCGACATTGCCATCGGGGTTGGCCCGCGCGGCGATGTCCCACAGCGTGTCGCCCGGCTCGACCGTCACGACGCGCACCTGGATCGGCTCGCCCTGCTCCGACGTGGCGACCACCGACGGCCCCCAGGCCACCAGCGCGCCGAGGCTGATCGCGAGACTGAGGACGAACACGACGAATCGGCCTCGCCGGGTCAGCCGGAGGCTCGGCGCGGGTGCTACGCGGGCGGTGCTCATGGAGGGGCTCCCTTCGCTCGCCGCTCGAATGCGTGTTCGATCGAACGTCTGTACGAAGTTCTACCCGACCCCACTGACAGAAACAAGCGACACGTCGAACATGTGTTCTGCATATCTGCTTGAGTGCAGTGGCGCGAGATCCTCCTTCCGGATGGCCGCAAGGATCGGCCTGGGCGGAGTTCGGACAGCGGTCTGGCCGAGAGGACTTTAGAGGGTCTTGTGCTCCAGGGTCTCGAGTAGGATCGGCTCGTTGTGGGCGACC
Organism: Actinomycetota bacterium; assembly: GCA_046725375.1. Classification (GTDB taxonomy): domain Bacteria; phylum Actinomycetota; class Actinomycetes; order Propionibacteriales; family Nocardioidaceae; genus DATFRX01. The sequence goes on from JBKOYM010000127.1 coordinate 3,867, forward strand.
AGCTGGGCCTGGGATTGAGGGGTTGCCCAGATCTGTTGGAGCTTCAGCGCGAACGCCTGGGCGTCGGGGAGCGAGTCGAACTCGAGATCGACGTGCACCTTGTTCGGGTCGTCGGCGAATCGGGAGACCCGGTAGGACCGGACCTCGTTGTCGGCGCGGAACCGGTCGAACTTGTCGAACACCGACTTCCACTCGTCGTAGTCGCGGACGGTGTTCTCAACATGCAGCGTGGTCATGGCTTCCTCCTGGGTTGATGAGGCCTCCAGCGTGTGGTCGTTGCGGTACACAAGCCCATCCCCAATCCGGGGGGTCTTGCTTAGGCTGAGCGCGTGCTTGCAGCCGAGGTCAGAGACCGCATCGAGCGGCTCTGTCTGCGCGATCTTCCCGCGAAGTCTCTGCGCGAGCAGGTCGTTGTGCTTCTGCGCGGTTTGATGAGTTTCGACGCGCACAACTTCCCGCTGACCGATCCGGTCACCATGGTCGGGACCTCGCCGTTCGCCGACGTGCCGATGCTGCCTTGGCCCCGGCTTCCCGAGCTGATCCGCTGGCGCTACCAGACCATCCCGCAACGTTGGGACACACTGATCGAGTCCGGCCCGACCACCTCGCTGCTTGCCAGCGGTCCCGCGGAAGCGTCTCCGCTTTGGGCCAACGTGCAGCGTGACCTCGGAGTAGTCGACACGGCGACTACCGTCTGCTCGGACCGTTACGGCTGCTGGGGGTTTCTCGACCTGTGGCGCACCACGACTGCTTTCACCCCGACCGAACTGTCCTTCCTCGCCTCACTGGCACCGCTGCTGGCCCGCGGCCTCCGCGAGTCGCTCACGCACCTTCGTCGAGCCCGACGCCACACAAGATCAATTAGGCCCCGCGGTCGTCGTACTCGGCCCCGACCTGCAGGTGCAGGCGCAAACCGCCGGGGCGGCCGCTACCCTGCTCCGGCTCAACCCCCCGGACGAGCCGATAGCGCCGATCCCGGCCGCGGCGTACAACATCGGCGCCGCACTGATCGCCGCCGAGGCCGACATGGCGATCGGGGAGCCGCGGTCGCGCGTGCACCTGGGCGGCAGCCGCTGGGTCACCCTCCGCGCCGACCGACTGAGACACAACATCGCCGTGTCGATCGAGCCCGCAACCCCGGCCGAGCGGATCGACCTGCTCGGGCGTGCATCCGGCCTGTCCCCCCGCGAATCCGAGGTACTCTCGCTGCTGGCCGCGGGCCTGGAGAACAGGCAGATCGCCGCCGCCCTCGTCGTGTCCGAGCACACCGCGACCGACCACGTGAAGGCAGTGCTCGCCAAAACCGGCGCCCGAACCCGTCAGCTGCTGCTGGCCCGCGCGCTGGGCGGCTAGCGAGACCACACACTGTGATCCTGGCTGGCGCTAGACGACCGATCGCGAGTGCAGCCTGCCCAACGCCGCTCTCTAGCTGCATCCAAGCAGATATGCAGAACAGATGATCGTTCGACGTGTCCAGACCGGCTCAGCCGGCCGGACGCTTCGCCATCGCGTCCAGATCGCGCACCGCGAACCGATGGTGCGCCCACTCATCGTTGAAGATCACGTGCAGACAGGCGATCGCCGTCCGCCGCTCCGGAGGCGGCCAGCCCGGCGCCGGATTGGCGTCGCGGACCCGGTCGAGGTCGTCCTGGGTCACATCGGCCAGGAACGCCCGCACCCGAGCGACCTGCTTCCGGCGCACGTCCATGACGTCGTCAAACGTCGGCGAGGCGCGGGTGTCGATTCCGTACGCCTCGGCACTGCCGCTGAAGGTCGCCGGCAGCCCAAGCGGATGGAACGGTCCCGAGCGACCCTCGATCGCATGCCCGAACCAGGCATCGGTGACGAATATCAGATGCCGCAGCGTGTCGACCAGCGACCACTCGCCGTCGACGGACCGCTGCCGGTCCGCCTCTGATAGCGACTCGGCACGGCGTACGGTCGCCGCCCACATCTCCTCGAGGCCCCGCCACGCCTCCCGTACGCCCTCCGGCGTCGTCGCACGCAACGCCGCGCGCTCCGGATGCCGCCGGTCGAGCTCCGCGTCGATCAGCGGCGCCACCTCGACGCCGTTGACGATCAGGCCATCGACGGCCCCGTCGAGATCGGCGTCGACCAACAACACACCGCGCATGCGTACGCGCGACAGGTCGGCCTCGCGAAACATCGCGTCCGACATGTCGACGTCGACGAACTCCCGGCCGCGAAACTCCGCGTTCTGTCCTTCCATGGGCCCACACTAGAGTGGCGACACGCCGTTCGAACAGATGTTTGAGTCGCGGGTCGGACCCGGCTACGGTGTCCGGCACCAGCGTGAAAGGGATCGTCATGGCCAAGGACAAAGTCGCCGAGCTCCCCGACGGGCCGCCCGATGCGAGTGGGCTGACGCCGCGGCAGCGACGGGTGCTCGAGTTCATTCGGGAGAGCATCGAGCAGCGCGGCTATCCCCCGAGCATCCGCGAGATCGGCACCTCGGTCGGCCTCACCAGCTCGTCGTCGGTCGCCCATCAGCTCAAGACGCTGGAGAGCAAGGGCTTCCTGCGCCGCGATCCCAACCGGCCACGGGCCCTCGAGGTCTTCCTGCCCGACGTGATGGCCGCCCGCCGTTCGATCGGCAGCTCGCACGACTTCGGCTTCGACGAGACCGACATCGGCAACGCCCGACCGCCCGCGGCGTACGTGCCCGTCGTCGGTCGGATCGCCGCCGGTGGCCCGATCCTCGCGGAGGAGCGCGTGGAGGAGGTGTTCCCGTTGCCGAAGACGCTGGTCGGCGACGGCACGCTCTTCCTCCTGGAGGTCAAGGGCGACTCGATGATCGACGCCGCGATCTGCGACGGCGATTACGTCGTCGTACGCCAGCAGCCGTCGGCCGAAAACGGTGAGATCGTCGCCGCTCTGATCGACGACGAGGCGACCGTCAAGACGTTCTCGCGCAAGCGCGGCAGAGTCTGGCTGCTCCCCCACAATGACGCCTACGAGCCGATCGACGGCAGCAACGCGACGATCCTCGGCAAGGTGGTCACCGTCCTGCGCCGGGTCTGAGGCGCCGGGCGGGTCAGGCGTCGGCGGCGGACTTGTCGAGCCGGCGCAACGCCTCGCGGGCGACGCCGGGGTCGGTCGTACGCCACATCGGTGGCAGCGATGCGGCGAGGAATCCCCCGTACCTCGCCGTCACCAGCCGCGGGTCGAGCACGGCGACGACGCCCTTGTCGGTCTGCCGTCGGATCAAGCGGCCACTTCCCTGTGCCAGCAACAGGGCGGCATGGGTTGCCGCAACGGTCATGAAGCCGTTGCCGCCCCGGCGCTCGACGGCCCGCTGCCGGGCGCTCATCAACGGGTCGTCCGGGCGCGGAAACGGTAGCCGGTCGATGATCACGAGCTGGCACGTCTCGCCGGGCAGGTCGACCCCCTGCCACAGGCTCAGCGTGCCGAACAAGCAGGTGTGCGGGTCATCGACGAACCGCCGGGCGAGCTCCGGCAGCTGCGCCTCCCCTTGGCACCAGACGTCGACGTCGGACAGTCGCTCGCGAAGCGACTCGGTCGCCTTCTCGGCTGCGCGCCGGGACGAAAACAGGCCGAGCGTACGGCCGCCGGCCGCCTCGACTAGCTCCGCGATCTCGGTCAGCTGCGGGTCGCCGAGGCCGTCGCGACCTGGCGGCGGGAGATGCTTGGCGACGTAGAGAATCGCCTGCCGGCCGTAGTCGAACGGCGATCCGACGTCGATGCCGCGCCACCGGATTTGGTTGTCGTCCTCATCGGCGGCGTCAGCCGCCTCGTCGGCGTCGGCATCCGCTTCGGACGACGGATCCGGCTCGACATCGTCGATCCGCTCGTCGGTACGCAGCCCGAGGGTTGACGCCAACGCGCGGAAGTCGCCGCCAAGCTTGAGCGTCGCGCTCGTCAGCACCACGGTCTTTTCGCCGAACAGCTTGTCGCGCAACGTCAGAGCCACATCGAGCGGCGCGATCCGCAGGTCGTTGCCGCCGCGCGCCGGGTCACGCTCGTTGATCCACAACACATCGTGCTCGGAGGCCGCCGCCATCCGCTCGGCGACCTGGCGTACTTCGTCGGTCATCGCCTTGGCCTGCTGCCGGATCGGGTCCGGCTCCGACGGGTCGTCCTTCGGCAGCGCCGAGAAGCAGGCCCGCGCGGTGTCACGCACCATGGCGAGCGCGTCGGCGAGCTGGTCGGGCTGCGCGTCGACACGTCCCGCCGGCGTGGCCGAGATGGCGTCCCGCAGCGCGTCGGCCGAATCCTCGAGCTCGTCGGCCTGGCCCTCGTGCAGCAGGTTGCGGGCCCGCCGGGCGGCGCGCTCGACGATGCCGGGCGACAACTCGTCGGTCGACGCCTGGGTGACTCGGGCGACGAGCTCATGCGCCTCGTCGACGACGACCGCGTCGTACTCGGGGATCATCGGCACGCCGTCGATCGCGTCGATCGCGAGCAGCGCGTGGTTGGTGACGACGATCTGCGCCGCGGTCGCCTCGTCTCGGGCCGTCTCGGCGAAGCACTCGCCGGCGTACGGGCACCGCGTGGCGCCGAGGCACTCCCGCGCGGGTACGGACACCTGCTGCCACGCCTTCTCGGTGTGCGCCGGCGCCGAATCGCGGTCGCCATGGCCGCCCGACTCGAGTTGGTCCTCGGCCCACCCGCGCAGGGTCAGGACCTCCTCGCCGAGCGAGCCGGTGGGCATCTCGATCAGAGCGCCCTGGTCGTCGGGGACCCCGTCGCGGATGCGATGCAGGCACGCGTAGTTGGACCGGCCCTTGAGCACCGCCGCCCGGGGCCGCCGACCGAGCACCTCCTCGGCGGCCTCGAGCAGCCCCGGGATGTCGCGTTCGACCAACTGGTGTTGGAGATTGAGCGTCGCGGTCGCAACGACGACGCGCTGGTCATGGAGCAACGCCGGGGCGAGGTAGCCGAGCGACTTGCCGGTGCCGGTGCCGGCCTGCACGAGCAGGTGCTCACCTCGATCGAGCGCCGCCGCCACCGAGTCGGCCATCTCGATCTGACCCCGTCGCTCCTGGCCGTTGATCGCCTCGACCGCGGCCTCGAGGACGCGGCGCGGGGTCGGCTGCTCGGTAAATGGCGCGGCGTCGACCTGGGTCACCTGGACACGCTACCCGCCCCAGCCGACATGCGACGCCCTCATCCACAGGGATTCGCCGAAGTCAGGTGGCCGCGACGGTGTACTGCTCGAGGGCACCGGCGAGGTCCGGATGCACTCGGGCGACGACCAGCGTGCCCTCGGCGGTGTGGTCGACCTCGAGCATCTCGCCCCGCTCGTGGACGGCGTTGATCAGGTCGCCACGCGCATACGGCACGATCGCACGTACCTCGATCTGCGGCCGCGGCAGGTCGGCCTCGATCGCGGCGACCAGCTTGTCGATGCCGTCGCCGGTCCGGGCCGAGCATGCCACCCCATGCGGCTCCCTCGCGAGCAGCCGCGACACCAACATCGGGTCGGCGACGTCGGCCTTGTTGATCGCGACCAGCTCGGGTACGTCGGCCGCCCCGATCTCCTCGAGGACTTCCCGTACCGCCGCGAGCTGCCCCTCGGGATCGGGATGCGACCCGTCGACGACATGCACGATGAGGTCGGCGTCGGCGACCTCTTCGAGCGTCGACCGGAACGCCTCGACGAGTTGGTGCGGAAGATGCCGTACGAAACCGACGGTGTCGGACAGCGTGTAGACCCGGCCGTCGGCCGTCGTCGCCCGTCGAGTGGTCGGATCGAGCGTCGCGAACAGCGCATCCTCGACGAGGACGCCGGCGCCGGTGATCCGATTGAGAAGGCTCGACTTGCCGGCGTTGGTGTAACCCGTGATGGACACCGCAGGCACCTCATGGCGACGACGCTCCGCGCGTTTGGTGTCGCGGGTGGTCCGCATGTGGGTGAGCTCGCGGCGCAGCTTCGCCATCCGGTGGTTGATCCGACGGCGGTCGGTCTCGAGCTTGGTCTCACCGGGACCGCGGCCGCCGATGCCGCCGCCCTGGGCTCCGACCCGACCGCCGGCCTGCCGGGACAGCTCGCCGCCCCAGCCGCGCAGGCGTTGGGTCAGGTACTGCAGCTGGGCCAGCTCGACCTGGGCCTTGCCCTCGGCCGACTTGGCGTGCTGGGCGAAGATGTCGAGGATCAGCGCGGTGCGGTCGACGACCTTGACCTTGACCTGATCTTCCAGATTGCGCAGCTGACTCGGGGCGAGCTCGCCGTCGCAGATGACCGTGTCGGCGCCGGTCGCGAGTACGGCGGCGCGCAGCTCGTCGACCTTGCCGCGGCCGATGTACGTCGCGGCGTCCGGTTTGCGGCGCCGTTGCAGCAGGGCGTCGAGCACCTGGGAGCCGGCGGTCTCGGCGAGCAGCTTGAGCTCGGTCAGGGAGTTTTCGGCGTCGTCGGTCGTGCCCTCGGTCCAGACAGCAACCAGCACCACCCGCTCCAGGCGGAGCTGGCGGTATTCGACTTCCGAGACGTCTTGGAGCTCGGTCGACAGGCCGGCGACGCGGCGCAGCGCGTTACGGTCGTCGAGGTCGAGCTCACCGACGGTCTCGGCGTACTCGTCGCGGTATTCGGTCATCGTCTCGATCCTGACACGGTTTTCGCCCCACCTCACGCGCTTATCGGCGTACGCCCTTCGCCGATCCGCCCCACATGGCCCGCCGATCCGCCCCACATGGCCCGGCCATCCGCCCCACATGGCCCGCCGATCCGCCCCACATGGCCCGCCGATCCGCCCCAGATGGCCCGGCCATCCCCGGTGGGGCGGATGAGCACACCAACTCGGGCGGACGAGGACACCAACTCGGGCGGACGAGCGCACCAACTCGGGCGGACGAGCGTCAGGGGCGGTCGCGGGCGGCGACGGCGGTGAGGCCCGTGATGAGGACGTCGAGACCGAACTCGAAGCGCTCGGTGTCGTCCCCCTCCACGAGTACGCCGGCGAGCGCGACGAAGTTGGGGAACTGGTCCGGTGGCAGCGACGCGAAGTAGTCCTTCAGCTGGGGCAGGAAATCGTCCGCATTGGCCGCGTCGCCCATGCCGCTGTCGCGGACGCCCTGCTCGAACGCGACCGCGTTGACGTACAGCGGCAGCAGGTCAGCGGCGTACGCGACGACCCGGTCGGGCAGGCCACCGGCGCGGAGGTAGCCAAGCAGCCGCTCGCTGGCCCGGACGGCGTTGGGCCCGAGCGGGATGTTGCCGATCGCGGCCCGCGCCACGCCGGGATGCGCGCGCAGCCGGGCATGAAACGACCGGCAGGCCTCCTTGACCTGCTCCTGCCATCGGTCCGGGTCGGGCTCGGCGAGGTCGACGTCCTGGACGATGCGGTCGATCAGCATCTGGTCGAGCTGCTGCTTGTTGGCGACGTGCGCGTACAGGCTCGACGGGCCGGTGCCGAGCTCGCGCGCGATCCGCCGCATGGTGACGGCGTCGTAGCCCTCCTTCGCGATCAGCTCGAGCGCCGTGTCGACGATGCGCTCGGTCGACAACGGCATGCGATCCCGCGTCGGTCGGGTCGGCCCCCACGGGGGTTCGGGCATCGACATCGGTACGCCTCTCGTTGGTCGGCAGACGAACAGTGTACTTGACTCGAACGCTGTTCAGTGTTAGAACGATGTTCGCAGGTCTCGAACACTGTTCGCCCAGGGAGATTCTCGATGCCAACACAGACCATGGCCGCCGACCCCTCGAGCGGGTTCGCCGGCCACCCGTACCGCTGGTGGGTCCTGGCCTTGGTCCTCGCGGCCGAGGTCATGGACCTCCTCGACGCCACGATCGTCACCATCGCGGGTCCAGCCATCACCGCCGACGTCGGCGGTTCGTCGACCACGCTGCAGTGGATGCTCGCGGCGTACACCCTCGCGCTCGCCGTCGGCCTGGTCGTGAGCGGCCGACTCGGTGACACCATCGGGCGGCGCCGGATGTTCTTGATCGGCGCAACCGGATTCACGGCTGCCTCGCTGCTGTGCGGGCTGGCCTGGGACGCGGAAATGCTGATCGGATTCCGCGTGCTCCAGGGCGGGTTCGGCGCCGTGATGATCCCGCAGGGGCTGGCGCTCATCAAGGCCGTCTTCCCGCCTGCGGAGATGGGCAAGGCGTTTGCGTCGTTCGGGCCGGTGATGGGGCTGGCC